>CALJZP010000190.1 GCA_937983545.1 uncultured Azonexus sp.
GCGTTGTTGGCAGCGATGCCGCCGATCTTGGCGGCACCGATGGACGCGGGGTCGGGGCCGATCTTCTTGCCGAGCGGGGCCAGGCGGCGATTGACCTCGCCGCCGACCATGCCGGGGCCGACGCGGACCTGGCTGGCATCGTCGGCCAGCTCGAAGGTGGCAAAGCCTTCGCCGATCAGGGCCAGTACGCCATCCGAAAGCGCCTGCCCGGAGAGGCTGGTGCCGGCGGCACGGAAGGTGACCGGCGTCTTGTGTTGGCGGGCGGCAGCGAGGACCTTGCGCGCCTGGTCCTCATTTTCGATCAGCGCGATGACCTGGGGTATCAGGCGATAGAAGCTGGCGTCGGTGCCATAGGCGAGACGGCGCAGATCGTCGGTCACCACCTGGCGGTCGGGCAGGGCGGCTTGGAGGGTTTGGATCAGTGCGTTCATTTCTCTTGTGTCTTATAGAGGACTTGCGGTTGCGAGCGGCATCGCCGAGACAAAAAAATCCCGGAGGCCGGTGGTGCCGGCGCTCCGGGTAAGAGGGATTAGGGACGTTCCTTGATCAGGTCGCGCAGACGCTTGGAGGCGGGCTGCAACGGGGTGCGGACCGAAGTCCAGCCGGCCTGTTTGCGCGGGGTGAGCCAGCGGAAGCGGCTGGCCAGCCAGGAGGCGGTGCGGTACAGCGCGGGGGAACTGTAGATTGCACTCCAGGCACGCCAGATCGCCGAGGTTCGCGCATTGTGACCGGCGCCCTGGCCACGCATCGCGGGATTGGCATGCGGTGCGGTGAAGGACTCTTCACGCAGACGGATGAGCAGTTCGGGAATGGGAATCTTGACCGGGCATACTTCGCCGCAGGCACCGCACAACGACGAGGCGGTGGCCATGTTGGCCGTCGCTTCCAGCCCGAGCATGTGCGGCGAAATGATCTTGCCGATCGGGCCGGGATAGGTCGTGCCGTAGGCGTGGCCGCCGATGCGGGTGTAGACCGGGCAATGATTCATGCAGGCGCCGCAGCGGATGCATTGCAGCGTCTTGCGCAGCTGCTCGTCGGCGTAGGCCTGGCTGCGGCCGTTGTCAAGCAAGACCAGGTGCACTTCGCCCGGACCGTCCTTCTCGCCCGGCTTGCGCGGGCTGGAGATCATGTTGAAGTAGGTCGAGATGTTCTGGCCGGTGGCCGAGCGGGTGAGCAGCGAGAGCAGCGGCGGTACGTGTTCGAGCTTTTCGACGATCTTCTCGATGCCGGTGATGGCGATATGCACCGGCGGCGCCGTGGTGCACATGCGGCCGTTGCCTTCGTTCTCGACCAGGCACAGGGTACCGGTTTCGGCGACGGCGAAGTTCACGCCGGAGAGCCCGATGTCGGCTTCCAGGAATTTCTGGCGCAACACGTTGCGGCCGATCTGGATCAGGGCATCGACGTTGTCGGTGTAGTCGACGCCCGGCACGTTTTCGTGGAACAGCTTGGCGATCTGCTCCTTGGTCTTGTGAATCGCCGGCATGATGATGTGCGACGGCTTTTCCTGGGCCAGCTGGACGATGTACTCGCCCATGTCCGATTCCAGCGCGCCGATGCCGGCGGCTTCGGCGGCGTGGTTCAGCTCGATTTCCTCGCTGACCATGGACTTGCCCTTGACCATCAGCTTGGCCGAGTGCTTCTGGCAAATGCCGAGGATGATGGCGTTGGCCTCTTCCGGCGTTTCGGCCCAGTGCACCTGGATGCCGTTGCGGGTGAGGTTGTTTTCCAACTGGACGAGCAGGTCGGGCAGCTTGGCCAGGTTGTACTGGCGGATGCGTTCGCCGAGGCGACGCAGGCTTTCCAGTTCCTCCGGATCGGGAAACTGGGCGGCGCGCTTGCTCATCAGGAAGTCCATCGCGCCGCGGAAGCTCTGGCGCAGGAAGGGGTTCTCGACGACATCCTTGGCGCGGGCGCGGAAGCCGGCCGACGGCATGAAATGCAGGGCGTGCGGGGTCTGGGGGGCGTTCATCAAACGTTCTCCTCGATCATCAGCACGACCAGCTCTTTCGGGCCGTGGGCGCCGTAGGCCAGCGTCTGCTGGATGTCGGCGGTTTTCGACGGGCCCGAGATGAGCAGGGAATTGGTCGGCAGGCCGTCTTTCCAGCCTTCGGTCTGCATGGCTTCGTGGAAGGTGTTGTAAATGTTGGCGGCGTCGAGCAGCACGATGTGCACGGGGGGTACCAGCGACATCAGGCGCGGCTCGTCGGCGTTCGGCCACAGGATCAGCGTGCCGGTCTCGGCAATGGCACCACGGGCCGCGGTGAAACCGGCCGGGGTGTCGTTGAACATCGCCGGTTTCCAGTTTTCGATGGGCGTGTCGTAGCCGGGGCAGGCGATACCCAGCGGCGGCAGATCGCTCTGGGCGCGGGCGCCATGCACCGTTCCCGGGGCGACCAGCAACTTGTCGATCTGCTTGGCACTGAGCACCTCGTACAGCTTCTGCAGCCAGCCGCCGCGCGATACCGAATACACCTCGGCGTGGGCGAGCTCGATGAAGTGGCGGAAGCGCTTGGCCTTGTCGGCCGTGCTTTCCTGGGTGCGGTGGTCGGCGTACCAGCTGCTGACATCGGGCAGGTCACCGGCGCTTTCGGGGGCTGTGGCCTTCAACTTGGCCAGGATACGGTCACGGGCGCTCATTGGGTGTTCTCCTTGGCGGTGCGGCGGAGCAGGAAGGTGGCAATGTGTTCGCCGGGCAGGCTCGGCGTCTTGCGGCCTTCCTGCTGGTCCTTCCAGGCAGCGTGGCCGAGAATGTTCATCAGGCAGCCGCAATCGGCGCTGACCACGCGCTCGGCGCCGGTGGCCTTGAGTGCCTTGACCTTGTCCTCGACCATGGCGGCGGAGATTTCCGGCTGCTTGACCGAGAAGGTGCCGCCGAAGCCGCAGCATTCGGATTCGTGATCCTGCTGGGCCAGCTTGACCTTGGCTAGATCGCCGATCAGCTTGCGACCGGTGACATGGACGCCCATTTCGCGGCGGGCAGAGCAGGAAGTATGCAGGACGACCGTGCAGTCGCTGCCGCAGTCTTCCGGCTTGAAATTCAGGACGTCGACCAGGAACTGGGTCAGTTCATAGACGCGGGCCGACAGCTTCTCGGCGGCCGCCTTGCGTGCGGGATCGTCGGCGAAGAGCGTCGGGTAATGGTGTTTCATCATGCCGGCACAGGAGCCGGAGGGAACGACGACAGGCCAGTCGTTCGGGAACAGCGTCAACTGCAACGCGGCAACCTTGCGTGCCTCGTCGGGAAATCCACTGGTATAGGCCGGCTGGCCGCAGCAGGTTTGCTCTTCCGGAAAGTGGACCCGGATACCCTGGCGTTCGAGCAGGGTGATCGCGTCCATGCCGGCGCCCGGGAAAAACTGGTCAACGACACAGGTTGCAAAAAAATAGACGTCACAGGGGTATGCAGATCGGCTATGCATCTTGTCTCCGTTAAATTATTTACCGGTCAAATGGTAAGACCAGTTTTTGATCTTGGCGAAATTTTGCGTGAATACCGGTACTTAGTCAATCCTGAATAGGGAAATCCCTAGGCTTGCACTTTGTCGGATCGATGATTAGAATGCGCTGGTCTTACCAATCAATGTGGTCTTACCAATGCCGAGCAAGCTGCAGGTCCCACGCATTTCCGATGCCATCGCTGCCACGCTGGAGCGTCGCATCCTCGAAGGCTCGCTGAAGCCCGGCGATCGCCTGCCGCCGGAGCGTGAACTGGCGGTCGATCTGGGCGTGTCGCGGCCGAGCCTGCGCGAAGCGATCCAGAAGCTGGCCTCGAAGGGCATGGTGACCAGCCGCCAGGGTGGCGGTACCTACGTGACCGATGTGCTGGAGTCGAGTTTTTCCGACCCGTGGCAGGACATGATGGGCAAGCACCCGAACCTGCGCGAAGACATGCTCGAATTTCGCCGCATGCTGGAGGGACAGGCTGCCGAGTGGGCCGCCGAACGGGCCACCGAGGCCGACCTGCAGCGCCTGGATCAGACCTTCAATATCCTGATGGATGCCTTCGACTCCGATGATGCGCAGAAGCGTTCGGATGCCGACATCGCCTTCCATCAGGCCATCGGCGATGCCGCCCACAATGTGCTGATCGGGCACCTGTCCGGCGCCTTGCTCAGCCTGATGCACGACAATATCCGCCTCAATCTGGGTGAGCTGAAGAGCGTGCCGGCTGCCAACCGCCTGCTGATGAGCCAGCACGAGGCGATCTACAAGAATATTCGCGAAAACAAGCCGCAGGCCGCCCGTTCCGCTGCCGAAACGCACATTGATTTCGTCCGCGAGACCCTGGCCCAGACCCTGCGTTCCGTCGCCCGGCGCGAGACGGCCGAGCGCCGCCTGAGTACCGATTTCTCTGCTTCCTGATTTTTTGATTCGACCCCCGAAAGGACCTCTCCTCATGGAACAGCTTGTCATCCCCTTTGAAAAACTGCGCATGACCGACGTTGAACAAGTCGGCGGCAAGAATGCTTCGCTTGGCGAAATGATCAGCCAGCTGGCCGATACTGGCGTTCGCGTACCGGGTGGTTTTGCCACCACGGCGCACGCGTACCGGGTGTTCCTGGGCCAATCCGGTCTGGATGCCAAGATCAATGCGGCGCTTGACGCGCTCGACGTCGAGGACGTCAACGCCCTGGTCAAGACCGGTGCTGAAATCCGTCAATGGGTGCTCGACACGCCATTCCCGATGGAACTGACCATCGCCATCACCGAGCAGTACCAGCGCCTGGTGGCCGAGTCCAATGCCGACATGTCCTTCGCCGTGCGCTCGTCCGCCACCGCTGAAGACTTGCCGGATGCTTCCTTTGCCGGCCAGCAGGA
>CALJZP010000191.1 GCA_937983545.1 uncultured Azonexus sp.
GGGCGTCGCCCCCTGGCGCAGCAAAAAAACCCGTGGCTCGCTGGCGTGCGGCTTGCTGGCTGTGGGAACGAGAGGGTACAACGGAGGAAAACTACTGGGTCAGGATCAGCTTGTTTTCACGAGTCACACGCAGCAGGTAGCGCTGGCCGGCGTGTTCGATTTCAACGGCCGGGGCGCCGCGCATGAGTGTTCCGCTATCGATGCGCGGGCGCTGGGCGCCGGGGGGGCTGGCCAAGGTCGGGGCGGGCGGTTTGGGCTGATTGTTCATGGCGCTAAAAACAAACGAGAATGGTTTGCATTATTTGGTTAATGAGAATTATTGTCAACAAATGTTTGGGCATCACGGCAATTGCCGGTGTCTCAGGCTGAGGTGCTTGCGGCGCCTGTCGCTTCTTCTCCGCACAGGTCGGCGAGAATCCGCCCGAAACCGGAGACGCCGCCGCGCTTGACGAAGAGGCAGGGCTTGCCGGTCCGCTTGCATTGTTCCTTCACCCGCCAGTAAGCGTTGTGGCTGATGCAGCCGGACTGGCAGATGACCAGGTCGGCTGCCGCCAGCGCGCCGTCGATCCGGTGCAGGCTCTCTTCCAGTCCGCCGTCGTGGTGCAGGAAGCGGCCGCCCTGGCGCTCGACCGCATCGCGGTACGCATCCATGGCGCCGGCACGGCCGCCGACACACAGCACGCATTTGCCGTCGAGCGATTCGGCGGCGCTTTCTCGCAGCGATGCCGCGTTCGGCGTCGGTGATTTCACGCTATCCACGGGGCGGTCGGCCGTACTTCCCCGTTCGTCGAGCTGGCGGCTCAGGCGTTCCAGCATGTCCGCCTGCTCGCGGCACTGGGCGACCAGCGCGCTGGCCCGTGCTTCAGCATCCTCGGCGCGGCGGGCCAGGGCTTGCCGCTGGCGCAGGTCGGGAATGCTGTCGCGCAGTTTGGCCAGATCGGCCGACAGGCGGGCAATGCAGGCATCCCGTCCGGCCTGTTCGGCGCGCAGTTCGGTCAGGCGTTCGCCCAGTATCCGCGTCTCGCTGGCCTTTTCGTTGCGGGCCGTTTCGGCATCCTGGCGCAGGGTGTCGACCTGGCGGCGCAGTTCGGCATTTTCCGCACGCAGCGCCTGCAGTGCCTTGAGGTCGGTGCGCGTTCCCGCGCCGACCTGGTGCTGGATCATGTGGATGTCGCCGTAGATTTCGTGCTCCAGCAGGCTGTCGCAGGCCGGGTGTGTCCACGCCGCCCACAACGCGCCGGGCAGTTCCATGCCGCTGGCGACGGCTTCCTGCCACAGGCGGCGCACGCCTTCTGCCGTCTTGTTGGCGGCAAAGCGGCGAACGGTCAGGGCGTAGCGTTTTTCCAGCGTTTTGTGCAACAGCTCGGCGAGCGCCGTGCGGCTCTCGCAGGCCCCGACGGCGGTCGTGTGCAGCACGAAGTCGCTGGTGTCGCGGGGCAGATGCATGACCTTGTTCATCAAGGTGCGCAGCTCGTTCACCGCGAAGCAGGTGCCGACGACCGGGCAGTGGAATTTATGGGGGATATCCCAGAGACGGCGGCGACGGGATGAGTTCACCGTCTCCGGCTGCTCGGCCTGCGGGCGATTGAGAAAGCCGGTATCGATTTCCGGGGCGGGGGCGCTTTTGGCGGCGAACAGGCCGCCGGCGACATGAAACGGGTGATCGGGCATGGTCAGACTCCGGGCAAGGCAATTGGCTGGCTGACCGGGGTTCCCGGGGGGCTGGCTGAGGGATCAGGTGTTGGCGTCTTCGGAGACGCGGGTTTGCAGATGGTCGAGCGCATGAGCCCGCGCCGTGCGCAGGCGTTCGCACTCGCCATGGGCGATACGCAGGCTGCGGTTGAGGCGGCAGACCCGACGGGCGGCATCGATCAGAGCGTCGTTTTCGGCACGCAAGGCCACCAATTGCTGGCCGAGGGCGACGATGGTCTGTCCATTTTCGAGTTCGTCCAGGCGCTGGCGCAATTGCCGCTTTTCCTCGGTCAGGCGATTGATCTCGTTGGTTAGCGTCACGCTTTCGCGAACGCCTTTGATGGCCGCTTGCCGCAGCGCCTGGCGGGCTTCGCGAAGGGCCTTGCGCAGCCGGGTTTCCGCTGCGCCTTCCGGGTCGCCGTCTGCGCCTGAGCGCGCCAGGATGCTGCGATCCTTAAGCGGGGCAAGCATGGCGATTCTCCTGGCAGCGATTCTCCTGGCAGGACAGGCGAGCACTGGCCCGTTCGCAGAGCCTGCGGGTGTCATCGTCGATATCGTCTGCATCGCAGATCTGGTCGAGCAGGCGGGCGGCGTTGTGCGCCGAGTGGATGCAGCCGGTTTCTTCGTGCAACAGCAGCAGGCTTAAGGCACCGGCCCATATTTCGCGGGAAGGCATGGCGTGCTCCTCAGGCCGGAAAGGCGATGACCAACGCTGCGCCGAGCAGCAGGGCGGCAATCGAGACGTGAACGATCAGGCTGTTCATGGCACCTCCAATAGATGAGAACTATTCTCATCATAAAGATTTTTTCTTGGTTTGCAAATGAGAATTGTTACTGTTTGTGACAAGTGGATGCCGATCATTGCGATCATGCTTCTCAACGCTACTCGCCGGCTACCGGGGACTGCCAGGGTATGCCGCGATGATCAGGGCTGCATGCGGCTTTCCGGGTGGTTTTGGCATCTTCAACCCTGTCCTTATCTGATCGCCAATCAATCGCCAGTTACCGGTGTTTTCGACGTGTGTAACAGAGTTGAAAAATTGAAAACGAAATGTCGAAAATATAGAAATTTATCAACTTGTCAGGTTTTGGTCAGTAAGCAGCCTCAATATCGGATCAGTATCTATTACTTTAGTAATTGATAATTAGAAGCTGGCAGATTGCTGGCACGAGGTTTAGCTGGAAACATTGATCGAGGAGGCATCATGCTGAAAAACATGGCTATCGGACTGCGCTTGGCGTTGAGTTTCGGTCTGCTGACACTGCTGGTTGCCGTTATTGCTGGCGCCGGCATTTATCAAATGTCTCAAATAAATCAAAAATACGACGAGATAGCCAACGTCAATACCCCGGAAAAGGAATTGGCGCTGCGTTTGCGCATCATTCTCGACGGTCGGGCACTGACCGGTAACGAGGTGGTACTCGCCCACGATGCCGCCGGTCGGGCGGCTGCGATCGAACGGCTGGCCAAATTGCGTGAGGAATTCGGTACGACGCACGACGCGCTGGAAAAGATGTTCAAGGAAACCGGCGGCCTGCCCAAGGAATTCGCCCAGCTGGAAAAGGTGATGCTGGCCAACAAGGAAGCCCGCGCCATGGGTGACAACATGGTCAGTGCCGCAGTCGCCGGCAAGGAGAACGAAGCGCAAAGCATCGCGCTGGTTGTGCGCAAGGATCTGAACAAGGTGCGCGATGAACTCGAGGCACTCTCCAAGATCGAGGACGAGTTGAACGACGAGGCGATGAAAGGGGCACTCAGCGCCTACAACACCGCCAAAACCCAGATGATCACGCTGCTCGTCGTCGCGCTGATCATTGCCGTGGGTGGCGCGCTGTTTATCACCCGCTCGATCGTCGGGCCGGTCAACCAGGTCCTGCAGGCCGTCGAATCGATCGCCGCCGGCGACCTGACGGTGACGCTCGACCCGCAGGGCAAGGATGAAATCGCCCGCCTCGAAACAGGCGTCAAGAGGATGAGCGAAGCCCTGCGCAGCGCCATCGGCCAGGTCCGCGTCAGTGCCGACCATGTGGCCTCGACCTCAGGCGAACTGAGCGGCGCGGCACAACAGGTGCGCAGCAGTTCCGAAGAGCAGTCCGAATCGGCTTCGGCCATGGCTGCCGCCCTCGAACAGATGTCGGCCAGCATCAGCCACGTCGCCAGCCTGTCGGGCGATGCCCGCCAACTGGCCCAGACCGCCAGCGAAGGCGCTACCGCCGGGGCCAACCAGATCGCCGCCCTGATCGCCGAAATCGGCCGCCTTTCGCAAACCATGGAAGAAAGTGCCGCCAGCGCCCATGAACTGGGCAGCGAGTCGGAGCGCATTTCGACCATCGTCAGCGTCATCAAGGATGTTGCCGACCAGACCAACCTGCTTGCCCTCAACGCCGCCATCGAAGCCGCCCGTGCCGGCGAAATGGGCCGTGGTTTCGCCGTGGTCGCCGACGAGGTGCGCAAGCTGGCGGAGCGTTCCGCCACCTCGGCCCAGGAAATCACCCAGATGGTGAACACCATCCAGGGGCGCAGCCGCAGCATGACCAACAGCATGGAAGCGACTGTGACGCAGATGCGCGAAGGCATGGAAAAGGCCCGCCATGCCGGCGAATCGGTCCGCGAAATCGACGAAGGCGCGCGCCGCGTCACCGGTGTCATCGACGACGTCGCCTCGGCTCTTGGCGAACAGTCGAGCGCCAGCCAGGAGCTTGCCAACCGCGTCGAAAACATCGTCCAGATGATCGAGGAAAACCACACCGCCGTCGGCGCCGTCGCCGGCTCGGCCCATGAGCTGAGCACGCTGTCCGATCGTCTGGTCGAAGCCGTCGCGCGCTTCCGCACCGCTTGATCCAGCAAGTCGGGCCTCAGGCCCGAACCTCTCCTCATGCCGCCCTTCGGGGCGGTCTTTTTTTGTGAAGATACAGGCTGCTTCGGCCGAACGGCCAAGGGCCGCAGTCCGCCGGTATTAAGCGCCTACTTCGACGAAGGAGAGGCGAGCATGGACAGGGCGACCGCTTCGGCGACCTTGATCCCGTCCACGCCCGCCGACAGGATGCCGCCCGCGTAGCCGGCGCCTTCGCCAGCCGGGTAGAGGCCGCGGGTGTTGATGCTCTGGAAGTCGGGGCCGCGCTTGATGCGGATGGGGGAGGAGGTACGCGTCTCGACGCCGGTGAGTACCGCATCGGCCATGGCGAAGCCCTTGATCTGGCGGTCGAAGGCGGGAATCGCCTCGCGCAGGGCCTCGGTGACGTAAGCGGGTACGCAGCTGCTCAGGTCGGTCCAATGCACACCCGGCTGGTAGGACGGTTCGACATTGCCCTGGGCCGTGGATGGGCGGCCGGCGAGGAAATCGCCGATCTTTTGTGCCGGGGCGCTGTAGTCGCCGCCGCCGGCGACGAAGGCCGCCGATTCCCAGTGGCGCTGGAAGTCCATGCCGATCAGCGGGTTCTTCTTGAAATCGCCGGGGAAATCCTCGGGATCGATATTCACCACCAGCGCCGAGTTGGCGTTGCGTTCGGCACGGGAATACTGGCTCATGCCGTTGGTCACGACGCGGCCGGGTTCCGAGGTGGCGGCGACGACCTGGCCGCCGGGGCACATGCAGAAGCTGTAGGCGGCGCGCCCGTTCTTGCAGTGGTGCACCAGCTTGTAGTCGGCGGCACCGAGGATTTCGTTGCCGGCATTGGGGCCGAAGCGGGCGTGGTCGATCAGCGTTTGCGGGTGTTCGACGCGGAAGCCGATGGCGAAGGGCTTGGCTTCGACGTAGACGCCACAGTCGTGGAGCATCTGGAAGGTGTCGCGGGCGCTGTGGCCGACGGCGAGCACGACGTGGCGGCTCATCAGGCGCTCACCGCCCGCGAGTTCGACGCCGACGACCTGGCCATCCTCGCGCAGCAGCTGGTCGACCTTGGCCTCGAAGCGGATTTCGCCGCCGAGGTCGATGATGGTCTGGCGGATGTTCTCGACCATCTTGACCAGCCGGAAGGTGCCGACGTGCGGCTTGCTGACGTAGATGATTTCCTCGGGGGCGCCGGCCTTGACGAACTCTTCCAGCACCTTGCGGCCGTAGAAATTCGGGTCCTTGATCTGGCTGTACAGCTTGCCGTCCGAGAAGGTACCGGCGCCGCCTTCGCCGAACTGGACGTTCGATTCCGGGTTCAGCGTGTTCTTGCGCCACAGGCCCCAGGTGTCCTTGGTCCGCTGGCGAACGATCTTGCCGCGTTCCAGCACGATGGGACGGAACCCCATCTGGGCCAGGAGCAGGGCGGCCATGAAGCCGCAGGGGCCCATGCCGATGACGATGGGGCGCTCGGTGAGCCCGGCCGGCGCCTGGGCGACGATCTTGTAGGCCATGTCCGGCGTCGGGCCGATGTTGCGGTCGCCGTGCAGGCGCTTGAAGACAGCCGCTTCGTCCCGCAGTTCGCAGTCGAGCGTGTAGATCAGCGAGATCGCCGATTTTTTGCGGGCGTCGTAGCCGCGCCGGAAGATGCTGAAGCCCAGCAGGTCGCCATCGGCAATGCCCAAGCGCTGAAGGACGGCCGGGCGCAGGGCGTCCGCGGCATGGTCGAGGGGCAGCTTCAGTTCGGTGATGCGCAGCATGGTTTTTCCTCAGCGGACCTTGAACTGCTTGTGGCAGGACTTGCAACTGTCGTGCACCGTGTCGTAGGCCTTCTCGATGCTGGTCTTGTCGCCACTCTGGACGGCCGCCTGCAGCTTGTCGGTGGCAGCGATGAAGCCTTGCTTTTCTTTCTCGAAGGCTTCCGGCTGGCTCCACACTTCCGGCGTTGCCTTGGTCGGCGGGTAGTTGGTGTCGGGGCCGAAGTGGCCCCACGGCAGATCGCGCTTGGCGACCAGTTCGGTCGCGAACTTTCCGAAGCGCTCGGCGTCATATGAGCCCTTGCGCAGCATCACGCCCATCGGTTCGAAGGACTTGATGATGTCCTTGAAGGCTTGCTGGCGCTGCTTGACTGGCTGCCCGGGGCGGGTGTCCTCGGGCTCGCCGCAGGCGGCGAGCAGGGTGATGGACAGGATGAAGGCGGCACGTAAGACGACGGGCATGGGCGGGGGATCTAGTGAAATCGGGAGGCGCAGATTATACGTGCTGCCCGTGGGCCACAGGAAACGCCCGCTGCGGCCGGCCATAGAGGCTACGTGCTAGCCACAATTTTTCGTTTCATCATGCGAAGATAGATTCTGTAATATGGAATGCCAGGCTGCCATGGAGATCGGCGGCACCATCGAATATCTTTCCGGAAAGGGTGACTGTGAGTCGTTTTCAATCGAGGTATATACGGGCCGGCCTGGTTGCGCTGACGGTTATGTTCTCGTCGGGCGCCGCTCTCGCCGACATCAAGGTGGTACAGATAGCGCCGCTCAGCGGGCCGTTGGCCGATACGGGCAAATTGCTCCGGCAGGGGGCCGAACTGGCCTTCCGCGAGGCCAACGACAAGGGGGGCGTGCTCGGCCAGAAAGTCGTGCTCGAATCGCTGGATGACGGCTACAAGGTGGAGGAGACGGTGCGTCTGGCCCGCGAGGTCGCCAGAAGGCCGGACAAGCCGGTCGCGCTGCTCGGTCTGGTCGGCACCGGAAACATGGCGGCGCTGCTCAAGCAGGGGGTGGTCGACGAGGTGGGCGTGCCCATCGTCGGGGTGCGCACCGGCGCCGTCAATGTGCGCCAGCCCGGGCACCCGCTGGTGTTCCATCTGCGGGCCAGCTATGAGCTGGAGATGGAGAAGCTGATCGAAATGGCTTCCGCCATCGGCAGTCGCCAGTTTGGCGTTTTTTATCAGGACGATCCCTTCGGCCATGATGGCCTGGAGTCGGCGCGCAAGGCGCTTGGCAAACGCAACCTGACCCTGGTGGCGAGCGCCGGGTACGCCAAGAACACGACCCAGGTCGACGCAGCGGTCGATACCCTGCTCAAGGCAAGCGCTGTTCAGGCTATCGTGATGGCCTCGAATACCCAGGCCACGGCGGCCTTCGTCCAGGCCTATCGGGCGCGTGGCGGCGTCGCCCAGCTCTATGCGCTATCGGTCAACAACGACCGGGAGATCGTCGAGCGGATCGGTGCCGAACGGGCGCGCGGACTGGGCATCGTCCAGGTGGTACCGTTTCCGTTTTCCGGGGTGATGCCGCTGGCACGCGAGTATCAGAAGGCACTGGGCAGGCGGCACCCGGGGGTGCAGCCGACGGTGACCGGGATGGAAGGGTTCATTTATGGCAAGGTGCTGCTCGAGGCGCTCCGGCGGGCCGGCCCGCAACCGACGCGCGAGGCCGTGGTGAAGGCACTGGAAGGCGCGCCCTTCGAATTGGGCGGCCATGTTGTCGATTTTTCGCCGCAGAACCATGAGGGCAGTCAGTTCGTCGAACTGACGATCATCGGTGCCGGCGGCAAACTGATGCGCTGATGGTCGGGCTACCGCAGCCCGGGTCGGTTGCTCAGGTAACGACGTAATCGATGACTTCCGGCGCCGTGCTGCGCGGTGTTTCGCCGACCAGTTCGCAGACCGATGTTTCGATGCCGTGGCACATCGAGGCGAGGGCCAGGTCGTTCGGTTCGGTGCCGAAGGGTTCCTCGATCTGTTCGCCGATGACATCGAGGGCAAGGAAAGTGTAGGCGATGAACGGCGCGACGACGGCAGTCAGCCAGCCGATCGAGGTGCTGAGACCGATGGGCAGCAGCAGGCAATAGACCATGACCGTCCGGTTCATCAGTACGCGGTAGGTGTACGGAATCGGCGTGTTGGCGATCCGCTCGCAGGCGCCGGAGGCCTCGGTGAGCAGGTTGAGGTTGCGATCGATGGCCAGCAGCTGCATGTCGCTGATCGCACCATGCTGTTGCGCGGCAGCGAGATCGCGCCCCAGTGCGAGGAGCAGGGCCGAGGGAGGAAAGCGGGCGGCGCAGACTTGCTCGACGAGCGCCGGGGCGAGCCGGCAGGCCAGGTCGGCCCGGGGATCGGTGCGCCGCAACTGGTGCTTGAGGGCGTAGGCGAAGGCAGCCAGCGTGCGTGCGATGCGCTGGTGCAGCTCGATTTCATGGGGCGCGAAGCTGACGATTTCGCGGGTCAGCGAGCGCGCGGCGATGAGCAGGGCACCCCACTGCTTGCGGGCCTCCCAGTAGCGCTCGTAGCTGACCGAGTTGCGAAAGCCGAGAAAGATGGCCAGCGCGACCCCCATCAGCGTGAAGGGCGGGATGGAGAGCGCCGAGGCGGCATGTGCGCTCATCCACCAGTCCAGGCTGAGGATGCTGGCGATGGATACCGCGAGGACGAGCAACAGGCGGGTGGCAATATACGGGAGTACCGAACCGCGCCAGACGAACAGCAGGCGAAACCAGTGGAGGTGGGGGCGAACGATCATCGGGCGGGCAAGGGGCAGGGTGAAAAGGGGAGCGAGGGAGGGTCAGCGCGTTTCGTCCACGACCATGATCAGCCGGGCTTCGATGTCGGCGACGATGCGTGCCGCCTCACTGTCGCCGCTGCATGCTTCGGCCAGTGCCTGCGGGCGGACGAGGCCGATGCGGGTGGTGCCGTTTTCGGTGAAGACCGAGATGCGCCAGGGGAGGGCCAGGCCCAGGCGCATGTCGATCGCCAGCAGGTCGGCGGCGTAGCGGTAATGGATGACTTCATGTACCTGGCAATCCTCGTCGATATCGATTCCCCGCCGCTGCAGGAGTTCGCCGATGTCCTGGCGATGCAGGATGCTGAAACCCAGGCGCTCGACCACCGGCCCCAGGTCGAAGTTGGCTTCGTAGAACGACTTGCTGCTTTCGACGATGTAGAACACGACTTTTCCTTGGATTGGGCTGCGGGCAGCAGGATAGCGGAGGCTTGCCGATCGAACAATCGGCCTCTGGCGCGCTGTTCAGCCGCCGGGCGTGGGGCAGCGCTCGACGGCCAGCCGGAAAGCGTTGCGGCCGCCATGCTTGGCAAGGTACAAGGCGCGGTCGGCGTTTTCCAGCAACTGGCAGATATCCCGGCCGTGCGTGGGGTAGATGGCGATACCGATGCTGGCGCTGATCGGGCTGCGAATCCCGTCGTAAGGCTCGGCCAGCCGCGTGACGAGGCGCTGGGCGGTTTCCTCGGCACTATCGCGGTCGGCATCGACGAGGAGGATGGCGAACTCGTCGCCGCCCATGCGGGCCGCCGCGTCCGAGGCCCGGATGGCCGACTCGATACGACGGGCGACGGCTTCGAGAAGGTGGTCGCCGGCGGGGTGTCCTTCTTCGTCGAATTGTCCAGGTCGATGGCCAGTACGGCCAGGCGGCCGTTTTCGCGTTCGGCAACGGCGAGCTCATGCTGGAGCAGTTCGTAGAAGAGGGCGCGGTTGGCCAGTTCGGTCAGCGGGTCGTGGTAGGCGCGGTGATGAACCTCCGCCATCAGGTGCGAAGCCTGCACGATGGCTTCGCCGACCGCTTCGGCTTCGTAGAGCTGTATCCGCGGCGGGGCGAGCGGCTTGCCGTCGCGCAGGGCAAGTGCCGCATCGTTGAGGTATTCGACCGACGACAGCACGCGGCGGGTGATCAGCGCAGCCAGCCAGCTGCCGGCAACGATGAAGAACAGCGCAGTCAGTCCGATGCCGGTGAACAGGCGGACCATCTCGGCCTCGATCAGCGACTTGGGGGCGCCGGTGGCGACGCTCCAGTTCCAGCGCGCCGAACGGGCGTATGCCGTGGTTACCTCGGTACCGTCCTCGGTCGTTGTCGACAGGGAGCCGTGCATGTCGTCCTGTAGCCGCTGGCGCAAATCGGGCTGCGCTTTCCGGCCGACGAACTGGTCGGCGTCGCGGGAAATCGCAACCACCGTTCCGGCACCGTCGATGATCGCGGCGAGCCAGCCATCCGGAATCGGCTGACGGTTGAGCAGCTGGTTCAGTTGTTCGGGCAGGAATCCGACCACCAGGGTATAGATGATCGTGCCGTCCCGCCCGTAGACCGGTACGCCCAGGGCAATGGCCTGTTTCCCGGCAAGGGGGGTGATGAACAGATCGGTCAGGACGGTTTTTCCGGATTCGAATATCTCCGTCAGTTGCGTCGGATTGCCGCTCGTCGGCAGGGGCGCGCCATAGGGGCGCAGGGTATTGAGGACTTGCCTGCCCTGCTGGTCGATCAGGAGGTAGGCGTAGGCCGGCTGGGATTTGATGGCTGCGCTGGCGATTTCATGAAAGCGCTGCAGTTCGCCGCTTTTGAGCGGTTCGGCGGTGGCCAGCACGCGCAGGCCGGATTCCATGGCGGCCAGTTCGCGATCGAGCTCGACGAGAATCTGGCCGGCCAGGCGCTCCGTCTCGCTGGCAACCTGGCGCTTTTCCAGTTGATAGTTGGTCAGGACCAGATAGGAGCTGAGCGCGACGCCGGGCAGCACGCAGATGAGAACCAGGACGAGCAGGCTGGTGCGTAGCGAGACATGGCGCGGCTGGACAGGGGGATGCGTCGCCCTGCACGGCGCCGTCGTCGTGCTCTCGCTGTCATGCTGTATGTCTAACGCTGGCTTTCCGGTCACGCTGGGCCCTCCTGGCGGGAAACCAAAAATGGAGTCACCGAACCGCGTCGTCTGCTTGCCTCACTCTTGTCAGGCTAGGCTTGGCTGAGATTTACGTCAATCCTGTCAAAAGTAGGAGTCTGGCAATTTTGGATCGTGCGAAAAAAAAGCGACCAACGGTGTAACAAATCCGTATTTCCGCCGACCAATCCTTCGAGCGAATCAACCATGCGCTCGCGACATCCCAACCACTACGGAGAAAATCATGAAAAAGCAAAACCTCGTTTCCCTGAGCGTCTGTTCGCTGCTCGCTGCCGCCACCTTCGGTTCCGCTGCCCAGGCTGCCGACAATCCGTTTGCCGCCAAGCAATTGAGCGCAGGTTATCAACTGGCCCAGGCCGACAAGAAAATGGATGGCAAATGCGGCGAGGCCAAGTGCGGCGCCGACCGGAAGGGCGGTATGGAAAAGAAGAAGGACGGTAAGTGCGGTGAAGCAAAATGCGGTGCCGACAAGAAGGGCGCCGACAAGAAGAAGGATGGCAAGTGCGGCGAAGCCAAGTGCGGTGCCGACAAGAAATAAGTCATGGGCAGGGCGGCGCTGGCCAGTTGGGCGGCGCGGCCCGGACAGAGAGACAACAAGGAGTCATCATGGATCATCGCCCCCTGGGTGGCGCAGGACTCGGCTTTCGTCGGGAACTGATTGCCGAGCTCCGAAACGGCGTTCCGGACGGTATCGATTTCTTCGAACTGGCGCCGGAAAACTGGGCCGGCATGGGCGGTCGGTCCGCCAGGGATCTGCGCTATTTCACCGAGCGCCATCCCTTTGTCTGTCATGGCCTTTCCCTGTCCCTGGGCGGGCCGGCGCCGCTGGATGAGGCGCTGCTGCGGCAGATCAGGGCGTTCATGTCCGAGCACGGGATCGGTCTCTATACCGAACACCTGTCCTGGTGCGCCGACGACAGCCATCTCTACGAATTGCTGCCGATTCCGCTCAGCGAGGATGCCGTGCGCTGGACGGCCGGGCGCATCCGCCAGGCCCAGGACATCCTCGGCTGCCGGATCGGCATCGAGAATGCTTCGTACTACGTGGCGCCACCGGGGGCGGAGATGAGCGAGGCGGAATTCATCTCGGCCATCGTTCGCGAGGCGGATTGCCTGCTGCATCTCGATGTGAACAACATCTACGTCAATAGCCGCAATTTCGGTTTCGATCCCGTGGCCTTCCTGCACGCGCTCCCGCTGGAGCGTACCTGCTACATCCATGTTGCCGGCCATTATGTCGAGGCGGACGGTTTGCTCGTCGATACGCACGGCGCCGAGGTGATCGATCCGGTCTGGTCGCTGCTGGCCGAGACTTATCGGCGTATCGGCAGCGACATTCCCACCTGCCTCGAGCGCGATTTCAACATTCCCGGCCTACCCCAACTGGCGGCCGAGGTTGGCCAGATTGCCCGTCTGCAGAAGCAGATGCGCGATGCTGAAAGGCAGGTGGCATGATGCAAGCGGATTTCCAGCAATTTCAGCGGGCCTTCGGGAGCCATCTGCGCGATCCGCATCACGTATCGCGTCCGGCCGGAACGCCGGAACGCCGGGTTGGCGTCTATCGCGAACTGGTATTCAACAACCTGTGCGGTTTCGTCGACAGCTGTTTCCCGGTCTGCCGCCAGCTGCTCGGCGATGCGCGCTGGCGTCGCCTGTGCCGTACCTTCCTGCGCGACTGGCCGATGCACTCGCCCTGGTTCCGCGACATTCCCCGTGAATTCGTCAGCTATCTCGGCGACGCCGCCATCGCTCAGCCCTTGCCGCGCTGGCTGCCCGAACTGGCGCATTACGAGTGGGTCGAACTGGCGGCGGACGTGATCGACGTGCCATGGCCGGACGCCGATCCGGCGGGTGACCTGATGGAGTCCAACGTGGTGCTGAACCCGGTCTTGATGAATCTGGCCTATTCGTGGCCGGTCCATCTGATCGGCGAGGACTATCGCCCGCGCAAGCAACAGCCGACCCATCTGTTGGTTTATCGCGACGGCGACGACAGGGTGCGCTTTTCGGAGGTCACGCCGCTTACCGCGCGCCTGATCGATACCCTGCGCACGGCCGAAGCGCTGACCGGCAGGCAGGCCCTGCTGCGCCTGGCCGACGAACTCGATTACCCCGATCCGCAAAAGTTGCTCGGCTTCGGCGCCGGGCTGTTCGGCGACCTGCTGCGCCAAGGTGTCGTCCTGGGGAGTCAATCATGAAGCACTGCCTGCTGCGAACCCTCAAGACCATCGATCTGCTGGGCTTGTGGATCGGCCTGCTCAGCCTGCGCATCCTGCTCGGCTGGGATTTCTTCGAATCCGGCCTGGAAAAGTTCCATGGCAGCAACTGGTTTGCCGACATTCAGGATCGCTTTCCCTTCCCGTTCAACGTCATTCCACCGGAAATCAGCTGGCAGATGGCCACCTGGTTTGAGCTGGCGGGCGGTGTCGCGCTGGTCGTCGGCCTGGCTACCCGATTTTTTTCAATCTCGCTGATCGTCCTGACCATGGTCGCCATCGCCGCCGTGCATTGGCCGGAGGGGTGGAACAGTTTCGGCGAGCTGATGCAGGGCTATGTCTTTACCGACAATGGGCAGGGAAATTTCAAGCTTCCGACGCTTTTCATTGGTATGCTGTTGCCGCTACTGCTGCTCGGCCCCGGGAAGTTGTCGATCGATGCCTGGATTCGGCGGCGTTGCAGCGAAAATCCTGCCAATCCCCTGAATACATCGACCTCCCTTGTCCGACAAACTGTTAATCGATGACCAATTCGTCGCAGAAGTCCGCCGCGACATGCTGAAGTTTGCCCAATTGCAACTCCGCGATGCAGCCTTGGCGGAGGACGCCGTGCAGGAGGCGCTCGTCGCCGCCCTGGCCGGGGAGCGCAGTTTTTCCGGGCGCTCCGCCTTGAAAACCTGGGTGTTCTCGATCCTGCGCAACAAGATCGTGGATTTGATCCGCGTGCAGTCGAGAACGACCAACGTATCCGCTCTGGGGGACGACGAGGCCGATATGGATGCGACCTTTGAAGCGCTGTTCAAGGACAACGCGCACTGGCGGCCGGAGGTGCGCCCGTTCGGTTGGGGCGACCCGGCCGAAACGCTGCGCGAGGAGCGTTTCTGGGAGGTCTTCGAAACCTGCCTCAATCATCTGCCGGAGAAGACTGCCCGCGTTTTCATGATGCGCGAGTTCCTGGAATTCGAGACGGACGAAGTCTGCCGTGAATTGAGCCTCACCGTCAGCAACTGCAACGTGATCCTGCATCGCGCCCGCAACGGCTTGCGCCGCTGTCTGGAGGGGAGCTGGTTTGCACCGGGGGTCAGCGCATGTTGACCTGCAAGGATGCGACGCGCTTGATGTCGGAGGCGCAGGATCGCCCGCTGAGCGTGGGCGAGAAACTGCAACTTGAAGTACATCTGGCGATGTGTCGCGGTTGCAGCAACTTCCGCGAACAAATGAATTTCCTGCGCTTGGCCTGCCGCCGCTTCATGCAACGGCGGAACGGCGGCGACGACGGTTCTCCGTCGTCCTGACGGTGCCGGGCGGGTCAGCCCAGCGACTTCTCGATCGCTTCCAGCAGTTTCTGCGCCCGTTCGCGGTTCTTCGCGATGGCCGCGGCACGCGCATCGACATCGGCGCTCTCGGCGCGCGATGCTTCCAGCAGGGCTTCGTGCGGCGTCATGCCGCCCAGCGCCGCTTCCAGCATGCGTTCGGCTTGTTGGTCGATGTCCTGCTCAGACATGCGTTGCTCTCCCTGCATTTCAATGGCTCGGCTTTTTACCAGAAAAAAGGCCCTGCGGGTGACGCAGGGCCTTTATTTCGGCTGAGACCTGATCTTAGCGCTTGGTCATTGCGGCGATGTTGGCCTGGGTGGCGTCGGCAAACTGCTTGGCCACGGCATTCATGTTGCCAAAAGCCGAGTTAGCGGCAGCAACGGCGCTCTGGATGGCGGCAACGGCGCCTTCGGAACCGGCCGGGGCAGACTTGGCGGCCAGGTCGACCATCTTGGTGACGGACTTCTGGAATTCGCCGAACTGGGCTTCGACCATCTTGGCCAGTTCCTGCTGGGTCTGGCTGGTGATTTCGTAGACCGACTTGCCGTAGGCGACAGCCTTGTCGACGGCCGGCTGGGCCAGCGACTTCTGGGCAGCGAAAGCGGCTTGCGGATCCTTGGCGGTGAGCACGGTCTGGACGCCGGAGGCGGTGTCTTCCAGGGCGCTGCGGGCGGTGTTCAGGTTCAGGGCGGCAATGCGCTCGGCAGAGGCGAGAGCGGTATTGGCGACGGCCAGCAGGGAGTCTACGGTGGCCTTGTTGGCAGCGGCGAACTGTTCGGCATTGATGGTCATGGCGGTTCCTGGATGGAGTAATGAATGAAATCAGCGCCAGTATAGAGCACTTTTTGCATAAATTGTGCACTGCAGCAAAATTGCTTTCGACTGGCGCTTAAGGGACGTCAGCCTTGCCTGCAAATACAGCGTCGTCAGCGGCGTCGATTCGCCCCTGTTTGGTGCATTGTGGCGTCATCGGGCTTTCATGAAGTGCATGGCAACATCCGGGCAGGGACAAACCACGGGTTTTCGGGATGGTTCGCCTTTTGCTTTTCACCTGTCAGTCATTCTGTCCGGAGCCGCAAGTGTCCATTCACGTCGCCCTCAATCACGTCACGCACTATTCCTACGACCGCCTGGTCAATCTGGGTCCGCAGATCATTCGTCTGCGTCCCTGCCCGCATTCCCGGACCCGCATCCTGTCGTATTCGCTGAAGATCACGCCGGAAACCCATTTCATCAACTGGCAGCAGGACCCACAGGGCAATTACCTGGCCCGCCTGGTGTTCCCGGAAAAAACCCGCCAGTTCCGTTTCGAGGTCGATCTGGTGGCCGAGATGTCGGTCATCAATCCTTTTGACTTCTTCCTGGAGCCGCATGCCGAGGAGTTTCCCTTCCGGTACGAGGACTGGCAGCGTCACGAACTGACCCCATATTTGTACAAGGTCGCCGGTGGCCCGCTGTTCGACCAATACGTGGCGGGCATTTCGCTGGAAAAGAAACGCAGCGTCGATTTCCTGGTCGCGCTGAACGCCCGGGTACAGCGCGACATCGGCTACACCATCCGGATGGAGCCCGGGGTGCAGACGCCCGAGGAAACGCTGACCAGGAAGACCGGTTCATGCCGCGACTCGGCCTGGTTGCTGGTGCAGATCCTGCGTCACCTTGGCCTGGCTGCCCGCTTCGTTTCCGGCTACCTGATCCAGCTGACGCCGGACGTCAAGTCGCTCGACGGCCCGTCCGGTCCGGACGCCGATTTCACCGACCTGCATGCCTGGGCCGAGGTCTATCTGCCGGGCGCCGGCTGGATCGGCCTCGACCCGACGTCTGGCCTGTTCGCCGGCGAAGGCCATATCCCGCTGGCCTGCACGCCGGAACCGGCCTCGGCTGCCCCGGTGACCGGTGGTATCGACGAGTGCGAAACCGAGTTCTCGCACCACATGCAGGTCACCCGCGTCTGGGAAGCGCCGCGCGTCACCAAGCCCTACACCGATGAACAGTGGGTGGAAATCGAAGCCCTCGGCCATGCCATCGACACCCGGTTGCAGGAGATGGACGTGCGCCTGACCCAGGGCGGCGAACCGACCTTCGTGGCCAGCGACGATCCGGATGGGGCCGAGTGGAACACCGCCGCGCTCGGGCCGACCAAGCGCTTCTACGCGGCCGAACTGTTCCACCGGCTGCGCGAAAAATACGCGCCCAACGGTCTGATGCACTTCGGCCAGGGCAAATGGTATCCCGGCGAGCAGTTGCCGCGCTGGTCGCTGAACTGCTTCTGGCGCAAGGATGGCGAGCCGATCTGGAATGCGCCGTCGCTTTATGCCGACGAACGGAAGGAGTACGGTGCCACGGCCGAGCAGGCCGGCCGGTTTCTGAAGCGCGTTGCCGAGCGTCTGGGGGTGACGCCGGAGCATGTCTTCCCGGCTTACGAGGACGTCTATTACTACCTGTGGCGCGAGCGCCGCCTACCGGGCAACGTCGATCCATTCGACTCGCGGGTCGACGATCCGCTGGAACGCGAACGGCTGATGAAGGTGTTCACGCAGGGCATGACCCACACCGTCGGCTACGTGCTACCGATCATGAAGAATGTCCGCGACGCATGGCAGACCGGGCCGTGGTTCCTGCGCAGCGAACGCTGCTACCTGTTCCCCGGCGATTCGGCTCTCGGTTATCGCCTGCCGCTCGATTCGCAGCCGTGGACGGCGAAAAGCGACTATCCCTACGTCAATCCGCAAGATGCCGAGATGGCGCGGGCACCGCTGGCCAGTCACGCCGAGTACATGGCGGCAGCCATGGGGCAGCGGCTCAGCCGGAGTCCCTCCACCGCCCAGATGCGCATGCAGGTGCCGCCTTTCGGCCCGGGCGGGCCGGACGGCAAGGGTCACCCCTGGGAAAAGCCGACCGATACCGTGCCCGGCTTCAAGGAGTCGGCGGCCTGGGTCACCCGCCTCGCCATGTGCGCCGAACCGCGCGACGGCAAACTGTATATCTTCATGCCGCCGACGCAGAAGCTGGAGGACTACCTCGAAGTCGTCGCCGCCGTCGAAGCGACGGCCGAGGAAATGCAGATCCAGGTGATCCTGGAAGGCTACGAGCCGCCAGCCGACCCGCGCCTGACCCATTTCCGCGTCACGCCGGACCCAGGCGTCATCGAAGTCAATATCCATCCGGCCAAAACCTGGGAGCAGCTGGTCGACCAGACCACTCACCTCTACGAGTCGGCCTACTTCACGCGCCTGACCACCGAGAAATTCATGATGGACGGCCGCCATACCGGCACCGGTGGCGGCAACCACTTCGTGCTTGGCGGTGCCACGCCCAACGATTCCCCCTTCCTGCGCCGGCCGGACCTGCTGCGCAGCCTGATCGCCTACTGGCACAACCACCCCAGCCTGTCCTACCTGTTCTCCGGCCTCTTCATCGGCCCGACCAGCCAGGCGCCGCGTATCGACGAGGCGCGCAACGACAGCCTGTACGAGATGGAGATCGCCTTCAGGCAGATTCCGCCGGCCGGTGCCGGTGTCGCAAACTCGATCCCGCCCTGGCTGGTGGACCGCGTGCTGCGCAACCTGCTCATCGACGTGACCGGCAACACCCACCGCGCCGAGTTCTGCATCGACAAGCTGTATTCGCCGGATGGTCCGACCGGCCGCCTCGGCCTCCTCGAACTGCGTGCCTTCGAAATGCCGCCGCATGCGCGCATGTCGCTGGCCCAGCAACTCCTGCTACGAGCCCTGATCGCCCGCTTCTGGAACGAGCCGTACGCGCCGCAGCGTCTGGCCCGCTGGGGCACCGAACTGCACGACCGCTTCATGCTGCCGCACTTCGTGGCGCAGGATTTTGCCGACGTGATAGCGGAAATGCAGCAGGCCGGCTTCGCCTTCAAGCAGGAATGGTTCGCCCCGCACTTCGAATTCCGTTTCCCGAAGTACGGCGATTTCGCCGTCAAGGGCATCGAGTTCGAACTGCGCCACGCGCTGGAACCGTGGCACGTCATGGGCGAGGAGGGGGGCGTCGGCGGCACGGTACGCTACGTCGATTCCTCGGTCGAGCGCGTCCAGGTCAAGGTCAGGGGCATGGCGCCGGACCGCTACGTGCTGACCTGCAATGGCGAGCCGGTGCCGCTCACCGCCACCGGCATCAACGGTGAATTCGTCGCCGGCGTGCGCTACCGGGCCTGGCAGCCGGCTTCTTGCCTGCATCCGACCATCGGCGTCCATGCGCCGCTGGTGTTTGACCTCGTCGATACCTGGATGCAGCGTTCGCTGGGTGGCTGCCAGTACCATGTCGCCCATCCGGGCGGCCGCAGTTTCGATGTCCTGCCGGTCAATGCCTACGAGGCCGAAAGCCGCCGTCTGGCGCGCTTCTTCCGCTTCGGACATACGCCGGGAACGGTGCGGGCGAAACCGGTAGAAGCCAGCGCCGAGCACCCGTTTACGCTAGACTTGCGGCGTTTTTGACCCAGAATAAACGCGCCAGGCGTACATCCGGGCCGGAGGAACGATCTTCCCGGCCCGACTATGCCGGATAAGGCTCAATGGCCCGCACGCTCCTCGCCATCTACCCCCAGAGTGCCCGCCGTTACGACGAAATGTTGTCGGCGGACGGTAACGTGCGCCCGCATTGGCGGCAATTTTTCGGCCATCTCGATTCGGTGGCGCCGGAAGAAATGCGCCAGCGCCTGGAGTTCGTCGACCGCCGCATCCTCGAAAATGGCGTCACCTACAACGTCTATGCCGCGCCCGATGGCGCCGACCGGCCGTGGGCGCTCGATCCGCTGCCGCTGATCATTCCTCCGGACGAATGGGCCGAGGTGTCGGCCGCAGTGGCACAGCGCGCCGCACTGCTCAACGCCATGCTGGCCGACCTGTATGGCGAACAAACGCTGCTCGCCGAGGGCTTGCTGCCGCCGGCCCTGATCTACGGCCAGCACGGTTACCTGTGGCCCTGTCACGGCATCAAGCCGCCGGGTGGCGTCTGGCTGCACAATTACGCCGTCGATCTGGCCCGTTCGCCCAACGGCCGCTGGTGGGTCATCGCCGACCGCACGCAGGCTCCCTCGGGAGCCGGTTATGCCCTGGAAAACCGCCTGATCGTGTCGCGCGTCTTCCCCGAAATGTTCCGCGACCTGCGCGTCCAGCACGTCGCCGGTTTCTTCCGCGACCAGCAGGAGGGCCTGACCGGGCTGGC
>CALJZP010000192.1 GCA_937983545.1 uncultured Azonexus sp.
TCGGCGCTGGTCCGCGTCGGCTGTTCGAATTCGACGACCGGTACCGGTAAACCGGCATCCGCAAGCAAACCCTGCGTACGCAGGGCTGTCGGGTGCTGTGCCGGCTTCACGGCCGCCAGCTCCAGTTGATACCGCGTCGTTCGACCTCGGCTCGAATATCCGCCATCGCCTTGTCGACCAAGGCCGGAGCACCTTCCACCCCGAGCTCGAGATGTTTACGCTCCTTGCCGACCAGCGACGGCAGGGAGAAAAGGCGCAGCGTCGGATAGTCGGCGACGATGCGCTCCATCAGGTCGAGCAGCGCGCTCTCATAGGCAGCTGGCCCGGTAAGCAGGTAGGCCTTCTCCACGGTATCCGTTACCGGCTGGAATTCGGCCTTGTAGAAGGTATCGAGTGCCCATTCGATCATCGGGTGCGCCATCTGGGGGAAACCGGGCACAAAGTAGTGGTCATTGGCCATGAAGCCGGCGATGCGGTTGAAGGGGTTGGGAATCATCCGCACCCCGGCCGGAAAGGTAACCAGCAACTTGCGCTGGTCGGTGATCTCCTCGCCGGCGAAGCGGCGCTTCAATTCCTCAAAAGCCTCGGGATGCAGTTCCAACCCCACACCGAGAGCCGCCGCGACAGCCTGCCGGGTGTGGTCGTCCGGCGTATTGCCGATGCCGCCACAGGAAAAGACGACATCGCCGGACGCCATCGTGCGCTTGAACGTTGCCGCCAGACGCTGGCGGTCATCGCCCAGGTATTCGACCCAGGACAGGCGCAGGCCGCGTGCCCCGAGCAGTTCTGCAATTTTCGCAAAGTGCTTGTCCTGCCGCTTTCCCGACAGGATTTCATCGCCGATGATCACGGCGCCAAAGGTACGGCTCATAGACGTTCCCCCTCGATGGTGACGACCGCGCCGTCGCGCGAACGGCGCAGGGCTTCCAGCCCGTAATGAACGAATGACAGCGCCGCCAGCGCCGGCGCCAGCAGGCCGAGGAGCGGAATGTGCGCCAGCAGCGCCATGGTCAGGCCGAGCATGAACAGCGGTGCCTTGTGAGTCTCCCGCAGACTCGCCCACTCGCTGTCGGTGGCGTGCATCGACAGCGCGTCATAGGCGAAGGTACGACGGTTCAGCCACCCCATCAGCAGCAGCGGAATCAGTAGCGAGAAACCGGGAATGAGCCACAGCGGAATGGTCGCCACCCAGGCGACGACGAAGACCAGCGAGGCGCCGATACTGTTCAGCGCCGCCGCGACAAAGCTGTCACGCCCCATCGCCGCCACGTCGCGATACTCGGTTTGCGACAGATGACGCAGCATCAGCGGCATGATGACAATGGCCGCGAGCAGCGAAGCGACCAGATAGGCCAGAGCGAAGATCGCCATCCAGCCCCCGAGGTAGGCGAGAATATGCGCCAGCCAGACCAGCCCCCAGCCCACCAGCAGGGTCATCGGTGGAAATTCCATCATCTGCTGGACCACCCAGCCGAGCGTACCAACGGCAAGACCGATGGCGAACAGCAACGAAACGATGGCCGGCGTCAGCACATAGAGCCAAACCTTGCTGCTGCGCAGGTTCCCGAAGGTGCGCGCCAGGGCGAGCATCGCATTACCCATGTTTGATTCCTTCCCATTGTTTTTCGAGGCGTTTGACCGAGACCGGCACCGGTGTCCGGAGTTCCTGCGCGTAGAGACCGACACGCAATTCCTCCAGCAGCCAGCGGAACTGCTCGATCTGCGGATCGATCGTTCCCATCTTGGCCAGTTGCAGTGCCCGCCGCTCGTAGTTCGTCCACAACTTGGCGTAGTCGGCCATCGACTGGGCGTCGCGCGCCGGGGCCGCCTTCAGCTTGTCGAGCCGGACAGCGATCGCCTTCAGGTAACGTGGAAAATGCTGAAGACGCTCGAATGGCGTATCGACGACGAAACGCTTGCCGACCAGCCGCTTCAACTGCGCCTCGATATCAGCCACCACCGCCGCCTGCGCCTTGAAGGCCGGCAGCTTCTTGGTCACCGCCTGCCATTCGGTCAGGATGGCGCCGACCAGGCGGCAAACCTCCTGCATGATCAAACCCAGCCGCGCCTTGGCCTCACCGCAGCGCGCCTTGAAGGCTTCCGGCGTGGTCGGTAGCGGTTCGTTCAGGCAGGCGCGTTCGAAGGTCAGGTCGACGATCTGCCGCTTCAATTCGTCGGTCGACCCCAGCGCCATGTACTGCATGCCCATCTGCGTGATGCCCGGCACGTTCTTGTCGAAGTACTTCACCTGCTCCTTGAACTGCAGCATGAACAGCCGGGCCAGGCCCTTGCGGTGCGTTTCGGCGGCTTCCTCGGCCGAATCGAAAACCTTCAGGCTGACCGTTTCGCCGTCATCGCACAGCGCCGGATAGCCGATCACCGTCTGCTTGCCAACCGGCACTTCCATCAATTCCGGCAGCTCGCCGAAGGTCCAGTCGGTCAGGTTGGTGTATTCGGATGGCGTTTCGTGCAACTCGGCGAATTCCTCCTTGGCCTCCTTGCCCCACTCGCCGCGCAACGCGACCAGGCTGCGGTTCATGTCGAGCTGTCGGCCATGCTCGTCGATCAGCTTGTAGTTCATCGAGAAGTGCGGCGGCAGGGCATCCGGGCGGAAGGCATCCGGCGTGACCGCCCAGCCACGGGCATTCAGGCCGCGCGCTTCGAGGATGTAATCGATCAGCGGCATGATCAGCCCGGCATTCATCTTCTTGTCGTTGCCAGCGGTGGCCGCAATGAACTCGTCGACGAACTCCGGCACCGGCACCAGCTTGGCGCGGATTTTCTGCGGCAGCGTCTTGATCAGCTGCACCAGCTTTTCCTTCAACAGCCCCGGCACCAGCCATTCCATGCGCAGCGCAGGAATCTGGTTGAGTTGCGCCAGCGGCAGCGTCAGCGTCACCCCGTCCTTTGGCGAACCCGGCTCGAAATGGTAGCTCAGGGCGTAATCGACGCCGCCCACCTTGAGGTGATGCGGGAAGGCCTCGGTCGTGACGCCGGCCGCCGAGTGGCGCATCAGGTCGTCCTTGGCCAGGAACAGGATTTTGGCGTTTTCCTGTTCTGCGGTCTTGCGCCAGTGATCGAACGTGGCGCCGTTGTGGATACCTTCGGGAATCAGATGGTCGTAGAAGGCGAAGATCAACTCGTCGTCGACCAGCACGTCCTGCCGGCGCTGCTTGTGCTCGATCTTCTCGATGTCCCGAATTTGTTTCTGGTTGTGCTGGAAGAAGGGCCAGCGCTTGGCGAAACTCTCGTCGATTTCCTCGGCGACCAGGCCCTGGCGGATGAAAATCTCGCGTGCCTCGGCCGGCGCCAGCGGACCGTAATGAATACGCCGCTTGGGGTTGATCACGATACCGTATAGCGTCGTCCGCTCCCAGCCGGCGACCTGCATGGCCTTCTTTTCCCAGTGAGGATCGAAGTACTGGCGCTTGATGAGGTGAGCGCCCACTTTCTCGATCCACGCATCTTCAATGCGGGCGACGCAGCGGCCGAACAGGCGTGTTGTTTCGGTGATCTCGGCTGCCATGATCCACTTGCCGGCCTTCTTCTGCAGCGGCGACGAGGGGTGGATCAGGTAGCGGATGCCACGGGCACCGAGGTAGTAGCCGGACTCGTCCGACTTGCAGCCGATGTTGCCGAGCAAGCCTGACAGCAAGGCCATGTGGATGGCGTCGTAGGTACCCGGAATCTCGTTTTCCTTCCACCCCAGCTCGGTGACCATCGCGTGCAGCTGGCCATGCACCTCGCGCCATTCGCGCAAGCGCAGATAGGACAGGAAATGGGCGTGGCAGGTGTCGACCAGCGACTTGTTCGATTTCTTGTGGTCGACGGCGTTCTTGAACCAGGCCCACAGTTTCACCCAACTGAGAAATTCCGATTTTTCGTCGGCAAACAGCTTGTGCTTTTCGTCGGCGGCCTGCTGACGCTCCTGCGGCCGTTCGCGCGGGTCCTGCGTCGATAGGCCGGCGGCGATGATCAGCACCTCGGTCAGACAGCCGAGGTCGCGGGCGGCGACCAGCATGCGGCCGATGCGCGGGTCGAGCGGCAACTTGGCCAGCGCCTCGCCGACCTTGGTCAGTTTATTGTCGTCATCGAGCGCCCCGAGTTCCTGAAGCAGCGCGTAGCCGTCGCTGATCGCCTTGTTGGGTGGCGGCTCGATGAACGGGAAGGTCTCGACATCGGTCAGGCGCAGCGACTTCATGCGCAGGATGACCCCAGCCAGCGAGGAACGCAGGATTTCCGGATCGGTGAACGGTGCCCGGGCGTTGAAATCCGCCTCGTCGTAGAGCCGCACGCAGACACCGGCCGCTACCCGGCCGCAACGGCCGGCGCGCTGGCGTGCCGCCGCCTGCGAAATCCTCTCAACCTGCAACTGCTCGACCTTGTTGCGGTACGAATAACGCTTGACCCGGGCCAGCCCGGTATCGATCACGTAGCGGATGCCGGGGACGGTCAGCGAGGTTTCGGCGACGTTGGTCGCCAATACGATGCGCCGCTGGTTGCCCGAAGGCTTGAAGATGCGGTCCTGCTCGCCAGCCGACAGGCGCGAGAACAGCGGCAGGATTTCCGGCGCATGCGCCGTACTGAGCCCAGGCCTGGCCAGCGCGTGCTTGCGCAAGGCTTCCGCCGCCTCGCGGATTTCCCGCTCGCCGGGGAGGAAGACAAGGATGTCACCCGCCCCCAGCCGGGAAACCTCATCGGCCGCATCGACGATAGCGTCGTACAGGTCGCGCTCGTCGTCCTGCTTGTCGAGGTCGTCGACCGGGCGATACCGCACCTCGACCGGATACAGACGGCCGGACACTTCGATGACCGGCGCACCGTTGAAGTGCTGCGAGAAACGCTTGGCGTCGATGGTTGCCGAGGTGATGATCAGCTTCAGGTCCGGCCGCTTCGGCAGCAGTTGTTTCAAGTAGCCGAGCAGGAAGTCGATGTTCAGGCTGCGCTCGTGTGCCTCGTCGATGATGATCGCCTCGTAGGCGTTCAAATAGGGATCGCTCTGCGACTCGGCCAACAGGATGCCGTCGGTCATCAGCTTGACCCAGCTCTCCGGCGTTGTCTTGTCGTGAAAACGAATCTTGACGCCAACCCCGGCGCCGACCTGGGTTTTCAGCTCCTGCGCCAGTCGGGTCGCCACCGAACGGGCGGCCAGACGGCGCGGCTGGGTATGGCCGATCAGGCCGCGCGCGCCGATACCGAGGTCGAGGCAGATCTTTGGCAGCTGCGTCGTCTTCCCCGAGCCAGTCTCGCCACAGACGATCACCACCTGATTTTGGGCAATCAATTTGGCGATATCGGCTCGCCGCTCATTGACCGGGAGGTCGGACTGAAATTCGGGTTTCGGCAGCCGGGCCCGACGCGCTTCGACGCCGGCCTGCGAAGCTCCCAGCAAGGCAGCCAGATCGTCCTGCAGCTTCTGCTGCTTTTCTCCGGAAGAACGCGACAATTCGCGCCGGATAGCCAGCAGGCGTCGGGCGTCTGCTGTCAGAAAGGTACGGGAAAGCTCATCGTGCGCAGTGCGCTTGCGGGAGGGAGTAGCCATGGGGTCGCATTATATTCGTCCGGCCGCCGCTATTTCCTCCGCCCGGCTCAGGGGTCGGCAGCGGGAGCCTCCGCCACATGCTCGACACGCTTGCCGGAAGCGGTGCGCAGGGCTGTGACACGCTACCTGTTTTTGTTACACACGACGGTCGATATACTGCCAGCTACCCATCCACTTCCATCGATCCGCATGCGCCACCGAGGAAGAATCACCCAATCGACTGATGCCCGGGGAAGCGGCAGAAACAGGCACGTGAACACCCGACGAAGTCCGGGCCGGTGGGCAACGGGGGCATGCTGCCTGTTTTTCGCCATCCTGACGGTCGCCGCGCTGACCGGCCAGCTGCCGTGGCCCATCATCTGGCTCTATGCCGCCACCAGTCTCGTCACCTTCGTCACCTACCGGATCGACAAGTCCGCGGCGTGCCAAGGCAGCCGACGTACGCCGGAAAGCACGCTGCACCTGCTTGCCCTGATGGGCGGCTGGCCGGGCGCCTGGATTGCCCAACAGCATCTGCGCCACAAATCCGCCAAGATTTCGTTCCAGCTCGTCTTCCGGGCCACGGTGCTGCTCAACTGCGGTGCCCTCGGCCTGCTTTCGACACCAGCCGGAACCCTGCGCTCGATGCTGGCCATCGTCTGACACAACGCGAGAAACCTCCATGCCGCTACCCCGTCTGATTGTCGCCCTCCTGCTGTTCGGACAATGCGCCGCGACCGCAGCCGGAACGCCGCCAACGCTGGCCAACATCCCCTACGGCCCGGCGCCGGAACAGCTTTTCGATCTCTATGCACTGCCGCAGAGCAAGACAGCGCCGCTGATCCTGATGGTGCATGGCGGCGCCTGGCGCCTCGGCGACAAGGAAATGGGCCGTGTCGTGGACAACAAGGTGGCACGCTGGGTGCCGCGCGGCATCGCCTTCGCCAGCATCAACTACCGCATGCAACCCAAAGCGCCCCCTCTCGAACAGGCCAGGGATGTCGCCAAGGCACTGGCTGCCATCCAGCAGGATGCGGAAAAACTCGGCATCGACCGCAACAACATCGTGCTGATGGGACATTCGGCCGGAGCACACCTGATTGCCCTGCTTGCCGCCCGCCCGGACCTGCAGGACGAAGCCGGGGTACGTCCCTGGCGCGGCACGGTGCTGCTCGACAGCGGCGCCCTCGACGTGCCGGCCGTCATGGGGGGCAGGCACCCGCGGCTCTACGACCGCGCCTTCGGCAGCGATCCGGCTGATTGGCTGGCCGCCTCGCCCCACCAGCAGTTGCACCAGGCCACCGCCCCGCTGCTGGCCGTCTGCTCCAGCCGCCGGGCAAATGCCTGCCCGCAGGCGGAAGCGTTCGTCGCCAAGGCACAAGGCCTCGGCACATCGGCCGAGGTGCTGCGCCAGGACAAGACGCACGCCGAAATCAACGCCCAACTAGGCGAAGATACGGGCTATACGGCCGAAGTAGAGCGCCATCTGGGCAACTGGTCGGCCGTCTTCGGCAAACGCCTGCATTAGCAGGCGTTACGGCTTATTTCTTGCCGGTGCCCATCCACTGGGCGTTCTTGCCATCCGAGGTCTTTTCGCAGACCACGACAACGCCGGAAATGCTGGCCTTGCTGCCAACATCTTCAAACTTTCCGGCATCGCCGTTCCAGCATTGCGGCGCCTTCGGAGCCGGTGCGGCAGCGGCCGGGGCAACCGGCTTGTCGGCCGGAGCCGGGGCTTGGGTGGCACAGCCGGTCAGGCCGAGGGCAATGGCAGAGGTTGCCAGGAAAGCACGCATGGGATTCTCCCGCTTCGGTTTTGTGAGGCGCGTATTTTTCCGGCTTTGTATTGCAGGTTCGTGACAGGCCTGCCTTGCCCTGCCGGTTCAGGCCCAGATGCGGGTAGCGCCAACCGTCAGCAGGCCCAGCCAGGTCGCCGTCAGCGAACCGGCCAGATGCACCATGGCCAGGCCGATAGCCCAGGCCGGCTGACCGGCGAGCAGGCGCTCGACGACTTCGGCCGAGAAGGTCGAGAAGGTGGTCAGGCCACCAAGAAAACCGGTGATCGCGAACAGCTTCCAGGCCCCCGGGAAATGCGTATTGAGGTGAAAGACGCCCACTGCGACGCCAATCAGGTAACCGCCGAGAAGGTTGGCCGCCAGCGTACCAAGCGGCAGCGCGAGAAACAGGGGATTGAGTGCCAAACCGAGCAACCAGCGACTCCAGGCGCCAAGCGCGGCACCGAGGCCGACGGCGAGGAAGTTGAGCGCGGAGAGCTGGGGCAGAAAGGACATACCCGAATTCTACTGTCTGAAGCGCCCCGGGCGGTTAAAATAACGCGCTTAATCAAAGAGGTTCAACCCGTGAGCAGCCCCAACCAGCCCGCCAGCACCCCGACACCTGTCGCCAATTTCATCAGAAACATCGTCGAGGCCGACCTCGCCGCCGGCAAGCACGCCCAGCGCCACTGGGCCGGCCGGCCCGGCACCGCCGCCGACCACGCCGCCGCACCGCTCGATCCGGCGAAAATCCGCACCCGCTTCCCGCCCGAGCCGAACGGTTACCTGCACTTCGGCCATGCCAAGTCCATCCTGCTCAACTTCGGGCTCGCCCAGGCCTACGGCGGCCGCTGCCACCTGCGCTTCGACGACACGAACCCGGAGAAGGAAGAGCAGGAATATGTCGATGCCATCGTCGATTCGGTCAAATGGCTCGGCTGCTCGTGGGAACAGGCCGGCGAAACCAACCTCTACCAGGCCTCGAACTACTTCGACTGGATGGCCCAGTTTGCCGAATACCTGATCGGCGCCGGTCACGCCTACGTCGACAGCCAGTCGGCCGACGAAATGCGCGCCAACCGCGGCACGCTGACCCAGCCTGGCAAGGATTCGCCCTTCCGCGGCCGCAGCGTCGCCGAGAACATGGACCTCTTCAAGCGCATGCAGGCCGGTGAATTTCCGGATGGCGCCCACATCCTGCGCGCCAAGATCGACATGGCCTCGCCCAACATCAACCTGCGCGACCCGGCCATCTACCGCATCCGCCACGCCACACACCACAATACCGGCGACAAGTGGTGCATCTATCCGATGTACACCTTTGCGCACCCGATCGAGGACGCGCTGGAAAACATCACGCACTCGATCTGCACGCTGGAATTCGAGGATCAGCGCCCGTTCTACGACTGGCTGCTCGAACGCCTGGCCGAAGGCGACCTGCTGCAACGCCCGCTGCCGCAGCAGATCGAATTCTCACGCCTCAACCTGACCTACGTCGTCCTCTCCAAGCGGAAACTCATCCAGCTGGTCGAGGAAAAGCACGTCGAAGGCTGGGACGATCCGCGCATGCCGACCCTGGTCGGCGCCCGTCGCCGCGGTTACTCGGCCGAAGGCTTCAAGCTGTTCATGGACCGTATTGGCGTCACCAAGAACGATTCGCTGATCGACTACGTGCTGTTCGAAGACGCCATGCGCGAGGTCATGAACGAATCCGACCAGCGCCGCGTCGCCGTGCTCGATCCGCTCAAGCTGATCATCGACAACTACCCGGAAGGCCAGTTCGAGGACTGCACGGTCACCAACCATCCGCTGCATCCGGAACTCGGCACGCGCATCATGCCCTTCGGCCGCGAGCTGTGGATCGAGGGCGAGGACTTCCAGGAAGTGCCGGAAAAGGGCTTCCGCCGACTTTTCCCGGGCAACAAGGCACGCCTGAAGTACGGCTACATCGTCGAATGCACCGGCTGCGACAAGGACGAGAACGGCAAGGTCGTCGCCGTGCATTGCACTTACCTGCCCGATACCAAGTCCGGCACGCCGGGCGCCGACAGCGTCAAGGTCAAGGGTAACCTGCACTGGGTATCGGTCGCCCATGCCTACCCGGCCGAAGTTCGCCTCTACGACCGCCTGTTCAGCGTCGCCGCCCCCGGCGCACGCCGCGAGGGTGACGCACCGGAGCTGGAGCGCAACTTCCTCGACGATCTCAACCCGGCTTCGAAGACCATCATCACCGCCCAACTGGAACCCAGCCTGAAGGAGGCCTTGCCCGAGCAGCGCTTCCAGTTCGAGCGCCACGGCTACTTCGCCGCCGACCGCGTCGATTCGCAGCCCGGCGCCCCGATCTTCAATCGGGCCGTGACGCTCAAGGACTCCTGGGGCAAGGTGGACTGAAATGGCCGGAAGCTGGGGCTGCCCGCATGAAGTCGATGACCGGTGCACCAAGGTCAACAACCTGCCATGCAACCCCGGCATGAAAGGCTGCGAGCTCGCCGGCCGCTTCCGCTTCGCCGACGAGAGCAAGAACGAGCGCTACTGGGAAAAAAAGGCACGCGAGAAGGCTGCGGCCGACCTTGCCGCCCGAAAACCCGACAACAATAGCCATTGATGCCGCTGGACGTCGCACAACTCGGCCAGGTATTCACGCCCCCCGATGTGGTGGCTTTCATGCTCGACCTCTGCCAAAACAAGGGCCGGGTCCTGGAACCATCGGCCGGCGACGGGGCCTTTTTCGCCACCCTGCGCCAACGTGGCGCCGATGCCGTGGGCATTGAGATCGACGCCCGCGTCGCACCGGAAGGGGCCACGGTACGCGATTTCTTCGCCTATCCACTCAGCGAGCAGTTCGACACCATCGTTGGCAACCCGCCCTACGTGCGCTATCAGGATGTCGCAGCCGACACCAAGAGGCGACTGAAGTCCGAGCTCTTCGATGCGCGCAGCAACCTCTTCCTGTTCTTCATCGAGAAGGCGGTGCGCCACCTGAAACCGGGCGGTGAACTGGTCTTCATCGTACCGCGCGAGTTCATCAAGCTGACGGCCGCCAAGAAGCTCAATGCCTGGCTATACCAGCAGGGCAGCATCACGCACTTCTACGAGACCGGCGATGTCCGCGTCTTCGACGGGGCAACGCCCAACTGCGCCATTTTCCGCTTTGAAAAAGGACGCCTGGACCGCCACATGGCCGACGGGCGGATTTTCACCGAGGTCGACGGCCAGCTGATGTTCCTGCGCGACAATCATCGCGTCCGCTTTGCCGACGTATTCACCGTCAAGGTCGGCGCCGTGTCCGGAGCCGACCACCTGTTTGCCCACCCCAAGGGCAACATGGAATTCGTGTATTCGAAGACCGGCGAAACCGGCGACACCCGGCGCATGCTGTACGGCATCAAGCATCCCCACCTCGACAAGCACAAGGACGAGCTGCTCGCCCGCCGCGTACGCAAGTTCGACGAGAGCAACTGGTGGCAGTGGGGTCGCCATTTCCCGATCAACGAACTGCCGCGCATCTACGTCAATGGCCGGACACGCCGCCCGGAACCCTTCTTCCTGCACGACTGTCATGCCTTCGACGGCTCCATCCTGGCCCTGTTCACCAACAACCGCCGCATGCAGCGCCGCGACCTGATCGAATGCACGATGATGCTCAACAAGGAAGTGGACTGGCAGCAACTCGGTTTCGTCTGCGACGGCCGCTTCATCTTCACCCAGCGCAGCCTGCAGACCTGCCTGCTGCCGGACAAGTTTTCCCGCTATCTCCCGAAGGATTCCGCATGACCTTTATCGACCAACTCGCCGCCGCTTGGCAGAAAAACAATTCCCTGCTCTGCGTCGGCCTCGATCCCGATCCGGCCAAGTTCCCGGCCCACCTGAAGGGCCGCGACGACGCGATCTTCGAATTCTGCGCCGCCATCGTCGATGCCACGGCCGACCTGGTCTGCTCGTTCAAGCCCCAAATCGCCTACTTCGCCGCCCGCCGCGCCGAAGACCAGCTGGAAGCGCTGATCGCCCATATCCATGAAAAACATCCGGGAATTCCCGTCATCCTCGACAGCAAGCGCGGCGACATTGGCTCCACCGCCGAGCAGTACGCCGTCGAGGCCTTCGAGCGCTACAAGGCCGACGCCGTCACCGTGAACCCCTACATGGGCCGCGATTCGGTGGAGCCCTACCTCGCCTATCCGGACAAGGGTGTCATCCTGCTCTGCCGTACTTCCAACCCGGGTGGCTCGGACCTGCAGTTCCTCGAAGTAAATGGTGAAAAATTGTATGAGCGCGTTGCCGCTCTGGCCGCCCGCGACTGGAACAGTACGGGGCAGATCGGCCTCGTCGTCGGCGCCACCTTCCCGGCCGAAATCGCCCGCGTGCGCGCCATCGTCGGCGACATGCCCCTGCTCGTGCCGGGCATCGGCGCCCAGGGCGGCGACATCGAAGCCACCGTCAAGGCGGGGAAAACCGACAATGGTACCGGCTTGATGATCAATTCCTCCCGTGCCATCCTGTACGCCGGCAAGGACGACGGGTTTGCCGCAGCCGCCCGCAGAGTGGCGCAGGAAACCCGCGACGCCATCAATCTATACCGATAAAAGGAGCCCACCATGCGCATGGACGACTACCGCGAAAGCGACAACATCGAGGACCGCCGGGGCGGCGGCGGGGTTGGCGTGGGCGGAGTCGGCATCGGCGGGGTCATTCTGGCGCTGGCCATCAGCTACTTTACCGGTATCAACCCGATGACCCTGCTCGGCATCATCGAGCAGACGCCGATTGCCCAACAGCAGGCACCGGCCGCGCACAAACCGCCAGCCAATGACGAATCGGCCCGTTTCGTCTCCAAGGTGCTGGCATCGACCGAGGATGTGTGGACGGACACCTTCCGCCAGAACGGCCGCCAGTACGAAGCCCCCAAACTGGTGCTGTTCACCGGCGCCACGCCGACCGCCTGCGGTACCGGCCAGACCGCCATGGGGCCGTTCTACTGCCCCGGCGACCACAAGGTCTATATCGACCTCGCCTTCTACCGCGAGCTCAAGGAGCGCTTCCACGCCCCCGGCGAATTCGCCCAGGCCTACGTCGTCGCCCACGAGGTCGGCCATCACATCCAGAACCTGCTCGGCATCGCCGACAAGGTCCACCAGGCCCGCCAGCAGGCCGGCAAGGCCGAGGGCAACGCCCTGTCCGTGCGCATGGAATTGCAGGCCGACTGCCTGGCCGGCGTCTGGGGCAAGCGCACCGACACGATGAAGAAGGTGCTCGAACCGGGCGATCTTGAGGCGGCCCTGACCGCTGCCACGGCCATCGGCGACGACCGCCTGCAGCAACAGGCGCAAGGGCGCATCGTACCGGAGAGCTTCACCCACGGCACCTCGGAACAGCGCGTGCGCTGGTTCAAACGCGGCTTCGACAGCGGCGACATGAACCAATGCAACACCTTCAAGGCCGCCAGCCTTTAATCCCGGCCCTTTTTAACGCCGGCGCAGCCGCTACTTTCGGCGAGCGCGGGCGTACCCGACGAAACGCAACATGAAACGCCTTACCCCGCTACTACTGCTGGCCGGTGCCCTGCATGCCTTCGCCCTCCCCCAGAACGCCCCGTTCCCTGGCGGCGTCGCGGTCATCGATCTCGGCCCTGCCACCCAGGCCGCTCCGTTGGCGCACTGGGGCGAACAAGCGCTGGCCGTGGTCAATGAGCGGGGCCGCTGGTTCGCCCTGCTCGGCATCCCGCTCGACACACTGCCCGGAGAACTGGAAATCCGTGTGCGCAAAGGGAGCGTTACCGAGCCCAAAACCGTGGCCATCGGCATCAGGAATTACCCGGAGCAACGCCTGACCATCAAGGACAAGCGCAAAGTCGAACCATCACCGGAAGATATCGCCCGCATTGAGCGCGAACAAAAGGTAACCGAGGCGGTAAAGAAGCGCTTTTCGGAGACCCCGCCGGATACCGCGCTCGACCAGCCCTCACCTGGGCCGCTGTCATCGCGTTTCGGCCTGCGCCGCTTCTTCAACGGCCAGCCACGCAACCCGCACGCCGGCCTGGACGTTGCCGCCAGCACCGGAACGCCTGTCCACGCCCCCAGCGACGCGATCGTCGCCAACACTGGCGATTATTTCTTCAACGGCAATACCGTTTTCCTCGACCACGGCCAAGGGCTGATCACGGCCTACATGCACCTTTCACGCATCGACGTACGCCCCGGCCAGACGGTCAAACGCGGCGAACCGCTCGGCGCCATCGGCGCGACCGGCCGGGTGACCGGGCCGCATCTGCACTGGGCGGTCATCCTCAACAACACCCCGGTCGACCCCGAACTTTTCCTGACTGCCCACCGAAAATAAAAAAAGGCGGCCACCGCCGCCTTCGCTTGATGGAACGCCGCTCAGACCTTGGGTTTACTCGGTGTACTCATCTGTTTCTCGTCCTTTGCCTTATCGCCGGGACAGGCCAGCACATTCAGACTCGTCAGGGAAAATGCAAGGGCCAACAATCCGCATAACAGTTTCTTCATCGCAAACTCCTTTCCGGACAGGGGTAGGCGTTTGATCATTTCCCCGGAAAGTGGTTCATTACACCGCATGAAAGAGCGGATCATCGAATTGCATGCCGAAGCCCCGACCAAGCCGGCCATCGGCGCTCCCTGCAACGGTTGTGGCGTGTGCTGCGCACTGGAAACCTGCCCGCTCGCCATGCTTCGCTTCCTGAAACGCCGCGGCCCATGCCCGGCGCTGGCGTGGTCCGCAGAAAAAAAGCGCTACACCTGCGGATTGCTGGACCACCCGGAACGCTACCTGCCGCTACCCGCAGGAGCGCATAGCCTGGCGCGGCGCTTTTTTGCCCGCAGCATCGCCGCCGGCCAAGGCTGCGATAGTGATGCAGAATTGGCGGACTGAGCGGCCAGCCTTTACGGAAGCGGCTGCCAATGCGCGAAGCTTGCTGCCTGTCCATGGCTGACACCAGCAGCGTCCACCAGATTCCAGACTTCTGCCTGCTCGATACGAAAACGTTTCCCCGTGGCGGAAATACGCACGCCGGCATAGTCGTCGATGAAACCATCGCGCGCAACACGCTCCAGGAGGCGCGCCCGCTCGTCGCGCGCCAGCGGCTCCGCCGAATAGCGCGAGGGAAGCTGCACGAAGGCGGGAAAATCCATCTCGAACACCTGCAGGGCCAAGCGGTTACCGTAGAAAAACACGGGATCGTCCTGCATGCCGTGCGCGACGATCACCCGTGGCGCCTCCCACAAGGCCAATGCGACATCCGGACCGGAATGGACAAGCGGCCGTCCGATCAGGCGATGGTAGCTTTCTGCAATCAAGGCCAGGCGAGGATCGTTCGAAATACCTGCACTCATGTTGCTGCTGTCACAACCAATTCCAAACGCCAGTCCGGATTGGCCAAGCGGGACTGGACACAAGCGCGGGTTGGCGCACTGCCCACCGGCACCCAATCGTCCCAGACGGCGTTCATCGCATCGTAATCGGCCATATCCGCCAGATAGATCGTGACCATCAACAAGCGGTCCCTTCCGCTCCCGGCCTCGACCAGCAAGCGGTCTACGCTGGCCAGCACGTTGCCTGTCTGCTCGGCGATATCGCCATCGGGGTTCGAAGGCACTTCAACCAGATAGACGGTTCCATTGTGCACCACGCTATCGGAGTAACGGCGTGTCGTGCCGTGACGCTGTATCTGCATTTGCTGATCCCAAAAACGTGAAGCCCATGCTGTTCAGGCACGGGCTTCGGTTACTGCGGCCCCTGCTCTTTCGGCCGGGGCATTACGGCTATTCGCCGTCAAGGAGTGCTACTCGGTAATCTCAAGAAATATTCCCTGCGAAAACTGCCATAGAATCTCCAGCAGCGCAGCGGGTACAACCACGACATGCAAGATTTGCTGCACATCTCACACGCTTTCAGATTAGCACGCCCAACAAAAAAAGCCAGTATCTCTCAAGCCGATCAACGCCGGAAAATCACATTGGCGCCACGAGGCACTTTCGACGCGGGAGCATATCCGATCGCACCGGGCGTCGCCTGGACATACTTGATCACCTCATCGACACTGCCCATCTCCTGCGGCGGCGCCCCCTTGCCGACATAGCGCCGAACCAGCCAGTACCCGGTGTACTGCTCCTCGCTCTGCTCCATGCAAGTCAACAGAAAATCGTCACGAACCGAGTTGCCGGTCGGCAAGTTGATTGGCAGCACCTGCTGCTGCCCGATGCTGACGGCGCGCCCGGTGTAAAGGCGCTGCACGGTCAGCTTGTCGGTCTTCGGCAATGCCGAATGTCCGATGATCAGCACTTCTTCCCCCGCATAGACGACAGCCGGCCTCAGAAGAAGCAGACTGGTCACAAGGGTCAGAAAGTGTAATTTCATGGACTAGAAGGTAAAGCTATACGACAGCGAGAACACGTTGATATGCCTGTTGCCGCTTTCCCCACCCACTGGCGCATCAACGAAACTGGATGCCACTTGCGTATCAATGCGCGACCATTCCGCTTTGAGCACGCTTTTCGCCGTCACCCAAAAAGAGGTTCCCAACGCCAGGGTTGTCTGGTCGTAGGGGACGGTAATATCGGCGAGAACGCGTTGATAGCCTCGCCACGGCAAGGCAACGTTTGATGCATTTCCATTGATGCGCTGGTACAAATCGAGGGCCTCGCCAGACGATTTGACCTTGGCGTAGTAGGCGTATGGTGTCCAGGCGCCGATACGCCTCGATATCGCCATGTATGCGCCCCAACGACTCAACCCTCGGCTGGCACTTTCGATCCTGGCCTTGCCAAACTCGCCGGTTAATTTGAAATTCTCCGGAAGCGTCACGCTCGCCCCCAAGGTCAGAATGGGCACCCGCAGACTGTCGACACCACCGCTGGAAAGGTTGTAGCACCCGGGAACAGGCGCGCCCGGGCAGTTTCCGAGCTCAAAACCGGCGCCGGTCTTCACCCCAGGACGAGAGGCCTCTCCCTCATGATAGCCAACCCTGAAAACATGCTCCAAATTACGTGCCGTCAGGACCAATCCGGTGCTTTTCATGTCCACCGGCAAGAACCAGATGCCCGGCGAGGTGGATTCGAGCGTCCGGTCCCGTCCGTAATAACGCCAATACGTACTGGCCTTCCCGGAGTAGCCTTCGGCCGTCCAGTCCAACTGCTCTCCGAACCAGGTTTTACTGACGCTGACACCCACCACGTCGGTGGTTGGCGCAATCGAATACACCTCTAACGGAAGCCGCACAAAATCGTAGGTTGCCCCGACATCGGCATTTTCGGTATTCAACATGAAAGGAAGGCGCAGTTTCCCGACGCGAATCAACCAATCGTCGCTCGGTCGCCAGGAAACGAAGGCCCACGCCACCGAGGCCTGCCATTGCGTATCGTAATGATCCGATGGTGCTGCTTTGGCCTGAACGGTTGCCCCCCACTGTTGCGAGAAACGCGCGTCGACTTGCGCACCGAGGATGCTATCGCGCTTGAATGTCCCTTTTTCGTCAATGAAGCGCTGATAGTTCACCGGCTGATCGGATTGGGCATAACCCAGCGTTCCGAATCCCGACCACGTGAGGTCAACGGCCATTGCGGGTGCGGCATGCGCAACAAAGACGAAGGCGGCCGCTCCTCCAAGGATACGATTCAACATATTCACTTAGGATAATTTCGTCATGACAAATTACTCGTCCGCCAGTTTAATGGCAATTTCCGCAAAAACGCCTTCCAATGCCAGAAAAGCCTCCACCAGTAGGGGATCGAAGTGAGTGCCGCGCCCTTGAACGACGATTTCCACCGCCTCGGCATGGCTGAATGCTTGTTTATAAGGACGCCTTGAGCGCAGCGCATCGTAAACATCCGCGACAGCCATGAGTCGTGCGGCAAGGGGGATGGCTTCACCAGCCAGGCGATCCGGATATCCGCTGCCATCCCAGCGTTCATGGTGACTGCGCGCGATCTGGCAGGCAAACACCAGCATTTCGTTCTCTCCGCCCATTTCCCGCAAGGAGCGCTGCAACATGCTTTCGCCCTTGATGCTGTGGGTTTTCATGATTTCGAACTCTTCGGGTGTATGGCGCCCCTGTTTGAGCAGGATGTGGTCCGGTATCGCGATTTTTCCGATATCGTGCAAAGGGGAAGCCTTGGCGATACGATCGATCTGGTCGCGCCCGAGAAAGGCGCTATCTCTGGGCTGGCGGCTCAGGTATTCGGCCAGCAGACGAACGTAATCCTGAGTCCGTCGAATATGATTGCCGGTACATTCATCACGGAACTCGGCAAGCGACACCATCACCCTGATGGTCGCCTCCTGCAAACGGAACACTTCGCTGACACGCGCCTCCACCTCCTTCTCGAGCCAGGCGCTTTTGTCTTCCAGGAAAATTTGCCAGTTCCGGATTTGCAAATGGGTTCGTACCCGAGCCAGAACAACCGAGGGCGCAATCGGTTTGTGGATGAAGTCGACAGCCCCCATGGCCAAGCCATGCTCCTCATCTTCGGCTCCAGACTTGGCCGTCAGGAATATGATGGGAACCTTGCTGGTGGATGGATCGGCTTTCAGCTTGCGGAATACTTCGTAGCCATCCATTTCCGGCATCATGATGTCGAGCAGGATCAAATCCGGCCGCGACATCGCGGCCAGTTCAAGTCCTCGCGCACCGCTATTGGCCAGCTTCACGCGGTACTGGGTACGCAGCAGTTGATTCAACAGACTGAGATTCCCCGGCGTATCGTCGATTACCAGGATATTTGCGCGTTCGTCGCTCATGGCGCTCCTCCGCTTCTCCGCTCGAAGCTGCCAAGAATATCCAGTGCTTCGGCAAAATTCCATTCCCTGATGGCGTAGTCAATTGCGGCGATCTGACGCGGATTGAACAACGCCGCCAGACGCTCCTTATTCTGACGCCATAACTCCTCGGCTTCGCCATCTCCTTCGTGCAACTGCCGGCGGAGACGCTCAAGCACTGAGTCGAGCGACTCGGCACCACCGTCAAGCCCCTCGCCATGCGCAAAGGGCAACCCTTGCAGCAAAGGAAGCAGAGCGGACAAGTGGGTCCGCACCTCGCCAAGCTCGGCCTCGACTCCACCGCCCCCGATCAAGGCCGACTCCAAAACGACAAGAGCCGACTGGAGAGGAAGCATGGCAAATGTACCGGCCAGTCCCTTCAGCGTATGCACCTGACGTCGCGCGGTTTCCACCTCCCCTTGCGCCAGATTTGCCTCCACGGATTCTAGCCAGTGCAGGTAATCATCGGCAAACTGCCGCAATGCCCTTCTCAGGAACGGGATACGCCCGGCAAAGCGGCGTAGCAGAATACCCGAGTCGATAGCGGCGACACCCTCCAGTGCCCGCACGAACGATGTATCCCCCCCCCTCGAACAAGTGGGGAGCCGACTTTTCACGGGCGTCAACACCACCCCAATAGCGCTGAAGCATGGCAAGCAAGACCTCGGGTTCAAACGGCTTCGCAATATAGGCTGACACCCCCTGCGCCAGCGTGTCATTCATGCCATGTCCCACCACGTGAGCCGTCATGGCAATGATGGGCAGATCGGCATAACGCCGGTCCATGCGCAGGCGCAGCGTCGCCTCCCGGCCATCCATCACCGGCATCTCGATATCCATGAGGATGGCTGCAAAATGCTGCGGCTCATGCATCGCAATGCAATCAAGAGCCTCCTGGCCGTTGCTGGCAATTTCTACGTGCGCCCCCCAACCACCCAGCATTTCGCAGGCAATCTGCTGACTCATGGCATTATCTTCGACCAGCAGGACATTCATGCCTTCCAGTACATGTGCAACAAACCTTGGAGCGGCATGAAACGGCACATCGCTGCCAGCCTGCTCTCCCATCCCGAGACATATTCTGGCCAATTGGCCAGGCATCAGCGGCTTCTGCACAACCTCGGTGATTCCGCTCTGGACGGCTTCCTGGCGCAGGAGCGCCGGATCGCTCGGCGAAACGACGATCACGCAATCAGGCACGCCGACCGCCGTTGAAGCCAAGCGCTCGATCAACTCACCGCCGGTCATGTCCGGCAGCAACCAGTCCACGATCAGCAAATCGTAGACTTCAAAGTCCTCCCCAGCATCCATAAGACGCAACAACGCGTCTTCTCCGCTCCCGACGCTATCCACGCTGGGACAGCCCATTCCGGAAAGCAGCCAGGTCATCGACTCCCGGGCGGCCGGGTAATCGTCCACCACCAATGCGCGGCGAATCGCCAGCGCCTGCCCCACTCCATCAGGTACCTCGTCAGGAACCACCGGCACCTCGACCGTAAAGCGGAAGGAACTCCCCACGCCAAAGGTACTCTCGACCTGCAAATCGCCACTCATCGCGAGCACGAGCCGCCTCGAAATGGCCAGCCCAAGGCCCGTTCCGCCATACTTTCGGGTAGTCGAGCCATCCGCCTGGGTAAACTCACCGAACAAGCGCCCCTGCTGCTCGGATGTCATGCCGATACCGGTATCCTCGACACAAAACGCCACAATGGCCCGTGAAGACTCGTTGGTTGTCTCGACAACCCGCAGGCACACGTGACCGCGCTCTGTGAATTTCACGGCATTGCTCAACAGGTTGATCAAGACCTGGCCCAGGCGCAGCGGATCCCCGACCAGGCAGCGCAGGGCCGGCGAAGGCTGAAAGTCGAGAATCAGCTCCAGCCCCTTCTCCTCGGCCTTGGCTTGCACCATGAACAAGGCGTTTTGCACAACCTCTTCAAGATCGAAACGCACCGCTTCGAGTGCCACCTTGCCCGCTTCGATCTTCGAATAATCGAGGATATCGTTCAGGATGCCCAGCAAGGATTTGGCTGCCAGGTGTATCTTGGAAACGTAGTCGTGCTGACGCGCCGGCAGTCCAGACTTCAATGCCAGGTAGGCCATCCCGATGATGGCATTCATCGGAGTCCTGATTTCATGGCTCATGTTGGCCAGGAAAATGGCCTTGGTTTCAGCGGCGACCTCGGCCCGGGCCCGCGCCTGGCGCAAGGCGCGCTGCACGAGTTCGCGCTGCGCGAGATCAGCCTCGATGGCAGCCGCCATGCTATCGATGGTCGTCGCCAGCGAATGCACCTCCTCGACACCGTGAATATCGCCGACGCGCTTGCCATAAGATTTTTCGGCAAGGGCGAGTGCCGTCTGGTGCAGTGAAGTCAACGGCGCCAACAGGTTCCGCCTCAGGTAGTAGTAGCCGAAAATCAGCGCGAAAACGGCACACACGAGCAGCATCAAGGCAACAATGATCCAGCGCCTCAGTGTCTCCCCCGCCTGGACCAGCGCAAGCTTGGTCCGCTGGTCTACTTGCGCCGACAACTCGGCAACCGCGATGGCCAAATCGGCGCGATGCTTGAGATATTGCGGTTCGTGCAACAAGGCATTCGCAAACTCGGTTTGCGGCTCGGCCTCGGAGACCATTTCCTTCTTTACCGGGTCGTACAAGCCCTGCGTGGCTGCGAAAGCGATCTGTTCGACCTCTTTCATTTCATTGGTAATGCGGAATACCCGTTGCAGGATAGACTGCTCCGCGGCATCAAAGCCGAGCCGACTACCCCGCTGGAAGAGCGCATCCCCCGGCCCGAGCGGTGGCGGCACATAACTGCGCATGCCGCTGATGACCTCCTCCCAGTAAGTCGCCGAAACGCCTTGCAAAGGCGGCTTGCTGCCCTCGCGAATGGCCAGGATGTCATAGTAATAAATCAGGTAGCGCGGGTTCGCTGTCGTCACATAGGAAGACACCAGGCGACTGAGAAGTTCCACCTCGCGATGTACCTCGACCATCAGTTCCATCGACTCCTGCCTGTGCCTGGCCGCTTCATACGCATCGGTATACGCCGACAAGGCACCCAGAGTCGCCACACTGATCATCGCCAGCATGCCGCCCAGCGCCAGGAGTACGGTCAGCAGCGCCTTGCGCAAGCTGAGATGCCGCTGGCGAAAGACTATGTCATCCGACTTCCTTTGGGAAAAAACACCCACCAGCCCCGTCTCCCCATTTGCAGCGATCAAAACCTAATCATATGACAGTTCAAAATATTTGGTAGGACTTCAGCCAAGCCTCGCCAAGCCGATTGGCCTAAACGCGGCATTGGTTCAAAATGTCGCTATTCGCCCACCTCCTCTGGCCCCATGGACAACCTCATCAAGGACACCGCTACGCTGGAGCTGTTTTGCTGGCTCGAGCCCGGAGCCGACCTGCCCGGCTGGGACATCCTGAAGGGCAGCCCGTTTGGGGCCACACTGGCCGCTCCTGAGGGTGGCGAACCCAGCGCGGGGGACCAGTTGTTGTCGGTGCAAAACTACTTTGCCGAGTACCATCTCGAGTACTTTCGCCAACGTCGCTACAACCATTTCCCGAGTCGCCTGCATGCCATGCTCCAGTTCGCCACGCGAACCGATGCCATGACCTTTCGTACCAAACACCCGCAGCGCGTTTTCGGAAAGAACCTCGTCTGTGCGCAAACGAAGGGCGCTTACCTCTGCTCCTTCCACGATGCCAGCTGGCTGGACTACCTGCGCCTGCCGCACAGCCTGTCTCTGAGCGCGCTGGACGAAGTAGCCGATTACTATTGGTCCGGCAGAACTGTCGAAGAAGTCGGCCTGACCTTCATGAACGAACCCTGGCACGAACCCCCGGTCATCGAAGCGCTCTACCAAGGGGTGCTCGAGCCGGTCTGGGGCCACCAGCAGTCGGGATGGCTGCCGGGCTTTCGATAGGACACACCCATGCGCCGGATTGCCATTGCCCTCGCGATTCTTGTCGTACTTGGCCTCGGAGTTTTCGCGGCGACTCGCCCGACGCCGGTCGCGGTTACGCTCAAGGATGTCGACGAAGGCAAAGTCGAAGCGACCTTGGCCAACACCCGGGCCGGCACCATTGAAGCCTGCCAGCGAACCAAGCTGTCGACCATCGTCGGCGGACGAATCGAATACCTCGGCGTCAAGGAAGGCGACAAGGTGAAGAAGGGGCAATTGCTCCTCAAGCTTTGGAACGACGACCAACAGGCCAATGCCGCGCTGGCCCAGGCGCAGATGACGCTCAGCGCCCGCCGCGTTGACGAAGCCTGCATCGCCGCTGCCAATGCAGAAAAGGAAGCACGGCGCCAGAGTGAACTGCGCGACAGGGGATTCGTCTCGACCAGCAAGGAAGAAGCCGCCCGCACCGACGCCGAAATCCGCCGCGCCGCCTGCAACACGGCAAAAGCCGACGTTGCCCAGGCCGAAGCGAAGTTCAAGGCCACACGCGTCGAACAGGGGCGCGTCGTACTCTATGCACCGTTCGACGGGACCGTTGCCAAGATCGTCGGCGAACTGGGCGAATACTCGACGCCCTCGCCACCGGGCGTGCCGACACCGCCCGCCATTGACCTGATCGACGACTCCTGTCTCTACGTCAAGGCCCCCATGGATGAGGTCGATGCCCCCAAAATCCGCGTTGGACAGGCCGTGCGCATCACGCTGGATGCCCTGCCCGGCAAGACCCTGCCCGGCAAGGTCCGGCGGGTCGCACCTTACGTTTCCGCCGTCGAAAAACAGGCGCGGACGGTCGACATCGAAGTGGACTTCGAACACCCCGAAGAAGCCGGCAAACTGCTCGTCGGCTACAGCACCGACGTCGAAATCATCCTCTCCGGCCGCGACAAGGTCGTTCGCACCCCGACCGCCGCCATTCAGGAGGGCGGGCGAGTCCTGATCTACAACCCCGACAGCGGCAAGCTGGAGGAACGACGCATCAAGGCCGGGCTGGCCAATTGGGAATACACCGAGGTACTGGATGGCCTGAAACCCGGCGAGCGTATCGTGACCTCGCTCGACAAGGCCGGCGTCAAGGCCGGCGCCAGCGCGACACCGGACGACAAGAGCGGGACGAAGTAGCCTCATGGCGCTGATCGAACTGTCCGGCATCGAACGGCGCTTCCTGCTCGGCGACACTACCGTGAATGCGCTGAACGGGCTGGACCTGCAGATCGAGGCCGGCCAGTACGTCGCCGTGATGGGCCCCTCGGGTTCGGGAAAATCCACCCTGCTCAACCTGCTCGGCCTGCTTGACCGCCCGAATGCCGGCAGTTACCGGCTGGAAGGACGCGATGTCACCACCTTGTCGCCGGAAGAACAGGCCACCGTGCGCAGCCGGCGCATCGGCTTCGTCTTCCAGAGCTTCCATCTGGTGCCGCGCCTCACGGCAGCCGAAAACATCGCCCTGCCGATGATGCTGGCCGGGATTGCTCCGGCCGAACGCAAGCAGCGCGTGGCGCAGGCGCTGACGGATTTCGGCCTGGACAAACGCGCCGATCACAGGCCCGACCAGCTCTCCGGTGGCCAGCGCCAGCGCGTCGCCATCGCCCGCGCCACCATCATGCAGCCGGCCCTGATCCTTGCCGACGAACCGACCGGCAATCTCGACCGCCACACCGGCGACGAGGTCGTTCACCTGCTCGAGGCCCTGAATGGCCAGGGCGTCACGCTGATCGTCGTCACCCACGACCCGGCGCTGGGCGCCCGCGCCGGCCGCCAGCTGGTCATGGAGGACGGCCGGCTGAAGCACGACAGCGCCCATGCGCCTGGCTGACACCCTGCGTTTTGCCCGCGACGCTGCCGCCGGCTACCCCGTGCGCACGGCGCTCTCGGTACTCGCCATGTCGATCGGCGTTGCCGCTGTCGTCATCCTGACCGCCCTGGGCGACGGCGCAAGGCGCTATGTCGTCGGCCAGTTCTCGTCACTCGGCACCAACCTGGTCATCGTGCTGCCCGGCCGTTCCGGCACCGGCGGCTTCAATCCGGCCAACGCCATCACCTCGACGCCGCGCGACCTGACCATTGACGACGCCGCCAGCCTGCGCCGCCTGCCCAGCGTCCGCCGCGTGGCGCCGCTCGCCGTCGGCACCTCGGAAATCGCCCACGGCGGCAAGCTGCGCGAAGCCATGGTCGCCGGCTCGACCGCCGAATTCATCCCCATCCGCAATTTCGAGCTTGCCCAGGGCAGCCCCCTGCCCGATGAAGACTGGAATCGCGGCTCGTCGGTCGCCATCATCGGCGCCAAGCTGCGCCAGGAAATTTTTGGTACGGAACCTGCCGTGGGGCAACTGGTGCGGGTCGGCGACCGGCGCCTGCGCGTCATCGGCGTTCTCAAGCCGCTCGGCCAGGGGCTGGGCATGAACACCGACGAACTGGTCATCGTGCCGGTCTCTCTGGCCCAGGCGATGTTCAATTCCAACACCCTCTTCCGCATCCTGATCGAAGCCAACAGTCGCGAAGCCATTCCGGCCGCCCGGACGCAGTCGCTGGAGCTCCTCAAGCAGCGCCATCGCGGCGAGGAAGATGTCACCGTGATCACCCAGGATGCCGTTCTCGCCACCTTCGACAAGCTGCTCGGGGCGCTGACCCTGGCCGTTGCCGGGATCGCGGCGATCAGCCTGGCCGTCGCCGGCATACTCGTCATGAACGTCATGCTGGTCGCGGTCACCCAGCGTACCGGCGAAATCGGGCTGCTCAAGGCGCTCGGCGCCTCCGCCGACACCATCCGCCTCGCATTCCTGGCCGAGGCGGCCATGCTCTCCGGCGTCGGCGCGCTGCTCGGCTACCTGCTCGGTCAACTCGGGGCTTTTGCCCTGCGCCAGGCCTTTCCGGTCTTTCCGGCCTATCCGCCGGACTGGGCGGTCATCGCCGGCCTGAGCACCGCCCTGGCGACCGGCCTGCTGTTCGGCGTCATGCCAGCACGCCAAGCTGCCCGCCTCGACCCGGTTCTGGCGCTGATGAAGCACTGACATGCTGGCCGCCGACACCTTCCAACTCGCCCTCCGCGCCGTCACCGCGCAACGCCTGCGCAGCTTCCTGACGCTCCTCGGCATAGCCGTCGGCATTGCCGCGGTGATCCTGCTCACCTCGATCGGCGAAGGCATCCATCGCTTCGTGCTGGCCGAATTCAGCCAGTTCGGGACCAACGTCGTCGCCGTCCACCCGGGCAAGACCAAGACCGGCGGCGCTTCGTCCGGCCTGCCATCCAGCGCCCGCCCCCTGTCGCTCGACGACACCAGGGCGCTGGCCACCCTGCCTCACGTCGTTGCCAGCACGCCCAGCACCTGGGGCAACGCCGAAGTGGGGGCCAACGGCCGACTGCGCCGCACCTTGGTCTATGGCGTCGGCCCGCAGATGCTCGACGTCTTCAAGGGCAAGATACGCGTCGGCCAGTTCCTGCCGCACGATGATGCGGAAAACGCCCGGGCGCTGGTTGTCCTCGGCCCCAAACTGAAGGAGGAACTGTACGGCGCCGAAAACGCCCTCGGTACACGCTTGCGCATCGGCCCCGACCAGTTCCGCGTCATCGGCATCCTCGAGCCGAAAGGCCAGTTCCTCGGTATCGATCTCGACGACACCGCCTTCATACCGGCGGCGCGCGCGCTCGAAATCTTCAATCGGGACGGCCTCAATGAAATCAATCTCGCCGCCGAAGAGGGCATCCCCTCCCGGATCGTCGCCGATGCGGTGCGCGAACGCATGATCGCGCGCCACGGCCACGAGGATTTCACCATCGTCACCCAGGAGGAGATGATGGCGACGCTGTCCAATATCCTCAACGTGCTGACCATGGCCGTCGGCGCACTGGGCGGTATCTCGCTGCTGGTCGGCGGAGTCGGCATCGTCACCATCATGACCATCGCCGTCAGCGAACGCACCGGTGAGATCGGGCTGCTGGTCGCTCTCGGCGCCCCTCGGCGCACCATCCTGCTGCTCTTTCTCGGCGAAGCCATCGCGCTCTCCGCCATTGGCGGCCTGATGGGCCTCGGTATCGGGGTTGGCCTGGCCCAATTGATCCACCTGCTGCTACCCGCCCTGCCGGTGCATACGCCACTGGCCTTCGTCGGCCTCGCCGAAGGGCTGGCCATCGCCATCGGCCTCGCCGCCGGCGTCCTGCCGGCGCGGCGCGCAGCACGCCTCGACCCGGTCAAGGCGCTGCGTGCCGAATGACCCCTATTCATCCATACGCACCAGTATGGTAGAGTGCCCTTTTTCCCAACCGATAAAAGCAAGGAGTTCAGCATGACCTATCACATCGATCAGCTGCATCCCGGCATGTCCGCCAGCACCTCGAAGACCGTCACGGAAGCCGACATCATCCTGTTCGCCGGCATCTCGACCGACGTCAACCCGGCCCACCTCGACGAGGAATACTGCAAGGGCACGATGTTCGGCACGCGCATCGCCCACGGCATGCTGTCCGCTGGCTTCATTTCCGCCACCCTGGCCAACAAACTGCCCGGCCCCGGCACCATCTACCTGTCGCAAACGTTGAAGTTCAAGGCGCCGGTCAAACCGGGCGACACCGTCACCGCCACCGTCACCGTGCGCGAAGTCACTGTCGAAAAGACCCGCGTGATTCTCGACACCGTATGCACCGTCGGCGGCAAGACCGTCATCGACGGCG
>CALJZP010000193.1 GCA_937983545.1 uncultured Azonexus sp.
GGGAGGCAGCTTTTCAGCCTTGATGACGCGCTATCCCGATGCGGAGCTGATTGGCCTGGACCTTTCGCCGGCCATGCTGCGCGCCGGGCGTTCGCAGCCAAGTGGATGGCGCCGTTGGTTGGGAGGCGGGAAGAAATCAGACCCCTGGCGTCTCGCGGCAGATGCCGCCCATCTTCCGCTGGCTGCCCGTTCGACCGCGCTGGTCTGGTCCAATCTCCTGCTGCACTGGCTGGATGATCCGATTCCGGCATTGGCCGAGGCGCACCGTGTTCTGGAGGTTGGCGGCCTGCTGATGTTCTCGACGCTGGGTCCGGATACGCTCAAGGAACTGCGTTCGGCATTCGGTGACGGTTATGCCCACACCCAGCGCTTTGCCGATATGCACGATCTCGGCGATATGCTGGTCGGCTGCGGTTTTGCCGATCCGGTGATGGATATGGAGGTCATCACGCTGACCTACGACGATCTTGATGCGATGCTCGCCGAATTGCGGGCTGCCGGTTCGATGTGCGCCATGAAAGATCGCCGCCGCGGGCTGACGGGCCGCCAGGTCTGGGCGACGGCTCGTGCCGCCTACGAACGGTTGCGGCAGGACGGCAAGCTTCCCGCCACGTTCGAGATTGTCTATGGCCACGCCTGGAAAGCCGCACCGAAGCAGACGCCCGATGGCCGGGCAATCGTGCGTTTCGACTTGCCGCGCAAGGGCTGAACTTCCGGCGCTTACTCCGGCTTCTGCTTGAAGAATTTGACCGGTTTGGCCGTCGCGAAGCGCGGCACCGGGATGGCCTTGCGGCGGCGCTCCCGAACGCGCCAGCCGAGCAGCAGGGCGACGGCGACCGAGTATCCCAGAGGCCATAGCAAGGCGGTTGCCTTGACCAGCCAGAAGTAATGCACGCAAGCCAGAATGCCGATCAGGTAGATGTTGCGATGCAGTTCCTGCCACTTGCGTCCACCCAGCTTGCGGATGGCCCATTGGTTCGACGTCACCGCCAGCGGTACAAGCAGCACGAACGCTGCGAAGCCAACGGTGACGAAGGGGCGTTTGGCGATATCGCGGGCGATGTCGGTGACTTCGAAGGCATGATCGAAGCCGATGAAGGACAGGAAGTGCAAGCCGGCGTAGAAAAAGCAGAACAGACCGAGCATCCGGCGCAGGCGAGTCAGCCAATGCCATCCTGTGATTGTCCGTAGCGGAGTCACGCACAAGGTGATGAGCAGCAGGTTGAAGGTCCAGATGCCGGTCCATCGTTGCACGAACTCGACCGGGTTGGGGCCGAAGTCGTCGATATAGGCAGCCCAGCCCAGGCGAAAGAGGGGCAACAGGCAGATCAGGAAGAGCGCGACCTTGATCCGGGCGAGCTGTTGGGCGTTTGGGGTAGGGGTCATGTCAGAAATGTTTGCGCAGGTCCATGCCAGCATACAGGCTGGCCACTTGTTCGGCATAGCCATTGAAGGGCAGCGTCTTGCGCTTGAAGAACTCGCCGAGGCGACGCTCGTGGCTCTGGCTCCAGCGTCTATGAGGGACGTCGGGATTAACATTCGAGTAAAAGCCGTATTCCTCCGGCCCGGCCTTGGTCCACGTAGTTTCCGGCTGTTTCTCGACGAAGCGGATGCGGACAATCGATTTGGCGCCCTTGAAGCCGTACTTCCAGGGAACGACCAGCCTGATCGGCGCGCCGTTCTGCTTGGGCATCACTTCCCCGTACATGCCGACGGCCAGGATGGTCAGCGGGTGCAATGCTTCATCCAGTCGGATCGCCTCCATGTAGGGCCAGTCGAGGAAGGGAATCCGTGTGAAAGGCATCTGCTCGGGATCGGCGAGCGTCCAGAATTCGACGAACTTGGCGTTGCCGGTAGGCTCGACGCGCTTGAGCAGTTCGCTGAAGGGAAAACCGACCCAGGGGATGACGGCGCTCCAGCCTTCAACGCAGCGCATGCGGTAGATGCGTTCTTCGAGGGGAGCCCATTTCAGGATGTCTTCGATGGCGAAGGTCTTCGCTGTTTTGACCTCGCCATCGACAGTGATGCTCCATGGACGTGTCCGGAGCCGGTGGGCATGCTTGGCCGGGCTTTCCTTGTCGGGGCCGAATTCATAGAAGTTGCCGTAGCCGGTGACCGATTTGAGAGGCGTCGCTTTCTCGTCCGTGAGCGAAAGCGGGCTGCTTTGCAGTTTGCCCAAGCTGCCGCCCGGCGCGTTGTCCGGGGAGGTTCCGTGGGCCATGCCCAGCGCACCGGCGCCGCCAGCCAACAGCAAGGTCTGGATGAATTTCCTGCGCGCGGCGTAGTGTGCAGGGTCGGTGATGTCTGAAGGGGGGATGTCGTGAGGGTGGCGGATCAGCATGTCAGTTTCCGAAAGCGGTGTACTGATTGGTCGGCGATCGGACGCAATTCTTACAGTTGCTTCCGTGTTGCCTTGTGACCGCTCTCGAGGTGAGACGTTCAGCCACCCAGCGTGGCGTACAACGCTTCGATGTCTTCCCTGGCTTCGGTCAGCAGGTCGATATAGCGTTCGCGATCGGCTGTTCGGGCCGCTTCTTCGGCCGGTGACAAGGAGGGGCCGGGAAGCCAGTTCATGTCGTCATCCGCCAGCAGGTTCGCAAAGTGCAGCGCGTCGCACACCGTACAGGGCACCTCCACCCGTTGCAGGTGCTCGTGGTTGCGCACGGCCAGTATGATCTGCTCCGGCATGCCCAGAATGTGCAAGAGGCTTTCGCCGATGCTTTCATGCCAGCCGGCGAGCAGTTCCAGCATGGCTTCCGGGGAATCGCGGTATTCCGCGTATTCGGCAGCGCGGTACAGCAAGTAGAAAATGCCGATGTTGTGTACCAGTCCAGCCAGCATGGCGTCGTCGGGATTGATGCGACCCAGGCGGCGAGCGAGGACGCGCCCAATGGCGGCAACGTGGATGGCGTGCTCCCAGGTCGCCCGCGAAATCCTGTTGTAGGCCGACAGGTTGCGCGACTTCAGCATCTGCTCCAGGGCAACGGCCAAGGAGGTGGTGCGTACCACCTCGAAGCCCAGTCGTGACACGGCCGCATCCAGGTCGGTGATCGTCGTTCCCGAGGGGTTGTAGGCGACGGAGTTGGCGAGCCGCAACAGTTTGCTTGAAATCAACGGTTCGGCACTGATCGCGCGAACGACCAGCGGGGTGCCAACCATCGGGTCGCGTAGTGTGTCGCGAACCATCATGGCGGCATCCATGCATGTCGGGAAGTTCACATCGCCCGACAGGTCGCGGGCGATGTCTTCCAGAATACGGAAATGAGAAAAGCCGCTTGTCATCTCAGCCGGCGATGTAGCGCTCCAGTTGGTCGATCAGGAATTTCTGGTCGCTGATGGTTTCCTTGACCAGGTCGCCGATCGAAATCATGCCCGTCACGCTTCCATCCTCGGAAAGCACCGGCAGGTGGCGGAAGCGTTTCTCGGTCATCAGAGCCATGCATTCGTCCAGCGTGGTGCCGGGTGTGACGTAGGCGACGCGATCGCTCATGATTTCCCGAACGAGTGTTTCCTTGGAGCTCTTGCCTTGCAGGATGATCTTGCGTGCGTAGTCGCGCTCGGAAAAGATGCCGACCAGTTGCTCGCCTTCAAGCACGAGCAGCGCGCCGACGTCGTGTTGGGCCATGACGCTGAGTGCGTGAAACACCGTGTCACTGGGGGTGACGACTGCCAGGGGGCGGGTGCGGCTGGCAAGGAGTTGCTTGAGCGTTTTCATTGGTTTTGTCTCCTGATCCGAGGTGGGATGGAGTGCTCAGTCTATGCCGCCCGGCCTGGCATGCCAAGCGCCGAAAAACAAAAAGGCAGCCGAAGCTGCCTTTTCCTGGAGCAAAGCCGGATTAGCGCAGGCCGGCGGCGTACTCGGATACGGCCTTGATCTCGACGTCGGAGAGCTTGGCGGCAATCATGCGCATCATCTTTTCCGGGTCATTGGCACGCTCTTCGGTGCGGAAAGCCTTCAGTTGGGCTTCGGTGTATTCCGGGAACTGGCCAGCCAGGCGCGGATACTGCGCCGGCAAACCGGCACCGGCCGGGCCGTGGCAACCGGCGCAGGCCGGAACGCCCTTCTTGAAATCACCCTGGCGCCAGATTTTCTGGCCCAGTGCGATCTGCTTCTCATCCTTGGCGGCAACCGGCTTCATCTTCTGGCTGGCAAACCAGGCTGCGACGTTCTTCATGTCGTCGTCGGAGAGCGCGGCAACCATGCCGCCCATGATCGGGTTGTTGCGGGCTGCCGGCTTGCCGTCGGCGGCCTTGAAGTTCTTCAACTGCTTGTAGATGTATTCTTCGACTTGCCCGGCCAGGTTCGGGTTGGCCGAGGCGGCGCTGTTGCCATCGGCGCCATGGCAGGCGACACAGATGGTTTCAGCGATGACTTTGCCTTTGGCAGGGTCAGCCTTGGCTTTGGCTTCTTCGGAAGCGTGGGTGAGGAAACTGGTGGCAAGAAGAATTGCCATTGCCGCGGTACGAATCATTTTCGAACTCCTAATGCGCGTTTATGGGCGCTTTGGCCGGAACGGAAGTTACAAACCTGTTATTCTATATCACTTCCCCTTCTCCTAGGCGGGTCTTCGGAGTTTTTTATGCCCTTGTTTCAGAACGCGGTCTTTTTGACGACCGTCGCCAATCTCCGCGATTTGCCTCAGGATGCTTTGCGCGAAGTTGCCTTCGCCGGTCGTTCCAATGCCGGAAAGTCCTCCGCCATCAATACCCTGGCCGGACGTGTCCGGTTGGCGTATGTCAGCAAGACGCCGGGCCGTACGCAACACCTGAACTATTTCACCTTGGCCGAGGGCAAGTATTTTGTCGACCTGCCGGGCTATGGCTTCGCCAAGGCGCCAGAGGCGATACGCTCGCAATGGGAGGGGCTGATCGGTCCTTATCTCAGCAAACGCGATCAATTGGTCGGTTTGGTGGTCATCATGGATTCGCGCCGGCCGTTCACCGAACTCGACGTCCGCCTGATCGATTGGTTCCGGCCAACCGGCCGGCCGATTCACATCATGCTGTCGAAGGCCGACAAGCTGAGCCGTCAGGAGCAGACCAAGGTGCTGCGCTCGGTGAAGGCGGAAATTGCGACCTGGGGCGATGCCGAACTGTATTCGGTGCAGTTGTTCTCCAGCCTGAAGAAGACCGGTGTCGAAGAGGCCGAGCGGGTATTGGCCGGCTGGCTGGAGATCGAAATCAAGACCAAGGAAAACAAAGAGCCCCCGGATAAGGGGGGTCCGGGGGCCAAAATGCCCTAACGTAGTCAAGGCACCCGCTCAGGGAGGTGAAGCGGGAGACAGCGCGTGCCATC
>CALJZP010000194.1 GCA_937983545.1 uncultured Azonexus sp.
AGATTAATTGATTTCAAGGCGAGAAAAGCCCATTGACCTGCATCGCGCCTGTTATTTTCACGCTCATATCCCCACTGTGAAATTCCACGATTGTCATCATCGGCGATTGGACAAGCGATCGAACCAGGGTAGGACTGCCAAGGAACAGCTTTTATAATAGGTGACAAACGCTCCAACAAGCGATAATAATAACCATGGCCAATCGTTTCTTTACTAATTGCGGGAATACGAAGCGCCGCATTGATTACTCGGCGATCATAATAAGGTAATAACAACTCCCTCGTTTCACCGAGCATCCCGGAAAAATACTCGTGCAAATGCCGCCTTAGATCATTAATTAGATAGAGAATATAGACTGCCTTAACATCCTGTCCCAAACCAATATGCTCAAGTTGAACGCGTAGCCCATCTCGGCATGCATCTATAACCCGAGTTCTGAACTCGTTGCCAGCAATATATTTGGACGGTTCTTGGTGGATCATCAAACTCAGGAAATCATCCGAACCAGAGTGCTGAAAAAATTGAGGCTTTACATCGATAAAACCAAAAATTTCCCCACCACCATCCCCGGAAAAAATCTTTTTTTCCGGCAAGCTCCGTTGGGCACAGTTGAGAGAAAACGATGTCGTTTCTCCCGGAGAGAGGCAATGAAATTGCCTTTGGAATTCGTTAATATGGAGTTTAATACCTGATAATTCTGAAAATTTCTCTGCGAAAATCCGATCCAATGTTCCAGCAAGCGAGTAATTAGCGGCAGTCACCGAATGACCTGTATTGAGCAACTCTGAGACAATTACACGTGAGTCAAGTCCTCCACTGAGCAGGGCTGCTTGGGCCTCCCCTGGCTGAACTCGATCGCTGATAGCTAACTTGAGGGCCAAGGCACTGGCTTCCAAGCTGGATTCGACAGTCTTGAATGTCTCCAGTTCTGCGGGAAAGCGCTCGTAATAAGCGATTTCAAACTCTCCTCGAGAACAGCGAATATACTCTCCGCCCTGGAGAACCTTGATCTCCATAGCCAAAGTTCTATTGGCCAGCGGATATCCAAAGCAAAAATCTTCGCTAGCTGCCTGAAAATCTAGCGAACAGGGTTTAGGAATAAGTCGTCTTATCTGTTCAAAGGAAGTACTAAAGATCAATATTCCTTCATGAACTGCGTGAAAAAGTGGGCGCCCTCCGAGAAAATCCGTTGCCAGCCACAATTCATTACCTAAGGCCACGAAAGCAAATGTTCCATTTGCTTTTTTGAGCATCGATTTTATCGTTTCGACAGAAAAATCAATTACTCCTAAAGCTAGTTCGGTAATCGCTTTCTCTGACTCCCTGCCAACCAAATCACCGCAGAGAGCAACACTGACTTTGGAATTTTTTTTACTGGATGCAAACGCATTGGAAACCAGAAATGCCTCGTCCTGACTCCAGGATTCCACCTGAAAGCAGCCACCTATTTGATTAGCCTCCTGCAGCAACCCGTTTTTTATTTTAATACGGCAATCTTCGGATCCTGAAAAGTCAAAATAACCAAAAAAATGACTAAGCATAGAATGACTTAAAAGATTAACCAGCTATCAATAAATATTATCAAGCCAACTTCGACTTGATCCATTGCTTCAAAATAAAAGACTTTTTCTCCGTAAATAGAGAAAATACAAAACACACAACAAGCACAAAAATCACAACAGGAATTGCCACAAGCTCATTCTCGTCAGCATGGACATTCATTCTCTTCAAGACGTTCAAAATCGGAAAGTGATATATATAGAGAGAGAATGTCATGCCAGCAATTACCGAAACATATCTAGCCAAACGATCGGAAAAAAATGGATCGTTTCCCATCAAAAATCGAGCAGAAAATATGTTGACAGCAACACACAACGCCAAAATATAATCGGTAACAAACCGCTGGGAATCTTCTAACCGCCAAAAGCCAGGAACATTTTCGTGTAAAAAACCTTTTATCTGGTTATCCAAACCCAAATTAATAATGAAATAACCTACAAATAAGCTACTCATAAAAACCAAAAAAAGAACAGGTCGTTTCAATGAGCAAACATTTCTTGCATATGACAAACGAACCCCTAGCAGCCAAATAGGACTGAGTAACAGGATAGCCGGTCCGGCAATCAAGCACATCAATCCTAGAATATAAATACGTGCAATACCTTTGTAGTAAATAAAACACCCGAACAGTATGTAATACCATACCTCGTAACATAGTGACCAATAGGGGCCATTCCAGGGAACCTTGGCTCCTAGTCCCCAAGACTCATTCAAAAAAAGAATGGGGCCTAACAAATTTACCCAAGTAACATCCTGTGACAAATAATCAGAAAAGTCACCAAAAATGTAACTAAAAATTCCTTTTGAGAGAAAACTTAAAAACAAAGCGGGGATCGCAACAGAATATATTCGAGCGGCCCTTGCTGAAACATATGATTTCCAGTCATGTCCTTTTGCGGTCGAATTCGCGATTACCAATCCTGATAACACAAAAAAATAGATCACTGCACTGTGCGCATATCCGGAGAAAAAGCCGTCCTTAGGGTAAAGCCCGGATTCCTTCATATGACCAAGCAGAACAGCCATTGCGGCAATGAATCGCGCCAAGTCAAGATAGACGGACAAATTCCGGTCCAAAAAAACAGGGCTGCTGTCAGTTCTATTCACCAACCAACTCTTGGAAACAGGAGGCCAATGCCACCGCTTGGCTACCTCTCGAGAAACGGAACGCACTAGACGCTCGAGCGCTTTCCTGGTGCTGGAACTCAGAACTTGATGATCTTTCCAGGAACACTCTCACAGAATGTTCAATTTCGGCAGCTGAATCAATGTTCGCGCTGATGTAGGCATCGAAATCGCCAAGAATGCGTGCCGTGTCTCCCTGTGGATCAACCAAGCCCAAAATTGGCTTCCCTGTCCTAAGATACTCGTATATTTTGGCTGGTATCTGGGCATTGAACTGCTTTCCCTGAAATACCAAGAGTAGATCTGCCCCTAGCATCTCGCTGATAGCCTCCCTGTACGGGATCGGCGGGGCAATCTCGACAACATCCGAAAGACCAAAAGTTGCGGCCAACTGTGCAACTTCGTTACCGTGATGCGGCGCCCTGAATCGAATTTTCAATCGACTACGCTCAATTGCACGGCTACCGATTGACTGGGCAATGGCTTGGAAAAACGCTGCTGGATTTCGATCCCGAGGGTAGATGATCCCGCTGTGCAGCATCAGCAACTGCCCTTCGCCCACGCCGTCTCTCTTTGCCACGTTCCCGGCAAACGCCTCTTCATCATAACCATTCTCGATCACGTGGCATTTCTGAGCAAAATCCGGATAACGCTGGCGATAGGTTTCGGCTGCACGTTCGGTCGTGAATACACAGCGTTTGGCATGGCGAAACACTTCTCGCTCCAGCCACTGCCATACACGACGCTGCAGCGGGTTGCTTGGGTAGTCACCATTGATCATCGGATCACGAAAATCGGCAACCCAAGGCAAGCCGGACAAACGACTCAGCGTCAATCCGATCAGGTGTGCGGTGCTGATTGGATAAGTACTCCAAATAACACTGGGTTTTTCATGGCGAATTTGCCGCAATCCACTTAGCACACCACCGATCCACCATGCAGACCAACGATCCGGCAAGGCCACAATCCCGGGATATTTGCGTTTGATTCCCAAATGCTTGGCCGCATCCAACGCAAATGCCCGTACGACCTTGACCTCAGATGGAATACTCGCCAGCAAATCATTACTGCAACTCTCGTATGCCCGGGGATGTGCCGAGAGTACTATGGGCGTCCAATTATTCTTCGGGAGATACTTGGCAAAATTGAGTGTTCTCTGAATCCCGCTGCTCCCAGCCTGAGGCGGGAAGTGAAAAGCGATCATCAATACTTTCGTGTTACTCATACCTTCACCATTTTGGGTGAGACACGCATATTGCGTAAAAACTGCAATGCACTTCTCCATGAAGAGCGTGCCCAAGGGGTAAAGCGTGGCAGTTGAAAAGGGTCTGTATCGCTGCGAGAAACGCCCGGAGCCGTAGTGACTGCGTGGCGGTAGCCTACAGCTTCAACAAGCGCAACGTGACTGGCATTGAAATCACAGTCCGGGCGGCCATTTGGATACGCAAAGGCCGTTACCGGCTCCCGGAGGATACCTTCCAACTCCTCTTTGCAGCCGCCAATTTCGTCCTTGGCCTGAGTGGCATCACAAGAGGTAAGAATAGGATGATGTCGAGAATGCCCACCGATCTGAAAGCCCGCATCGCGTAGCCGAATCAGATCTGCCGATCGAAAAGGCCGATAGTCTCCACTCAACGGCAAGTCCGCTTCAAGTACAGCAATTGCAGCCTCTCGTTCGGCCAAGGGCAAATACTTGAGGTGGTTCTGCACTGCAATTATCGTTTGAGCCAAACCAATCTCCGCGCCGCCCGCGCTGGTAGCGAAGTTAAACTCTTGAGGCAGTCTATCCACCCCACGCTTAGCCAAGGCAACGGCGACACGCTCATGCCAGAACGGCTTCGAACAGTTGAGTTGAGCACTGGTTACAAAAAACGTAGCTGGAACTTTGTGCTCCAAGAGCGCTGGGACGACATGATCAAACCAATCGGCATAGCCATCGTCAAAAGAAAGGACCGCTGATCGCGGTGGCAAATCGTGAATCTTTAAACGGTGAATAGCTTCGTCGAGCGGCAAGAAATTAAACCACTCCTTAAACTGCTCCAACCCCCAGGAAAAATCGCTAGCCAGTACCTCCCCTTCAATATATTCTGGCGCGCAAAGTGGGACTTTATGGTACTGAAGTATTGTTAATGCACCATTCGATGCACTACTTAACTTTCGTCGAATTACCGCATTGAACATAGCCTCAACCATTTGAATTTATTTTTCTATTCAATGAGAAGCCAGATTGGGAATTATTTTTCAACGCCACATCGGAAGATATTTTGATGTGATTGTGAAGCACAGCCAGCAACATAACAATAACATAAAACAACTCCAGATAACCCAGACTCACGCCGGCTCCACCAATACAGTAAGCTACAAGCGCCAATCTCAATGCATCGGCAAGATCTCGAGCCCAAATTAAATTCTCTACTCCAGCTGTAAGCTTCCGAATCCGACCTGCGGTTAAAAATCCATTTATGATTATTGAAATAAAGATCAAAAATCCAAGCAGACCAAGATCACCAAGTATTTCAAAGTAGATGCTGTGGGCTGCTCTCGGATGTTGAGCATCCGGCAACGGTGTGGATATAAACGAAAGAAAATCCAGTTTATAAATAAACTCTTGCCATACTGGAGCAGCTTGAATTGCGTGCAAGCCGCCACCAAATATCGGGTTTGCAAGTGCAACAGCGGTGCTGACTTTCCATGCAATAACTCGCCCCATGAATGATTCGTCAGCATCTGCAGTCTTTATTGTTTCTATGCGACTGAACCACTCTTCTGGCGCCATTTGAAATGCCAGAAACGAAATAACCGCCAGAAGAAAAAAGGAAAAAACCTTTCTGCGTGCGGTGAACGCATACCATAAACCGACAACGGAGAGACAGAGAAATCCTCCGCGAGAATGGGTGGCAACAATCGCAAGTACGGTCAAAATTAGCCCAGCAGCGGCAGCATATTTTGCAATCTGTGTTTTGAGGTGAATCATCAAAAAAATCAGCAACGGCAGGACCATTCCCATTCCAACGGCAAAATGGTTGTTATCGCTCAACATTGAAGTTTCGATACCGCGAACCTTGTGAGCCCCCCCGCTGGAAATAAGCTTTAGACCTTCGACAACACCATGAAAACCCAATGCCAAACATATAACCAGGACTAATGCATGGATTCGAAGACGTGTGCTGACAAAAATTGGCATCATCAACACAAAAAACATTGCCTTGATGAATCCTTCGTAAACCTGAATGTTCCACGGATTATTATCGTAGCCAAACAAAGCAGAAAGACTCACATGAAACATGAAGGCAATTAATAATAATGTTGAGCTATTGGCACTGATCTTGCCTTTTAAATCCACTTTCCCCAATAGCCAAAGTCCGATTGCGATCGCCGCAAAAATCAGGTTATAACGCAACCCCTGCATAAATCCGAATAGATAGTAAACAGGCGACAAAAGCGCTGTCCAACCCCACAGCAGATAAGCGTTATAGCTGTTCTTGAATGCCAGTGGCACTAGGGCTAGCATTGCGAAGAACATCGCAATGTCACGCATCGTCGCGCCCCATCGCTCGACGAGCGTCGCCATAGACCTGTACATAGTTGGCAACACTATTGGTCCAGTTGCGCTCGTTTCGGACAAATGACAAGCCATTTTCGCAGAGGGTCTGTTGAAAATCTGGCCGACCAATGAGTCCACTAATTGCTTCGATCAAGGCCCCAAGATTGTCAGCCTTGAACAACACACCGGTCACACCATCCTCAACCAGTTCATGGTGGCCACCGACATCGGAAGCGATAAACACCTTGCGTTGAGCCATGGCTTCCAATGGTTTGAGCGGGGTCACCAGTTCGGTGAGGCGGAGGGACTTTCTTGGATATACGAGAATGTCGATCACCGAGTAATAGGGCTCAACCTCGGCAAAGGGGACTTTCCCGGTAAAGATCACTGCGCTCTGTAGCCCCAATTGTTCAGTTTGCTGGCGTAGTGCCAGATCCTGCATGCCCCCGCCGACAAGCAGCAGCTTGATGTTCGGATTCTGTTTCAGGAGTTCCGGCATGGCTGCGATCAGGAGATCCAGCCCTTCGTAATCATAAAAGGAACCGATAAATCCCAAGGTGTTTCCGGCCACAAAGCCGTATTGCGCAGCCAGCGCTTCATCCCGAGGCATTTCCTTGGAGAATCTCTCATATTCGACGGCGTTGGGGATGACTGTAATCGGTGCCTTGCAAAGCCCTCGCGCTTCAATATCGCGCTTGAGTCCTTCGCAAATTGTCGTAACCCGATTGGCGCGTTTGAAAACGAAGTTTTCCAGCCCTCGGGTCAGCTTGTAACGCAATCCGCCTTCACTACTCGTACCTTGGTCTACCGCAGCATCCTCCCAGAAAGCACGTACTTCATAAACAAGAGGCAAGCCAAAGCGCTTCGCCGCCAAGTGGGCTGCAACACCATTCAATGCCGGCGAGTGTGCATGCAGCACATCGGGCTTGAGAGTTGGAATCAACTGACACAAGCGGGCGTAAACCAGCCATATCGTCCAGAATTGCTTGATGACGGGCAATCGCCCCCAGATTGAGGGGCGGTCTGCAGTACGGTAAAAGGTCGTGCCGCTCACAACTTCTTCAGCGTCGGCTGTCGAGTTTTGTCGGGGACCGGTAACCGGATAAATGATCCAGCCACGCGCTCGTTGTTGCTGGAGAATGGCCCAGCTGCGGGAGGAATAGCCGTCCTGCAAAGGGAGTGAATGATCGAAAACGTGCAGAATTTTCATGGGATAAATATCAGGCAAAACGCCGGAGTCTGCGGTAGAGAGCACTCAGCCCGAAGCCGTAGCGGTGCTTCAGGAAAAGATACAACAACCCTTTGGCGTGTCGGATAGTGAATTTGTTTATCCCTGCAAGGCCCTTGGGCCGGGATATTTCCTGGGCATCATGAACGACAGAAACCCCGGGGAAGTAGTGAACCTGATATCCGGCACGCCAAAGGCGAATGCAATAGTCGACGTCTTCGGGTGAGTAGAAGATGCGTTCATCGAGCAGACCCGTTGCTTCAACGGCTCCCTTGCTCAGCAACCAGCAGGCTGAAATAGCGTAGTCGACCGGGCCGGCTTCCGCTGGCGGCTCACGCTTCTCGAGCTCACGCAAGGCGAAGTATCGCTTTATCTTTCGCGATACGGTTGGGAAGACATCGACGCTCAATTGAAAACGCCCATCCGGATATATAAGTTTGGGCGCGACGAGTCCGGCTTTTGGGTCAGCCGCCTGATAGGCCAGCATGGCGACCAGCGCCTCCGGATTCATATAGGCATCGGAATCGAGTACGAGAACGGATCGCCCCTGCGCCGCACGGAGGGCAAGATTGCGGGAGCGCGTGGTGCCGGTATTCTCGGTCAGGTAAAAAACCTTCAAACGCTCACCGAACCGCGCCTGCAAACCCTTGAGGATATCCACACTGCCATCGATTGAGCCATTTTCGACGACGAATACCTCGCCTTTGAGGCTTGCAGCGTCATAACTTGCCATCAGGCTGCAAACACAGGTTTCGATGTAGCGCTTGGAATTGAACGATAGGACGACGGCTGATACGTCAATCATGATTTGTGGCCTTTTTTGCCGTTGACCGTAGCTGTCTTATTCACAGGTGGTTTCATGCTGAAAATTCCCAACTGGGCGTGCTTCATTGCCTCATCATCATGGTCATTTCGATTAACCAGAATCAACAGCCAAATCACACAGATTACGTCGATGAGGTATAGCAAACCTTCCATTAGTCCTTGCCCCCACAAACCCTGCCGAAGAGTGACAACTGTTGCTGCGTGGTTTCCTCCCAGGAGAAACCCTCGGCATAACGTCGTGTTGCAGCACGATCCGGATAGCTGGCAAGCAGCCGGTCAAATGCCGCCATCAAACCCGGCACATCACGCGACTTGGCAAGTTGGCCGGCATCCGCGCTGGCGACGACCTCTGGCGTACCGTTAACGGCCGTTGCAACGACTGGTGTCCCGGAGGCCATGGATTCCAGCAGAACGTTGGCCCAGCCCTCCCGACTGGAGGCAAGGAAGGTCACATCTGCGGCACTGAACCACAGGTGCAGCTTGTCGTTGGGCTGCTGCCCGACAAGCTGCAAGCGATCAGCAACACCGAGCGAATTTGCACGCGCTTCAAGTTCGGCACGCATCGGCCCAGCACCGACGATAAGCAGATGGGCGTCAGCACGCGCTGCCAGCATATCGACCAACAGATGATGCCCTTTCAATTCAATCAAGTTACCTACCGAAATCCAGAGCATCCCGGAATGCTTTATGCCCAAGGCTTGGCGTGCAGCACTGCGGTCAACCGGAAAAAAGCGCTGCAGATCGACGCCGTTCCGAATGCTGTGTACCTGTTCACTATCAGCGCCGAGTTCAATCAACTGCTCGGCCAAATCTCGGCACACGCCAATGTTGGCGCTGGCCTTGGCAATTGTGCTGCGCAAAAAACTGGCAGGCGCCTTGAACTGGCGGTAGAGGTTGATATCCGATCCTCGTGCGGTGCAGATAAACGGCTTTCCGATTTTCTCCGCAATGATTGATGCTGCGACACCATCGGGATAATAGAAATGTGCGTCGATCAGGTCGAAATCAAACCCGTCGCGAATAATTTTCCGAATCGTCGGCAAAGCGCCTGCGGCGAGCACATAAGGCGCGATGTTCTGCCCGATTTTTGGAGGAAGAAAGTATCTCGGGTGGAAAACCTCCAGCCCGTTCCGTTGCTCGAAACGAGGCGTCGCAGCCATTTTCGCGTAACTGCCGAAAGCCGGATTCGAGGAGGGAAACCATGGGACCGGTGCGACAACCTTGCTTTGGACACGACCGCTCTTCAGCAACTCGCGCAAACGCGTTTCAACAAACACTCCGTGAACAGGTCGAATACTGCTGGGGTACAAGGTCGAGAACAGGAGGGTTTTGAACGTTGATGCCATGAACAATAGAGTTTCCCTGCCAAATACCCGGCCAGGCCTGCAGAAGGTTTGAAGCAACGAGGGCGTATTGTACGTTCATGACGATCAAATCGTCGTGAAAAAAAACACGCCGGCATCAACAGGCCGATCCATCTTCGAGGGCTCCCGGTTGTGTTCCTTCTGCGCGCGGTTTTCGGCAAAAATCGTCAGCAACATGCTTGTGCCTCGGGATACGATCCGGGCGCATAGCCCAGTTCAAATCGAGTGCGTCAGGATTGCGAAAAACCTCGCTCATGCTGCGGCGTTCGGAGAATTCCTCGCGCAAGCTGCCGCCTTTCCTGGCACGCGCCACGCCCTCGTACAGATTCCCAAACAGCATGGCGCTCGATTTCTCCCCGCGGACATCGATCCCGCCAGTATTGATCAACGTGTTGTGTGCCACGAAAGAATTGGCACTTCGGTTAATGTCAATTCCCACGTCATTGCAATGCGCCACGATATTGTTGATTGCCCGTCCTCCTTCATGCTCGGTAACGCATTGCTTGTCACGACAATATTCCTGCCCGCTCTCCCCGCCCCCGAACGAAATCCCGACCCGCGTTCCCGGGGCTGATATCTCGCTGGTACCGCAAACGACCAGATTGCGCTCGATGCGCCCGCCAAACCCGGCGCCCTTCATGAAAATACCGAAACTGCTCGTCCGCGGATCGCTCTTTGCAAAATTCGCCACATAGTTATCCTGAACCCGCCAGCGACTCGCTCCCACAATATCGATCGGTGTCACAGGTCGTTGGGTGTGACGCGGCCCGCTATTACGCAAGGTGTTTGACTCGATCAAGCCATCGTCAGGCCAGTCGTCGCGGTAACCATTGACCTTGACGTGCGCTGCAAAATCTTCAATGAGGTTATTTCGCAGGATGAAGTTTCGGGCCTTACCCGTGACATGGAAGGCATGCTCGCAGTAGTCGTGGTTATCGCAAACACCGCGTATATGCAGATTCTCAAAACGCCAGTGAGGTTGATTGAGCTGGAATGCCTCGCTGACAACCACCTCGATCAGGACACTACCGGCTTGAGACGCAAAAACCAGGATCGGTTTTTCCGCCGATCCCGGATTACTGACCCCGAGAATTGCATTGACGCGGTAGGTACCCGGAAGAATCTCTATCCGCTGCCCGGCTACCGCCTGTTTCATCGCGTTCTGCAACTCGGCAACGCTGGCGACACGAAAATCAGCACGCTCCGACTCCATGCGAGCCCGTGAATTCCAACCTTTGCCGAATACGGGCAGCATGCTGTTCGGCACCGGGCGCTCGTAGAATGGCTGTACGAAGTCGAGCACCGGCAAGGCAAGGAACTCCAGCTTGGGATGCCCCGCCAATCGTTGCCGCGCATGCCGAATCAGTTCTCCCGGAGTACGATCCAGTGTTGGCGACGCCCGCAGCATCAGGACATCTTTTATGTATCGCTGAATATCGTTGGGCACCAAATCGGTAAAAGAAAATACCGAAAAAATCAGCGCCAACAGCAGAAACAGGCTAGCGAAAAGGACAACGGCGAATCGCCTCAGAGACTTGATCATATGCTGCTCCTCGGTGCATTGTTGGCTGACACGCACATTACCGAAAAAGTTCTTTTTTCAGTACGCCCAAGCGATGCCGCACCAAACCTGCGACGCCGGCGACGAAGCGTGGATTAAACGCGATGAGGCCATACCGCTCCCGGCGATGGCTCATCCAGTCCCGTTTGTAAGGATCGTCGCCCATCAGGTAATCCACTTCGGACACCTTATCCACATCAATCACATGGCGCATCAAATGGGCTGTAAGTACCGTCCCGACCGACGTATGGGCGTATTCGCCGTCGTAAGCAAGTTTCACGATCATTGCCTTGCCGGCAGCTACCAGCCAGAGCTGCGCTGCTATCGGCCTGCCATCAAGACGCGCGATACCGAGACGTAGCCACCCCTGTTCGGCTGCAAGCTGACACAATCCAGGAATGAACGCCGGATACGGCTCGGGAACCTTCCAGCTCTTTTGATATACCGTCGAGTAGTCCGAAACTGCGGCGGACAAGTCTCGCCCTCCGGTAATAATGTCCATTTGGAAACCCGGGTGCCTCTTGAGTTTTGCGTGTGCCCTGCGGATGGTGCTGCGTAAAGCTCCCGGCCGTTGAGCGAGATACTCCTGATAACCCAAGGCGCCCACTGGGAGATACCAGTTCCCGAAGCAGAAGAACCGATCAACGATCCAGCCGGCTGCTCGTAGGTTTTTGGATACGATCTCCCAATCCTGTGTCCCCGGCGTCATCGGTTGAATTCTCGCTTCATGGAAACCGAATCTGCGTTCACGGAGGCTGGATAACTGCTCCTTTAGAAGGTCTTCATCAATCGGTGAATCGCCACACAAGCCGAAAAGCGGGCTGTAGTACGTCGCCAGCGAAAGCAATTTTCCGGGTTGTGCCGGGGTACGCATCAAAAACAGATTTGCCGACGACCGACAACCCAAACTTGTGACCCCGGCACCTTCGGGCAAAGCCGTTTGCGCCAGCAAGGAAAACCACGCCGTGGTTAGATGAGGATCGTTGGCAGCGCGCAAACTGTCAGGCGCAGCCAGGTTGTTTGAAAACACAAGGGGAGAAACAAACGCTGGAGGACTCACGATCTGCCCAGTCGTGTAGCGAGCCAAGCGATTGTCGCCTGCTCAACACCTTGCCGATGCGCTTGCGACGAGAAAGTGTGGTTGGCATCGGGCAGCTCGATCAGTGTCACTCGATCCCTTCCCGGCATATCGGCACGAAATGTATTCCACCAAATCATGAATTCGCGTGCGGTAAAATCCTGGCCGCTCAAAAGGATCAAGGTTTCACCCCGATACTTGCACCATGCTTCCCGCATTTGTTGCTGAAAGCCATCGCTCTTTTTTGTCCCGGCACCCGATCTTGCACTTAACGTCGACCAAACACCGGCCAAGGTTGCCCCTAACGACAACCTCCCGCTGAACAGTATTGACCAAAATTCGCGCTGCAGCAGGCGCTGTACGTAGTAGTGCCGAATCCTGGTTTGTGCCAGTGTTTGCTCGGATCTCACCCAAGGATTGAGCAATACCACTCCCGCCACCCTGGGATCACTTTTGCGCTGCAAATACAGCAAACTAGCGGATGCAGCATCGCAAAGCCCCCACAGAACAATCTGTTCAAGTGCCGGAAACGCCGCAAAAAATGCGTCTATGGCCGCCTGAATATCGTCATCGATCTGATCGAAACCCGGATGCACCCCGTCGCTATCGCCCATCCCCCGATGATCGAAACGCAGGCATGCATACCCGGCATCAACCAAGGCGCGCGCCAACAAGGTGAACTGCCGATGACTTCCGACGCGATACTGCGGCCCGCCAACGACAATCAATACACCAATCCGGGAAACGCTTCCCGGCTGGGACAATATGCCGAGAAGTTCGGCATTGCCACAATGAAATGCGAGCGGCCGCTCTTCAAGCATTTTCGGTTCCGGTCATCAGCGCCACTGTTTCACCGATCAGCGCAGGCACAAGCTCTATTTCGCTGGTCTGCCAAAACGGCGCTCCCGGAATTGCACGGTAGCACACAGCCGTACCGGCTGCCTGCAGTTGTTCAAGCGCAGCCTTGGCAGCAGGTGGTGGCGACAATTGGGTGGCGCTGCCGATATCCAACCAGAAAACGCTCTTCGGCCGACAGTCTGAACCGTACGCCAGCGAGACAGATGACAACTGATCCGCCATCGCTGCGGATAAGCCATACCCTGCTACCTCAACAGTTCGCCCTTCGGCCAGTCGGGACCGCATATCCGAGGGTCTTTCCTTGCCGTGCCCGGACATCAACTCACCAGCGACGCCAAGACGCAAAAAATCCCTGACGACATTTGCCCCGGAAAGAACGGGCTGCCAGAAGAGCAACGATGTTTCGGAAACCTGCCTGCGTGCAATATCGGAAGCCAGGAGGGCGCCGCATCGCACCCCCCATAACCACAGACTCCGCCGGGAGTTTTCCTGCAACCAATCAAGCGCGAGTTGGCCATCTGCCAACCAATCCGCCCAGCTTGCGTCCGCGAAATCGCCGGAACTGTCGCCACAACCAAACAAATCGATCTGTAGAACGTCGAAGCCTGCCGCGGCCAGGGCACGAACCTGCAAGGCAACCATACGCCGGGTCTTGTTGAGTTCCTCGGCGAACGGATGCAGATAAAGCACCGCTGCTCTCGCGGGTTGCTCCGGCGACGGGGTAAAGATACAAAAGCGCTGCCCCTTTTCGGCGGTGAGAAAAAAGGCTTGGCGCTGTCTCAACGGACTTACCCCGAAAAACGCCCCTGGACGAAATCCACCAACGTTCCGACAGTGGCGAATGCAGCACCGTCAATGTCATCGTCGTCAATCGTCAGGCCCAATCTCGCTTCAAGACCACTGACAACGGCCAGCACAGCCATGGAGTCAAGCTCGGGAAGAGCCCCAAGCAGCACTGTATTGCGCGAGAACTGCAAGCCCCGCCCTTTCAAGCTCATCGCATCGTCAAGTATGGCCAATACTTCCTGCTCAATGTTCAAGGCAGCTCCAAGACATTTTGTTTGAGACGCGGCATTATAGGGCCATTACCTGCTTGTCCTGCCACAGGTCATTGCCTCGTCATGCTTGAGACCAACTTGCTACACCACCTTCCTTTGGCTTCAGCCATCCGCTCCCCGGATTCAATCGCTTTGACTTACGGCAACGAGTCGGTCTGTTACGCGGATCTGGCCGGGCAAACGGAACAATTCGCCAGCAGCCTGATTTCATTGGGTATACCTCGGTCTGCCCGAGTTGCAATCTACCTAGAAAAATGCCCCCAAATGGTCGTCTCATGCTTTGGGACGGCAGCAGCCGGCTGCGTTTTCGTGCCAATAAACCCTTTGCTGAAACCCGAACAGGTTGCGCACATTCTGAAAGACTGTGAAGCGCAGTGCTTGGTCACGTCGTCGCAACGGCTTTCGCTTTTGGCTAACCAGTTAAATACCTGCTCCTCGGTACGGCACGCGATCGTTCCAGAATACTCAGAGCCCATCGATGAACTGCCGAAAACCTTGGCTGTTCTACCTTGGCAGGCGTTCATCCGGCAGCCGAAGACATCTGTGCATCGCGTAATCGACACGGACATGGCAGCGATTTTGTACACCTCTGGCAGCACAGGCAAACCCAAAGGCGTGGTCCTGTCACACCGAAATCTGGTGGTCGGTGCCCAAAGCGTGGCCAGCTATCTGGAGAACCATGCCGGAGATACCCTCCTCGCAGCCCTGCCCTTGTCGTTTGATGCCGGATTCAGCCAACTGACAACAGCCTTCCACGTCGGCGCCCGGGTCGTGCTGCTGAATTACTTGCTACCCCGCGACGTAGTGAAGGCCATCGAACGCGAAAAAGTCACCGGACTGACAGCAGTGCCCCCGCTCTATATCCAATTGGCACAAATCTCCTGGCCTGAAGGTGCCACCAGTCAGCTACGCTATTTTGCAAACACCGGCGGGCGCATGCCGCTTGAAATACTGAATACCCTGCGGCGGCAATTGCCGAACAGCCAGCCTTTCCTGATGTATGGACTGACCGAAGCCTTCCGCTCCACATTTTTGCCGCCCTCCGAGGTCGAGCGCAGACCGGACTCGATTGGCAAGGCCATCCCGAATGCCGAAATCCTCGTGCTCCGCGAGGATGGAACCCCTTGTGCGCCAAATGAGCCGGGGGAACTCGTTCACCGGGGAGCCCTTGTCAGCATGGGCTACTGGAACGACCCGGAAAAAACGGCAGAGCGTTTCAGGCCGCTGCCGATGGCCATTCCTGGACGAGCGCCTGGGCTCGTGCTGCCGGAGATTGCCGTTTTTTCCGGCGACACCGTGCGTTTAGATGAAGAGGGTTTTCTATATTTCATCGGGCGCCGCGATGAAATGATCAAGACATCAGGCTATCGAGTCAGCCCGACTGAAGTAGAAGAAGTACTTTATGCCACACAACTCGTCAGCGAGTGCATCGCCTTCGGTGTAGATGATGAGCGCCTCGGCCAAGCCATCCGGGTGGTTGCCACGCCGACAACCGGCACAAAGCTGGATGAAGCAACACTGCTTGCCGAGTGCAAATCGCGTATGCCGGCCTATATGGTGCCTATCGGCATAGAGATCAAAGAGGACCGGTTGCCCCGAAACGCTAACGGCAAGATCGACCGGAAAGCGCTGAAAATCGACTGGCTAGAGAATAACGCATCCTAACAGACACCCGCTCAAGCCCTCCATGACCAACAACTCTACCCTCCCTACCCCGGTCCACGTACCGATGACACAATTCGCCGAAGCCAATGGCGAGTTAATGATCAACGGGCTGCCCCTCTCGCGAGTCGCCGCCCGCGTCGGCCAAACCCCGTTCTATGCCTATGATCGAAGCTTAATACAAGCACGCGTGGCGGAACTTCGCGCTGCGCTGCCCAACGGCATCAAGCTGCACTACGCCATGAAAGCCAATCCCATGCCCACAGTCGTTGGCCTGATGGCGGGACTGGTGGATGGCGTAGACGTCGCTTCCGCCGGAGAATTGAAAGTCGCGCTCGATGCAGGAGCCAATCCGCATGAAATCAGCTTTGCCGGCCCGGGGAAGCGGGATACTGAATTACGACAGGCGGTCGCCGCCGGCATACTGGTCAATATCGAATCGTTTCGGGAAGTTGGCTTGCTTGCAGCGATATCGGAGGAACTTGGCTACCCGGCGCGCGTAGCGGTCAGAGTCAACCCCGAATTCGAGCTAAAAGGCTCGGGAATGAAGATGGGCGGAGGACCCAAGCAATTCGGCGTGGACGCCGAACGAGTACCGCAACTGCTCGCGGAGATTGGTGCTGCCGGTCTCGAATTTGAAGGCTTCCACCTCTTCGCCGGCTCGCAAAACCTCAAGGCGGAAGCCATCTGCGAAGCCCAGCAAAAATCCTGGGCACTCGCCCGCCGTTTGGCCGACCACGCACCATCACCCGTGCGTTTCCTGAACCTGGGTGGCGGTTTCGGTATTCCCTACTTCCCCGGTGATCAGCGACTGGAACTCGCAA
>CALJZP010000195.1 GCA_937983545.1 uncultured Azonexus sp.
GGGCGGCGACGAGCGCGGCGAGCAGATCTGCCGGCGCGCGCTCCGCCGGGTCGCGCCAACTGGGTACGATGATGGTATCCGCCGTGAGCAGCTTTTCGAGGCCGTGCTCGACGACGATGGAGAATCCGGCCGTCGTCGCCAGCTGGCCGGGCCGGGGGGCGCAGACTGCGAAATCGAAGGGTGGTACGCCCGGATGACGGTCGCCGAATACCACGCAGGGCGCCGAAAGGTGGAAAGGGCTGATGCGCTCGAAGGCGACGATGGCAATAGCGTGGGGCATGGCGCGGCGGGCAGGGCAGGATTGGCCCGATATGATCGCATATTGTCATTCGGGCCACTTCTTGGTTACCCGGCCTTTCGCCAGAATGAAAGCTCGTCGACCAACCGGAGAGCATCGTGCCCGTAGCCAACAAACGCGCCCTGATCGTCATCGATTTGCAGAACGACTATTTTGCCGACGGCAAATTTCCGCTGTGGCGGGCCGAGGAAACCCTGGGCAAGGTCGAGTCGGCCATTGCCGGGGCGCGGTCGCAGGGTATTCCGGTCATCGTCATCCAGCACATCGCCGATGCCGGCAAGGGCCTGGCGCCATTCTTCAATGCCGGAACCACGGGCGTCGAAGTGCATCCCCGGATTCTGGCGGCGGCACCGGAGGCGATACGGGTCACCAAGTCCTTTGCCGACAGCTTTCTCAACACGTCGCTGGAAGAGGAACTCGTGCGGCTTGGTGTCGATGAATTGCTGATCTGCGGCATGATGACTCAGAACTGCGTTACCCACACGGCAATCTCCAGATCGGCGGAGAAGTACAAGATCACCGTCCTTGGCGATTGCTGCACGACGGTGAGCGAGATGATCCACAAGATTGCCCTGAATGCCCTTTCGGCACGTGTTCCGGTGGTGGATGCAGCGGCAGTTTTGGGTCAATGAGGAAAAAAATCCAAATAATCAACCCTCAATTGACGTTTGCCTGTCTACCCACTATGATTGACGGTTTCGAAAAATCGCCGGAATCAAGGAGTTTTCATGGCCATCAACCGTAACCGCCGTTCTTCCCTGGAACGCCGCTGCGTTTCCAAGTCCACCAAGCGCCTGTTCAAGGGCGATGGCAAGACCATGTTCAAGACCATGTACGCTGCCGAATGTCATCAGCGTAACCGCAAGGCACTGGGCGCCTAAGCGTTAGCAGGCTTATCAGGGCCCCGGTTGCTGCAAGGTAACCGGGGCTTCTTGCTTTTGAGGTCGGGAAATCATGGCGCAATTGATTCTTTTGCCGGGTAAGGAACGTTCGGCGTTCAAGCAGCATCATCCCTGGTTGTTCGCCGGCTCGGTTGGGCGGCTCGAAGGGCGTGCCCGGCCGGGCGATACCGTCGAGGTGCTGGCCGACAACCTGCGGCCGCTGGGCCGCGCGGCGTACAGCCCGAGCTCGCAGATCCGGGCGCGCTTCTGGACTTTCGACCCGGAAGAATCGATCGACGACGCTTTCTTCAAACGCCGCATCGCGGCCGCCGTGGCGCGCCGCCAGGCCTGGCCGGAACTCAAGGGGCAGCAGGGCCTGCGCCTGATACATGCCGAGTCCGACGGCTTGCCGGGCATCGTCGCCGATCAGTACGGCGATACGGTCGTCGTGCAACTGACCTCGGCCGGCGCCGACAAGTGGCGCAAGGCCATCGTGGCCGGACTGGTCAAGGCCACCGGTTGTGCCCGCATCTACGAGCGTTCCGATTCCGACGTGCGCGGCCTGGAAGGGCTGGAACCGACCGTCGGCTGGCTGCATGGCGAGCCGCCGGCCGGCGCGCTGTCCATCGATGAAAATGGCGTGCAACTGGCCGTCGATGTCATTGGCGGCCACAAAACCGGCTTCTATCTCGATCAGCGTGACAACCGGGCCTGGCTGCGCAGCGTGGCGGCCGGCAAGGATATCCTGAACTGCTTCTGCTATACCGGCGGTTTTTCGCTGCAGGCGCTGGCTGGCGGCGCGGCGCACGTGCTGTCCATCGATTCGTCGGGACCGGCGCTGGCCCAGGCTCGCGCCAACCTGGCGCTCAATCCGCAGTTGCCGGCCGACCGCGCCGAATGGCTGGAAGCCGACGTTTTCCAGGCATTGCGCGACTTTCGCAAGGCCGGGCGGACTTTCGATCTGATCGTCCTCGATCCGCCCAAGTTCGCTCCCTCGGCTGCCCATGCGGACCGGGCGGCGCGTGCCTACAAGGACATCAACCTGCTCGGGTTCCGGCTGCTGCGGCCGGGTGGCCTGCTGATGACCTATTCGTGCTCGGGCGGTATCGGCCTGGAGCTGTTCCAGAAGATCGTCGCCGGCGCGGCATTGGATGCCGGGCGGGAAGCGCGCATCGTCCGCCGCCTGTCGGGTACGGCCGATCATCCGGTCGCATTGAACTTCCCGGAAGGTGAATATCTCAAAGGCTTGCTCGTCCAGGTCGATTAAACTGTCTTTGTGAATCCGCTGCGCCATCTCCTTCTCGTTGCTGCTCTCGTTCTCGCCCAGTTGCTGGCGGGGGCGCACGCCGTCGAGCATGCGGCAGGGAACGACGGCGCCTTGCCGACGCATGCCTGCCTGCAGTGCCTGACAGCGCATGATCTTGGCGTCGCCTTGCCGTCCGTGGCGAGCCTGCCGCCGGTGGTGGCGCATCAATTTGTGCCGGAAACCCAGTCGGCCCATGCGAGAGCGAGTTTCCCGGCGCCGGTCGCCTGTCAGCGCGGCCCACCCCACTCCTGAAAAAGCCGGTTTCCACCGGCCAACATTTGTCATTTCCGAAGACCGCTGCCGAGCGCGCGGTCTGTCGTCATGCATTTTCAGGAGTTTTCCATGCAAAAAACCTTTGCCGTGGCTGCCATGCTGGCTGCCGCCGGAGCGGCCCAGGCCGCCGACAACGCCGATCTGGCCGCCATTCGCGCGCAGATCGATGAGATGAAAAAGAGCTACGAACAGCGTATCGCGACGCTGGAAAAGAAACTGGCGCAAGCCGAATCGAAGGCGAGCGTGCAGCCTGTCGCGGCGCCTGCGGCGAGCCAGGTCGGCCAGCCGGCCAGTGGTTTCAATCCCGAGGTGTCGTTGATCCTGCAGGGGCAGTACAAGAACATGAAGGACGTGGCGGAACGCGGCATTACCGGCTTTTATCCGGCTGGCGGTCACGATCACGGCGAGGGGGCCATTCCGGGGATCAGCAAGCGCGGCTTCTCTGTCGAGCATACCGAACTGGTGCTGGCGGCCAACATCGATCCCTACTGGCGAGGCCAGGCCATCGTCGCCATGGTCGACGGCAAGGCCGAGGTCGAGGAGGCCTGGTTCCAGTCGCTTGGCCTGGGTCATGGCGTCGGCCTGAAGGGTGGGCGTTTCCGTTCCGGCATCGGCTACCTCAATGAACAGCATCCGCATATGTGGGATTTCGCCGACGCACCGCTGATGTACCGGGCGATGTTCGGTGCCGAGGCCAGCTACGTGCAGGATGGCGTGCAGTTCAAATGGCTGGCGCCGACCGCAACCTTCTTCGAGATCGGCGCCGAGGCAGGTCGGGGCGCCAATTTCCCGGGAACGGACCGCAACAAGAACGGCAGCGGTTCGGTTGCGGCCTTTGCGCATGTGGGCGGTGATGTCGGGGTGTCGAACAACTGGCGGGCGGGGGTTTCGTACCTGACGACCCAGGCCAAGGCACGCGAAGGGCATTTCGAGGACGTCGGCGGCGTCGAGGCGCTGGGCAAGTTCAGTGGCGATTCGCGAACCTGGCTGGTCGATTTCGTCTGGAAATGGGCGCCGAACGGCAATCCGAAATACCGGAACTTCAAGTTCCAGGCCGAATACTTGAATCGTCACGAAAAGGGCGACTTCTCGTGTGAGGATGCGGATTCGGCCAATCCCGGCGCCTGCACGGGCGGTCTGAACAGTCTTTATCGCACCCGGCAATCCGGCTGGTATGCCCAGAGCGTCTATCAATTTACGCCGAACTGGCGAGCCGGCCTGCGCTATGAGCAGCTCGACAGCGGTCATCGCGACTTTGGCGCCAATGCGGTCAATCTGGCGCTGAGCGATTACCGTCCGAAGAAGGCGACGGCGATGATCGATTACAGCTGGAGCGAGTTCTCGCGTGTCCGTCTGCAATTCGCGCAGGACAAATCGATGCTCGGCATTACCGACAACCAGCTTACCGTGCAGTACATCATGAGCCTGGGTGCCCACGGCGCCCACAAATTCTAGGGGGTGCCATGAAATATCTTGCTATCGGCTTTTTGCTGCTTGCGGCAGCCTTGTCCGCCCGGGCCGACCTGAAGGTGTTTGCCACGGTGCCCGAGTGGGGGGCGCTGGCCAAGGAAATTGGTGGCGACAAGGTGAAGTTGTATACCGCAACCAATGCCTTCCAGGATCCGCACCGTATCGAGGCCAAGCCGTCCCTGCTGGCGCAGGCCCGTCAGGCCAGCCTGGTCATCGCCGCCGGGGCTGACCTGGAGATCGGCTGGCTGCCGCTGGTTCTGCGCGATTCCGGCAATTCCGCCATCCAGCCGGGGCGGCCCGGTTATTTCGAGGCAGCAGCCTTTGTCACTCGCCTCGAGATTCCGGCTGTGGTCGATCGTGCGCATGGCGATGTGCATGCCGCGGGTAATCCGCACACCCACCTCGATCCACGCAACGTGCTCAAGGTGGGTGAAAAGCTGGCGGCGCGCATGGCCGAACTCGATGCGGCCAATGCAGCCGCCTATCAGGCCGGATTGGCGGCTTTTTCCGGCAAGTGGCAAGCCGCCATGGCGCGCTGGGAAAAAGAGGCTGCCCCCTTGAAAGGGGTGGCGGTTCTGGTTCATCACCAATCCTTCATCTATTTGACGAACTGGCTGGGCATGAAGGAAGTCGGTACGCTCGAACCGAAGCCGGGCATCGAGCCGACCAGCGGCCATCTGGGGGCATTGTTGCAGCGGCAGCAGGCGACACCGGCCAGAATGGTGTTGCGCACGGCCTATCAGCAGGATGCGCCGAGCCAGTGGATTGCCGGTAAAACGGGTATTCCGGCGGTGTTGCTGCCCTATACGGTCGGCGGTACACCGGAGGCCAGGGATTTGTTCGGTCTGTTCGACGACACGCTCCAGCGTCTACTCAAGGGCCTGCGCTGAGATGCTGCGCGCCGAGGCACTGGTGGTTGGCTGGAGCGGGCCGGCGACGTCGCCCATCGACTTTTCGTTGCAGGCCGGCGAGATCGTCGGCCTGACCGGTCCGAACGGCGTCGGCAAGAGTACCCTGCTGGCTGCCTTTGCCGGCCGGGCCACCGTCTTTTCCGGGTGTCTCGAACTGCAGGCGGGTCTCCGGCTCGCCGTACAGACGCAGGAGGTGCCGCCGGTTGACGGTCTTCCGCTATCGGGACGCGATTTGCTGGGTTTGACCGGCGCCTCGCCGGAAGGGCTGCCGCCCTGGCTGATCGATCGGGTGGATCTCCGCCTCGATCGCCTGTCCGGCGGTCAGCGCCATTACCTCGCGCTGTGGGCGGTTCTCCATGCGCCGGCCGACCTGGTCTTGCTGGACGAGCCGACCAACAACCTCGATGCCGCCGGGGTGCGCCATCTGACGGCGCACCTGCGCGAACGGGCGCGCGAGGGTTGCGGCATCGTCGTGGTCAGCCACGATGCGGCATTTGTCGCCGCGGCTTGCGATCGGGTGGTGACGCTGGAGGTGCGCGATGTCGACTGATCTCTTCCTGATCCCCTTCCTGACCGGTCTGGGGCTGGCGATCCTGCTGCCCTTGCTGGGCTGCTACCTGCGTTTGCGTGACGAGTGGCTGGCGGCGCTGGCCTACTCGCATGTTTCCGCTGCCGGCGCGTTGCTTGCCTTGGTGGCCGGCCTGCCGCCGGCCGCCGGAGGAATTGCCGCCGCGGCGCTGGCCGGCGCCGGCAAGCGACTGTTTGCCGCCCGCCTTTCCGGGGGGGCGGCGTATGCCTTGTTGTTGCTCGCCGGCTGGTCTCTCGCCGTCCTGTTGGCAGCCAACCAGCCACAGGCCGAGCGTCTCGGGCATGCGCTCTTTGACGGGCAGCTGTATTTCAGCAGCAGCGCACAGCTCTGGCTGGTCGCTATCAGCGTGCCGGTTGCCCTGGGCGTGTTGCGGTTACTGTCCCGGCATCTGCTGCTTGCCCACACCTACCCCGATTTTTTCCGGATTCGCGGCTTGCGCGCCTGGCCGACACAAATCGGCTTCGATCTGCTGGCCGCGCTGGCGCTGGCGCTGGCGACCATGAACCTCGGGGTGATGGGGGCGTTCGCACTGGTCTTCATCCCGCCCTGGCTGGCCTTTCGCCGGGCCAGGGACTGGCGAGCCGGATTGCTGCGCTCGCTGCTGCTTGGCCTTGTCGCCTATATCGTTGCATTTGGTGTGGCGCTTTGGCTTGACCAGCCGTTCGGACCTATTCTGGCTGTGATGCTGGTGGCGTTTGGATTGATCGTTGCATGAACTTGGAGGGCGTGCTAAAACCCCCTTTCTGCATGCGGAGTGGTCATGGTTTTTTCGTTTTTCAAGAAGCAGCCCAACAAGATGCCCGAGCGGCCCGCTGCCCGGCCGCGTCCGGTGGAGCCGCCGCCTGAAGCGAAACCGCTTGATGCGGCGGTCGAAATGCCGGTCAAGGGCCCGGCGGAGCCTTTGCCCGACCTCGAGTTTTCGAGCGCTACGCCCATCGCTCCCCCGCCGCCGAGGGCACCGTCCAAACAGCCTGCCGCACCTGTCGCGACGCCTGAGCCGGTAGGCGACGACGCTTTCAGTATCGACGACTTCGACAGCGACTTTACCAATTCCAGCGTGATGGGGATCGACGTCGATCACGACGTGGACCCGCTGCAATCCTGCGTCGAGCAGGTTGTCGTCCTCTACGCCAATGGTCAGGATGCGGCCGCCCGCTCCTTGCTCGAGACCTTCGTGCGCTCCTATCGCGGGCTGGAAGGCAAACGTTTCTGGATGCTGCTGTTCGATTTGTTGCAGATCAGCGGCGATCGCGCAGCCTTCGAAAAACTCGGCGTCGAATATGCGGAGACTTGCGAATCCTCGCCGCCGACCTGGAGCCGGGCGGTGACGGCAGCCGCTTCCGCTACCGGCGGGCGTGCCGTGAACAAGATTTTCCTGCAGGGCGTGCTGACCAGCGAAAGCGCGCTGCCGGTCGACGAGCTGGCCCGCCTGATTGCCCAGAAAGCCGATGTCAGCGTGGATTGCGCCAAACTGATCGGGTGCGATGACGAGATTGCCGCGCAACTGGCCGATCTGTTGCTGCGGGCGCGCAAGCAGCGTCTGGCGGTCAGCCTGCTCGGCGCCGATGCCTTCATGGAACGGCTGAACGAGCGTCTGGTTGCCGGCGAGGCGATGCATGAGCCGGCCTGGTGCCTGCTGCTGGAACTGCTGCAACGGCATGGCACTCAGGATCGTTTCGAGGAGCGGGCGGTCGACTACGCCGTGACCTTCGAGCGCTCGCCACCCTCGTGGGAGACTGTGAAGGCAGCCGGAGGGAAGGCGGCAGCGGCTTCTCAGGGGCCGGCGGACGACGCCTATTATCTGGTCGGAGAACTCAAGGCCTGTCGTTTCGAGGACCTGCACCAGATTCTCGAGCGATACAGCCACCCCATACTTGATTTCTCGCAGGTCACCCGACTGGACTTCATCTCGGCCGGACAGCTGGTCAACCGCCTGGCGCCGATCAAGGCCGCCGGGCGTGAAGTCGTCATCCGCAGCCCGAATCATCTCGTTGCCGAATTGATGGCCGTCGTCGGCCTCAACAAACAGGCACGCATCATCGTTCCCAAGTCTTAATTCAGGAATCACTATGGAGCAATATCACGGCACGACGATCCTGTCGGTGCGCCGGGGCAATCTCGTCGCCATGGGCGGCGACGGCCAGGTCACCCTTGGCAATATCGTCATCAAGGCGACCGCCCGGAAGGTTCGTCGTCTCTATCAAGGCCGCATTCTTGCGGGGTTTGCCGGCGGTACGGCCGATGCGTTCACCTTGTTCGAACGTTTCGAGGCCAAGCTGGAAAAGCATCAGGGCAATCTGGTTCGTTCGGCTGTCGAACTGGCCAAGGACTGGCGCTCCGACCGCGCCCTGCGTCGTCTGGAGGCCATGCTGTCGGTAGCCGATCGCGAATCCTCGCTGGTCATCACCGGCAATGGCGATGTGCTGGAACCGGAGCACGGCATCGTCGCCATCGGCTCGGGTGGCGCCTATGCGCAGAGCGCGGCGCGTGCCTTGCTCGAAAATACCGACCTGCCGCCGCTGGACATCGTGACCAAGTCGCTCGAAATCGCCGGCGACCTGTGCATCTACACCAACCGCAATTTCACCCTGGAGACGCTGGAATGACGACCATGACGCCACAGGAAATCGTTTCCGAACTGGACAAGCACATTGTCGGCCAGAATTCAGCCAAAAAGGCGGTCGCTATCGCCCTGCGCAACCGCTGGCGGCGTTCGCAGGTGGCCGAGCCGCTGCGCCAGGAAATCACGCCGAAGAACATCCTGATGATCGGGCCGACCGGCGTCGGCAAGACCGAAATCGCCCGTCGCCTGGCCCGTCTGGCCAATGCACCCTTCATCAAGGTCGAGGCCACCAAGTTCACCGAGGTCGGCTATGTCGGCCGCGATGTCGAGACCATTATTCGCGATTTGGTCGAGATGGCGATCAAGTCCGGGCGCGAACGGGCCATCAAGGGCATGCGCGCGCGTGCCGAAGACGCTGCCGAAGAGCGCATCCTCGACGCCTTGCTGCCACCGGCACGCAGCCCAGGGTTTTTTGCCGAAAATGCCGAGGCCTCGGCGACTGAAAACACCACCCGCCAGAAATTCCGCAAGAAGCTGCGCGAAGGCGAACTGGACGACAAGGAAATCGACATCGAGGTCGCAGCCCCCAGCATGCAGGCCGAAATCTTCGCGCCGCCGGGCATGGAGGAGCTGACCCAGCAGATTCAGGGCATGTTCCAGAACATGGGCGGCGGCAAGAAAAAATCGCGCAAGCTGAAAATCAGCGAAGCGCTCAAGCTGCTTACCGACGAGGAAGCCGCCAAGCTGGTCAATGACGAGGACGTCAAGCTGGAGGCGGTCAAGGCCGTCGAGCAGAACGGCATTGTCTTTCTCGACGAAATCGACAAGGTGACCGGTCGCTCCGATACACAGGGCGCCGACGTGTCGCGCCAGGGCGTGCAGCGCGACCTGCTGCCGCTGGTCGAAGGCACGACGGTGTCGACCAAGTACGGCATGATCCGCACTGATCACATCCTGTTCATCGCCTCCGGCGCCTTCCACCTGTCCAAGCCATCGGACCTCATTCCCGAACTGCAGGGTCGCTTTCCGATTCGCGTCGAGTTGGATTCGCTGTCCGTGGCCGATTTCGAATGCATCCTGACCCAGACCGATGCCTGCCTGACCAAGCAATACCAGGCGCTGCTGGAAACCGAGGGTGTCTCGATTGAATTTGCCAACGATGGCATCCGCCGCATGGCCGAGATCGCCTTCCTGGTGAACGAGAAGACCGAGAACATCGGTGCCCGCCGCCTGCATACCGTGATGGAAAAGCTGCTCGAGGAAGTGTCCTTTAGCGCCGGCAAGGTCGGGCTGGACAAGGTTGCCGTCGACGCCGCCTACGTCAATGAAAAGCTGGGCGAAGTTGCCGCCGACGAGGATTTGTCGCGCTACGTGCTGTAACCGGAAACGGCCGGGGCCGAGGATGATTCCCTATGGTTCCGGCCTGCACGCTCGAGCACGATCGAGGCCTGTTACTTTCTGAAAGAAACTCGTGGACGAACAAAGCCTGAGCTTCCGCCTGCTGGCGATCCTGTTCCCGATTTTCGGCATCATTGCCGCAGGGTATTTCTACGGTCGCAAGCACAAACCGGAAATGGCCGTCGCCAACAGGCTGAATATGGACGTTTTCGTTCCGGCCCTGGTTTTTGCGGCAATGGCCGGCAAATCCATCGATCTTGGTGCCTATGCGCCGCTTGCGCTCGGTGGCTTCATCGTGCTGGCCGTTTGCGGCTTGCTGGCCTGGGGGCTTGCCCGGCTGATCGGTGTCCAACCCAAGACGTTGGCTCCGCCGATGATGTTCAACAACTCCGGCAACATCGGCCTGCCACTCGCCGTGCTGGCCTGGGGCGAGGAGGCCCTGCCGGCGGCTGTCATCCTGTTCATGGTCGAGAACACCTTGCACTTCTCCTTTGGCGCGCGCCTGCTCGATCCGACCACGCGCCTGCTGACCTTGTGGCGCATTCCGGTTCTCTTTGCCGCCATTGCCGGCCTGACCGTGGCCCTGGTCAAGATTCCCATCTGGCAACCGGCGGTCATCGCCATCAAGATGCTCGGCGACGTGTCGGTCCCCTTGCTGCTGTTCTCGCTGGGGGTGCGGATGACCGATGTTTCGTTCAGCGAATGGAAGGTGGCGGTCGGCAGTGCCGTATTGCGGCCGCTGGCCGGCATGGCCGTTGCCTACGGAGCAATCGCCGTGCTCGGCCTGCAGGGGCGTGATGCGGCCATGTTGCTGGTGTTCGGAGCCCTGCCGCCGGCCGTGCTCAACTTCCTGTTTGCCGAGCGTTACAAGCAGGAGCCGCAGCGAGTGGCCTCGATCGTGTTGATCGGTAACCTGGCCGCCCTGGTTTTCCTGCCGCTGGCCCTGGCGCTCGTCCTTTAGCGGCCGAAGCGGTCCATCTGCCGGCGGTCGCGCTTGGTGGGGCGGCCGTGGATGTCGGCGGCCGGTTCGCTTTCGAATTTGCGCCGCATCTGCTCGGCCTCGCGGGCTGCGATGCTGTCCGGGGTTTCTTCGTAAAGCAGGCGGGCTTCACTCGCCGGGCCGCGTTTTTCGGAAAGTGCCTGGACGGTCACTTCCCAGCGGGTCTCGCCATTGAAGATATCCAGGCGGTCACCGGCCTTGACGTCGCGCGACGCCTTCGTTGGCGCGCCGTTCAGCTTGACCTTGCCGCCACCGACGGCGTCGGTGGCCAGGCTGCGCGTCTTGAAGAAACGCGCAGCCCACAGCCACTTGTCGATGCGGACGCCGCTCATTGCGGCAGGACGACCTCTCCGGCGTAGAGCTGCTCGACGGTTTCGCGTTGGCGAATGACATGAACCTGCTCGCCATCGACCATGATTTCGATGGCGCGCGGCCGGGTGTTGTAGTTCGAGGCCATGGCCATGCCGTAGGCGCCGGCGGACATCACGGCCAGCAGGTCGCCCGGTTGCACGCAGAGCGGACGGGCCTGGCCGAGGAAGTCGCCGGTTTCGCAGACCGGACCGACCACGTCGTAGTCGTGCGGGGTGCCGTTACGTGGCGTTACCGGGTTGATGTCGTGCCAGGCTTCGTAGAGGGCTGGGCGCATCAGGTCGTTCATGGCCGCGTCGATGATGGCGAAATTCTTGCCTTCGCCTTTCTTCAGGTACTCGATCTTCGTCAGCAGCAGACCTGCATTGCCGACCAGGCGGCGGCCTGGTTCGAGGACCACCTGCAGGCCGCGGCCTTGCAGCTTGTCGAGCAACGGGGTCAGGTAGGAGGCGACAGTCGGCTCAACCTGGTCGGCCTTGTACTTGATGCCGAGGCCGCCACCGAGGTCGAGGTGATGAATGTGAATCCCTTCGCTGGCCAGCTGGTCGACGAGGGCGAGGATACGGTCGAGGGCTTCGACGAAGGGCGAGGGGTCGAGCAGCTGGGAGCCGATATGGCAATCGATGCCGGCCACCTGGATATTCGGCAGAGCGGCAGCACGACGGTAAAGCGGCAGGGCGTCATCGTAGGCGACACCGAACTTGGCTTCCTTGAGACCGGTCGAGATGTACGGGTGTGTCTTCGGGTCCACGTTCGGATTGACGCGCAGGCTGATCGGGGCCTTTTGGCCACATTGGCCTGCCACTTCGTTCAAGCGCTCCAACTCGGGGATCGATTCGATGTTGAAGCAGAAGATGCCGGTATCGAGGGCCAGCTTCATTTCAGCAGCGGTCTTGCCGACGCCGGAGAAAACGACCTTCTTCGGGTCGGCGCCAGCAGCCAGCACGCGCTGTAGTTCGCCACCGGAAACGATATCGAAGCCGGCACCCATGCGAGCGAATACGTTGAGTACGGCGAGGCTCGAGTTGGCCTTGACGGCATAGCAGACCAGCGCGCCACTTCCGGCCGGATGGCTGCCGAGAACATCCTGGAATTCGCGCAGCGACTCGGTCAGCGCGGCGCGGGAATACACATAGGCCGGCGTACCGAACTGATCGGCGAGGGCGGGCAGGGAGACGGATTCGGCGTGCAGGACACCGTTTTTCAGGGCGAATTGGGTCATTGGGCGCTCGGGCGAGTGGTCGTGCTAACATCCTTGGCAGGCGCCTTTCCGCTGCCCAGCAGCGGTTCCGGCGCCGGGCCGGACGGCCTTTCGAGCTGGCCTTTCATGCCGCAGGCGGCAAGGCCGAGAATGATCAGCAGGGCAGCGATTCTGGACATGTTGGGGACGCTGTCAGCAAAGAGTGGGATGGTAGCACACGATGGATGACAAGGATTTCAACCGCCTGGCCGACGAGACGTTGGCGAGGATCGAAGCGGCTCTCGAAGCTAGCGGCGCCGACCTGGATTTTGAACTGGGGGCGGGCGGTGTGCTGGAGATCGAGTTTGCCGACGACAGCAAGATCATCGTCAATCGCCACGGTGTAAACAGGGAAATATGGGTCGCTGCACGCGCCGGAGGCTTTCATTTTCGCTGGGATGGTTCCGCGTGGCGCGACACGCGGGATAACGCCGAGTTGCTCGAGAAGTTCGTAGACGCCAAAGAGCGTGCC
>CALJZP010000196.1 GCA_937983545.1 uncultured Azonexus sp.
TGCCTCTTTCAGTGCCTCGGCCAGCGCATGGGTCTCACGGGCCTGCTTCGCCAATTCGGACTCGACACTGACTGCGGGTTCCGGTGCGGCATATTCCTCATCATCGACCGATTCCTGCTTTTCGCCCCGCATGCGGGCCACAAAGCTATCGAAATCGGTCTCGCCGCTGGGCAGCGCATCGACGAAGAAACCGAGAGTCGACAACTGGTGCGCGATATTCTCGAAGTCTTCTGCGGTATGCGCCGCGCCGGGCTGAGCCAGCGCATGTATCTGCTGGATGCAGGCAGTCACATTCGAAGCGGCACTCAAGTGGCCCAACATGGCCAGTGCGCCGGCCGTCTGTTTGAGCGGCCCGTCAAGAACAGCCAGGTCGTGCTCGCCATCCGGGTCGCGGAAAAAGCCGTCGAGCGATTGCTCGACCTGCGCCAGGTTGTTCTGGATTTCCCGCGCAACCTGGCTGATCAGCAGCTTTTCCTGTGCCCGACGGGTCATTTCGTCGAGCAACGGCAATGCGGAATCGGCCGCCGGCCTGCCGGCGATGCAGGCATACAAACGGGCGACCATGAGATCAACCTGCTGGGCGAAATCGGTCCCCAGGCGCTTGAAGCTCTCCTGCGCGTTCTGCAGCAGCAGGATGGCGGTTGCCACTTCCATGGCAACCGTTTCGCCGAAGCGCGAGGCGTCCTCGATCAGCCAGTTGGCGATGGCGCCCAGCCCTTGGCCCAGACGCTTGAGATCGGTCTGGGCGATCTCTTCGGTGATCGCCGCGACCGCGCGAGCCTGATCGACAAAAGCGGCCAATCCGGCCGTACTGCCGGACGAACAGACCCGGTTCCATTGCTCTTCGGCACTGGACAGGACCTCGCGCAAGCGGCGCAGCGCGGCATCCTGCGGCTGACTACCGGCCGCCGTATCGGGTTCGGGCAATTGGGAAGACAGCGCAAAGGCCGACTGGACCTGTGAGACGACGCCACCGGCATTGCTGCCGGCCTGTGCGACGTGATAGAGAGCTTCGCGCATCAGGCGCTCGGCCAGGCTGTTCGAACCTTCGAGCAAGCGGCGAATCTGCAGATCGATTCGGGCGCTGACCTGACGCACCGAACCATCGGCATTGACCGCCGGGTCTTTGAGGGATTCGATGAAGGCCAGCGCGGTCCACCAGAAGGATCGTGCCGACTGAGTCTCCTGGGTGGCTTCGATGTTGGTCAGAGCGGAAAGCATCAACTGGCGCCCTGCCTCGGCCTGATCCGGCTTGGTAAGCCAACCGAGCAGGCCCTTCTGGTATCGCGCCCGCTCGACCTTGAGCACTTGTCGCAACGCCTCAGGCGCCAATTTCTCCACTGCTGCCGTCCGCTTCGGGGGACGAAGCGAGAGATCGGGGAAAAAAAGATCGCTGGCGCGTGCCGTCTTGATTCCCCGGACAGCAGCCAGATCGAGATAAACCGGCAGCAAGCGAAGCGGCTGATTCGGTTCGCCGGCCATCAGCTCATCCAGGTATGCACGGATACCGAGCATCGCCGAACGCACAGCGCCCCAAACCGGCTCACCGGCAGCAACGCGACCATCCTCGACGGCATCGAGCAGGCTTTCCAGCGACTCGGTCACCTGCGTGACGCCATCCAGACCGACCATGGACAGCGCCCCATGCACCTGGTGCACGTGGGTGCGGCAGAATTTGAGCTGAGTAACGTCCGCATTGGCAACGTAATGACCCAATGCCTCTTCCGCGCGCTCGAGCGCCAGGTCAATTTCGCCCTTTACCCAGGTCAGGGGGCCCAAATCGAATTCAGTTGCCGCGTTCATAGTCTCTCGCGATCGATCTTCGTCAATCCACCTTGAAGCCGGCAACGGAACCCTTGAGTTCGGAAGCCAGTGCGGTCAGTTCATCGACGGCCTCGGCTGTACGCTGGGTACCGGCCGTGGTTTGTTCGGTAACGTTCAGGATGTCCTGCATCAGGCGCGCCACCTGACTGGCGGAATCGGCCTGGCTCTGCGTCGAGCTTGAAATGTCCTGAATCAGGTCGGCCAGATCGCGCGACACCTGTCCGATTTCGGAAAGGGCCTGACCGGCGGCATCGGAGAGCTTCGCTCCCTCGACCACACCCCGCGTCGATTGTTCCATGGCGGACACGGCATCCTGCGTGTCGGTCTGAATGGTCTTCACAATCGCCGCAATCTGTTTCGTCGCTTCGGCCGAACGTTCGGCCAGTCGCTGCACTTCCTCGGCAACCACCGTGAAGCCGCGGCCCGCATCGCCGGCAGAAGCTGCCTGGATGGCAGCGTTCAGAGCCAGAACGTTGGTCTGCTCGGTAATGTCGGAAATCAGTTCCACGATTTCGCCGATCTCCTGCGAGCTTTCGCCGAGACGCTTGATCCGCTTCGAGGTTTCCTGAATCTGGTTGCGGATTTCGTTCATGCCCTTGATCGAGTCTTCCACGGCCTGCGTACCCTTTTCGGCAGCCATCAGCGACTGGCGGGCAACCTGAGCGGACTGGGTGGCGTTGCTCGACACTTCCGTCATCGAGCGCGCCATTTCCAGCGCGGACTGACCGGCTTCCTTGATCTCAACCGACTGCCGCTCGGCAGCGTCGAGCAGTTGTGCCGAGTTCAAGCGGGCGATTTCGGTGGCGGCCGTCACACGGTTCGCCGCGTCGTTGATCCGGCCGACCAGCACGCGCAGCTCTTCAATCGTATAGTTGATCGAGTCGGCGATGGCGCCGGTAATGTTCTCGCTCACGGTCGCGGTAACTGTCAGGTCGCCGTCGGCCAAATCGCCCAGTTCGTTCATCAGACGCAGAATGGCATCCTGATTGTCGCGGTTGGTCTGGTCCGAAGCCTGACGCTGCTGTTCGGCAGCCCCTGCGCGGCGCTCGGTGTCGTCGAGGTAGACCTTGGCCAGCAGGGCGAGCGTGGCGACGGCGGCAACGATGAGCACGACCAGGAAGAAGAGGTACATGCCGCGGCCGGCCGCGCCCTCCTGATAGCCGAGCGCCAGGTCGTCGGTGGCCTTGAGCAGTTCTTCACTACCCCGGAAAATCTTCGAACCGGCCTGCTTGGACAGCACCAGCGGCTGCATGTTGCCGAGAATGCTGGAAATGGCACCCTGGTAGTCCTTGAACGCCGCATTCAGCTCATCCAGTTTGGCGCGGGTATCGGCATCGCTCCCCGTCTTGGCGAGGCCGGCCAGGATGTCGCGGAACGCATTGGTATCCTTGCCAAGCAGGAAGGCCACCTCGGGGTTGATTTCGTCACCGACGAGCAGCGCCGAAGCGTTCTTGGCGATCCGCTGGGTCAGCATCACCAACTGGTTGGCGTTGGCGATCTCACGGGCACTGGCGCCGGACTGGAGCTTGAGCGTCGCGACCTGCTCGGTCAGTTCCAGCATCGCCGCATTGTTGTTGTCGATGGTCGCCACGTTCTTGCCGAGTTCCACCAGGTTCTTCTCCTGGCCGATCACGGTTTCGGCATTCTTGTCGTTCGGCATCCACAGGTTGGTCAATGCTTCTATTTGCGGCCGCACGGAATCCGGAGAGGCCGGAACACTGACCGTACCGATCTCGCCGCCATCAGTCAGCTGCGTCAGCAGCTTGCTGAAGGTCTCCCGGGAATCTCTCAGCTGGGCGAACGCGACCGCATTGCCTTGCAGGGCCAGCGAGGAAGCCTTCGCCAGACGCTGGGAGAGCATCCGCATTTCACCGGCCGCCGCGACATAGGCCGTGTTGTAGGCCGATTCGCGATTGTCACGAAATACCAGGACGGCAATCAGCAACAGCAGCAGCACGAAAATACCGCCCAGCGTCTTCATCTGCTGGATAACCGACTGGCCGGCCAGGAACGACGGCAGGGGAATCTTGTTCGCCGGCGTCATGTCGGCAGAGACAGTCATCTGAGCACCCGCATTGCCGGATGCGCCAATCTTCGGAAATTTGAAGCCAAAAGCCATGGAATTCCTCCAAAGGGAATGGGGCTACTACCCTCTATCAGACCCCGATATTCATGAAATCCTGATCGGCCAGCAGTTCGCGTACCGACAATTTGTGCCAGATTTTTCCTTGCGTATCGGCAAAACGCTGCCGCCCCCAGGCAGGCATCGATGTATCGGGCGCCTCGGGCGTAAAGTCTTCCGGCCTTTTCAATCCCAGCATTCGTGACACCAGCAAGGCCGCATTGGTGCCATAGCGGGAACCAATCAACAGCAAGCGTGCATTGGCGTTCTGGAGAATCGGAGGGCCACCGCGAAATACCGAAAAATCGCTGACCGCATGGAGATTGCCGCGAATGTTGGAAATCCCGACGAACCACGGACGGGTCAGCGGAACCGGCGTGACCTGCGATGCCTGGACGATTTCCCCGCCATCGGACAGGTCGACCAGCCAAGCCTCGCCGCCAGACTCCACCCCCAGCCAGGAGGCAGAGCCTTTTCCTTTGGCTGCCTGACTCAGGCGGGTCGCCAGATACTCCTGAAAATCCCGGAGACTTGTCTTCCGTGCCATTGGCTTATGGCAAGGCTGCGATGCGTTGCAACAACTCTTCCGGATTCAGCGGTTTGACCAAGTAGTCGATCGCCCCCTGCCGCAAGCCCCAAATCTTGTCGGTTTCCTGCCCCTTGGAGGTGCAGACGATGATGGGAATCGACTTGGTATCTTCGTCGCGCGTCAGCGTACGCGTGGCCTGATAACCGTTCAATCCCGGCATCACGACATCCATGAGGATCAGGTCCGGCTTGCTGGCCTTGGCCTTGGCAATGCCTTCCTCGCCATTTTCCGCGGTACTGACCTGATAACCGGCCTTGGTCAGCACGTCGACCGTGAAAAAGCGCTCGGTGGGCGAATCATCGACAACGAGAATATTCTTGACGGGCATTTCTTCTTCCTGAGCTACGAATTGGATGCAGTTTCGGCCGGCAGCGCAAATGAAGCCACTGTCTGCAACAGACTGTCTTTGGTAAACGGTTTGGTGAGGTATTGATCGGAGCCGACCATCCGCCCTCGCGCCCGGTCGAACAGACCGTCCTTGGAGGACAGCATGATGACCGGCGTGGACTTGAAGCGTGCGTTTTTCTTGATCAGGGAGCAGGTCTGGTAGCCATCAAGACGCGGCATCATGATGTCGCAGAAGATCACGCTGGGCTGGTGGTCGGCGATCTTGGCCAACGCATCGAAACCATCCTCCGCGAGAACAACCTGACACCCGGCCTGGACGAGAAATATCTCGGCACTGCGCCGTATTGTGTTGCTGTCGTCTATCACCATGACCTTGACGCCACGCAGTCTCGACAAATCAGTCAATTTATCTGTCCCCTAGGCCTCTTGGTGAGGCACTTTCACTATCGCTGCATCATACTACGGAAGTAATGCCCGGAAACAAACGCTGCAACACGGTCACATCGGTCAGCTGGCGACTTCGGCAACACCAAGATTCGGATAAAATCCGGCTCATCTTACCCAATTCCAGTCGCACCCGCCAAGGGCGCGCGCTTCAATGACCCAAATCCAAGCCCCTTGCCCGCCACTGGTCCTCGTCTTCGCGGCCAGCGATCCGTCGTCTGGCGCCGGCATCCAGGCCGACCTCCTGACACTGGCCAGTCTGGGCTGCCATCCGCTGACCGCACTGACGGCCATCACCATCCAGGATACCGTCGGCGTCCAGAGTATCCAGGCGCTCGCCGCCGAAACGGTCGAGCAGCAGGCCAGAACCATCCTCGAGGACATGCCGGTCGCCGCTTTCAAGATCGGCGTTCTCGGCAGCGTGGAAAACGTACTTGCCGTCGCGGAAATCGTCTCCGACTACCCGGACATTCCGCTGATCCTCGACCCGGTACTCGCTTCCGGACGGGGCGATGATCTGTCCGGCGAGGAAATCATCTCGGCCATGCGCGAGATGCTCCTGACGCAGACGACCCTGATCACGCCGAACGCCCCGGAAGCGCGACGGCTCGCAGAAAGCGATGAAGACGACAACGAACCGTCGATCGATGTCTGCGCCCGGCGCCTGATCGAGATGGGTGCCCAATACGTACTCATCACCGGCACGCACGAAAATACGCCGCAGGTCATCAACACGCTGTACGGCCCAGATGGTGTCATCCGCCGCGACCAGTGGGAACGCCTGCCCGGCAGTTACCACGGCTCGGGCTGCACGCTGGCCTCGGCAATCACCGGCTGCATCGCCGGCGGCGCCAGCATCGAAGACGCCGTGCGCGACGCCCAGGACTATACATGGCAGACGCTGAAAAACGGCTTTCGCGCCGGCATGGGGCAGTTCATCCCCGACCGGTTTTTCTGGGCCCGGCATGACGACGATGGCAACCCGGACGGCAAGGCCGATGAGCCAAAATAAGCTGCGCGGCCTGTATGCCGTCACGCCGGACCTGACCAATGGCACCCGGCTGCTTGACCAGGTCGAGGCTGCCCTGAGCGGGGGATGCCGCATCCTCCAATATCGCGACAAGATCAGCGATAAACCGGAGCAGCTTGCCCGCGCCAAAGCATTGCGTGCACTGACCCGGCGCTTCGGCGCCACCCTGTTGCTCAACGACGACATCGCACTGGCTTCCCTGGTCGGCGCCGATGGCGTCCATCTGGGCAGGGACGACGGCAACCTGCGTGCCGCGCGCGCCATTCTCGGCCCCGACAAGGTACTCGGCGCCTCGTGCTATGCCGACTTTGAGTCTGCCGCCGCAGCCTGTGCCGCCGGCGTCGACTACATCGCTTTCGGTGCCGCCTATCCTTCCCCGACCAAGCCGGATGCGCCGCGCGCCGCGCCGACATTGTTCGCCCGGGCGGCCAGCGAACTGCCCGTGCCGGTTTGCGCCATCGGCGGCATCACGCTCGACAACGCGCCCCCCCTGATCGCCGCCGGCGCCAACCTGGTCGCCGTCATCACCGACCTTTTCTCGGCGCCGGACATCGCCGCCCGCGCCGCCCAATACCAGCAACTTTTCGAGAGAACCTGACCATGACATCACGCAATCAGCAGTTGTTCGAACGCGCCCAGAAGCACATCCCCGGCGGTGTCAATTCGCCGGTGCGCGCCTTCCGCTCGGTCGGCGGCACGCCGCTGTTTTTCCAGAAAGGCGCCGGGGCCAAGGTGCAGGACGCAGATGGCAAGTGGTACACCGACTATGTCGGCTCCTGGGGTCCGATGATCCTCGGCCACGCCCATCCGGAAGTCATCGCCGCCGTGCAGGCCGCCGTCGTCGACGGCCTCTCCTTCGGCGCGCCGACCGAGAAGGAAGTCGAGATCGCCGACCTGCTGTGCGATCTGGTTCCGTCGATGGACATGGTGCGCCTCGTTTCCTCGGGTACCGAAGCGACCATGAGCGCCATCCGCCTGGCCCGCGGCTACACCGGCCGCGACATCCTGGTGAAGTTCGAGGGCTGCTACCACGGCCACGCCGACAGCCTGCTGGTCAAGGCCGGTTCCGGCCTGCTCACCTTCGGCAACCCGTCCTCCGGCGGCGTCCCGGCCGGCACCGTCGAAACGACCATGGTGCTCGCCTACAACGACCCCCAGGGTCTGGCCGAGGCGTTCAAGACCCATGGTGACAAGATCGCCGCCGTCATCGTCGAACCGGTGGTCGGCAACATGAACCTGATCGCACCGACGCCCGAATTCCTGAAGGCCATGCGCGACCTGACCGCGCAGTACGGCGCCGTGCTGATATTCGACGAAGTGATGACCGGCTTCCGCGTCGGCCCGAAGAGCGCGCAGGGCCTGTTCGGCATCACGCCCGACCTGTCCACCTTCGGCAAGGTGGTCGGCGGCGGCATGCCGATGGGCGCCTTCGGCGGCCGCCGCGACATCATGGAAAAGATCGCGCCGCTCGGCCCGGTCTATCAGGCCGGCACGCTCTCCGGCAACCCGATCGCCACGGCTGCCGGGCTCGCCACCTTGAAACTGATCCAGGCACCGGGCTTCTACGAGTCGCTGACGGCGAAGACCAAGGCGTTGTGCGACGGCCTGGTCGCTGCAGCCAGAAAACATGGCGTCGCCTTCTCGGCGCAGAACATCGGCGGCATGTTCGGCCTCTATTTCGCCGACGCCTGCCCAGCCACCTACGACGCCGTGCTGGCCTGCGACAAGGAAGCTTTCAACCGCTTCTTCCATGCCATGATCGACGCCGGCCATTACTTCGCCCCGTCGGCCTTCGAGGCCGGCTTCGTCTCGGCCGCACACACGGATGCCGACATCGCCGCCACCGTTGCTGCTGCCGATGCCTGGTTCGCCAGCCTGAAGTGACTTCGCTCCAGGCCTGGCTGGTTTTGCTGGTCGCCGGCATCTGCGAGGTCGGCTGGGCGGTCGGGATGAAATACACCGACGGCTTCAGCCGCCTGTGGCCGAGCGTATGGACCGTGGCCCTGATGATCGCCAGCGTCATTCTGCTCGGCTGGGCACTGAAAGTCTTGCCGCTGGGCACCGCCTATGCGATATGGACCGGCATCGGCGCGATCGGCACGGCAATTCTGGGAATCTACCTTTTCGGCGAGTCGCGCGACGTGCTGCGCTTCGTCTGCATCGGGCTGATCGTCGCCGGCATCGTCGGCCTCAAGCTGGTAACGCCCGACAGCCATTGAGCGGCCCAGGGCGGCCGCGAGCCGCACTTACATCAGGAACAGGGTCGCCAGGCCGAGAAAGATGAAGAAGCCCCCGGAGTCGGTCAGCGCGGTGATCATCACCGAGCCGCCGACGGCCGGGTCGGCGCCGAATTTCTGGCGCAGCAACGGGATGCCGACACCTGCGGAAGCCGCCAGCAGGAGGTTGAGCGTCATCGCTGCCGTCATCACGACACCCAGCTTGACGCTGCCGTAGAGCCACCACGCCGCGATACCCAGCAGCCCGCCCCAGATCAGGCCGTTGATGGTCGCCACGCCGAGTTCCTTGCGCAGCAGGCGGCGCATGGCATCTGGCTGCACCTGACCCATGGCGATGGCGCGGACGATCATGGTGATTGTCTGGTTGCCCGAGTTGCCGCCGATCCCGGCGACGATGGGCATCAGTGCCGCCAGCGCCACCAGCTTCTCGATGGAATCCTCGAACGCCCCGATCACGCGCGAAGCGACGAAAGCCGTCACCAGATTGATGGCCAGCCATGCCCAGCGGTTTTTCACCGAGTCCCAGACCGAGGCGAAGATGTCTTCCTCCTCTTTCAGACCGGCGGCGGCCAGCTGTTTGTGCTCGGCCTCCTCGCGGATGTAGTCGACGACCTCGTTAACCGTCACCCGCCCGACCAGCTTGCCCTCGGGATCGACCACCGGGGCCGATACCAGGTCATAACGTTCGAAGGCCTTGGCGGCCTCCTCGGCGAAATCGTCGGGTTCGAGCTCGACAAAATCGGTCTGCATCAGCGTGCCGACTTCGACATCGACCTCGTTGACCAGCAGGATATTGAGCGGCAGCACGCCCTTCAGGCGTTCGTCGCGGTCGACCACGAACAGTTGGTCGGTGTGATCGGGCAACTCGTCGAAACGGCGCAGATAGCGCAGCACGACTTCGAGGGTGACGTCCTCGCGCACGGTCACCATGTCGAAGTCCATGATCGAGCCGACCGAATCCTCGGGGTAGGACATCGCAGCCCGCAACTGCTCGCGCTCCTCGACCGACAGGCCGAGGAAGACGTCGTCGATGACGCCCTGCGGCAGGTCGGGCGCGAGATCGGCCAGTTCGTCGGCATCGAGCGTTTCGGCGGCGGCGACCAGTTCGGTGCGCTCCATCGACTCGATGAGGCTTTCCCGGACGGCATCCGAGACTTCGAGCAGAACCTCGCCTTCGAGTTCGGGATTGACCAGATCCCAGACGATCAGACGTTCGTCGGTGGGCAGCGCCTCCAGAATATAGGCGATGTCGGCCGGGTGCATGGGCTCCAGCCGGGCCTGCAGTTCGTGCAGATGCTGCTTGTGCACGATGTCCTCGACCAGGTCGTGGCGCGGCCCTTCCTGGCGATGCACCAGCTCTTCGACCAGCTTGTGCCGGGCGAGCAGGGTCTGCACCTCGGCGAGGCGCTCCTGCAAGTCTTCGGTGTCGGTCAGCTGGGCTTCTTCGCTCATGGTGCGGTGCGGCAAAAGGTCTGCCATTTTAGCACCGGGCCGATCCCCGGGTTCCTACAAAATCACTGCGGAAAACCCTTGTTCGGGGAATATTTCACGGCACATCGGCACTAGTCATGCGACCGAGGATGATGGCCGTCTTTCGCCCCAACCCGGGCGCCGCCCGGTTGCGGTCGTAATAGCGGGGGTTGGGCACCATTCCGGCCAGCCGCGCCGCCTGCTCCGGACCCAACTGGGCCGCACCGACGTTGTAGTAGTAACGGGCTGCCGCTTCGGCACCGAAGACGCCGTTACCCCACTCGATCACATTCAGGTAAACCTCGAAGATGCGCCGCTTGCTCCACAGGTTCTCGAGCATCAGGGTGATGATCGCCTCCTCGGCCTTGCGGAAATACGACTTGTTCGGCGTCAGGAAGAGATTCTTGGCCAATTGCTGGCTGATGGTCGAACCGCCCGCCACGAAACGCCCCTTCTTATGGTTTTTTTCCAGGGCTTTTTGCATCCCTTCCCAGTCGAAGCCTTCATGATCGACGAACTTGGCGTCTTCGGCTGCGATGATCGCCCGTTTCAGGTGAATCGAAATCCGCTCATAGGGAACCCACTGTTGCTTGAGTTGGGCCTGCGGATTCTTCACCCGTAATTCGGCGAGCCGGATCTCCATGAATTTCGTTTCGCCCGGATTGACCCATCCCCACAGCAAAACCCATCCCAGCAACCACAGCTGCCACAACAGAAAAACACCGACCAGGCCGAGCAGGCCCCATTTCAGCCAGCGGCCCAGCGTTTTCATCCGCGCAACCCGGCACGCAGATCGGCCAACACCGATACCGTTTCGGGTCGAACGCCACGCCAGACGAAAAAGGCCTCGGCGGCCTGTTCGACCAGCATGCCCAAGCCGTCCGCGCAACGCCCCGCGCCCTGCTCGCGTGCCAGCAGGAGAAACGGCGTTTCTCCCTTGCCGTACATCATGTCGTAGGCCAGGCTACCGGGCGCGAAGACCCCCTCGGGCAGAGGCAGGCTTTCGCCGGAGAGGCTGGCCGACGTCGCATTGATCAGCACGTCGAAGCATCGGCCGGCAAAACGCCCGAAATCGCCGCCCTCGACCTGTGCGAGATCGGCGAAGGCGGCAGCGAGTGCTTCGGCCTTGGCCGCGGTGCGATTGGCGATGGCCAGCGAAGCCGGTCTTTCGGCAAGCAGGGGAGCGATCACGCCGCGCGAAGCGCCCCCGGCGCCGATCAACAGGATGCGCTTGCCGGCCAGCGAACAACCGAGGTTATGCGTGATGTCCCGTACCAGCCCCGCGCCGTCGGTGTTGTCGCCGAAAATTTCGTTGCCGGCGAAGCACAAGGTATTCACCGCCCCTGCCCGCGCCGCCCGCTCGGAGAGGCGGGAGGCCAGGCGAAATGCCTCTTCCTTGAAGGGCACGGTGACGTTGGCCCCCTTGCCGCCTGCAGCAACAAATTCGGCTATGGCTTCAGCGAAGCCGTCGACCGGCGCCAGTCTCGCCTCGTAACGCATCGCCTGCCCCAGCGCTGCGGCAAAGGCTGCGTGGATGTGCGGGGATTTGGAATGGGCAATCGGATTGCCGAATACGGCGTAAAGATCGGACATGGCAGCAGAGCGACGGGGGAGGAAGGGAATCAGAGAGGGAGGCTAACACGACGACCCGGGTACGGCCGCGTTACTTGCTGGCCGTATTCAGGGAATCGCCCTGCGTGAAATACCAGGTCCGCGCGAAAGACAGGACGGTCGCGCCGCCCAGGCCCTGCGCCGGGATGGCGCCGAAGGGAGCCGACATGCGCAGGATGCGCAAGGCGGCCTGATCGAGCACCTTGTGACCGGAGGATTTCGAAATCTCGGCGTTGTACAGGCTGCCATCCTCGGCCCGCAATTCGACGAAGATGACTACCGCGCCATACAGCTTGCCACGCGCTTCCGGCGGGTAATTCAGGGTACCGATACGTTCGATTTTCTGTTTCCACGCATCGAGGTAGGCGGCCAGCACATACTCCTCGGTACGCGCCCCGACAAACTTCTTGCGCGGCTTCTTGCTGTATTCGTCGGCAGCCTTGTCGATTTGGCCTTCCAGGCGGGCCATCGCCCGCGCCGACTCGGCCAGGTCGAGACCACTGAGGCTGGGAGCGGACTGCTCGCCGCCCGTCTTCTCGCTCGCCACCGTGCGCAGGCTCTTCGCCTGGGTCAGCAACTTCTGCTGCGCTGTTTCAAGTTCCTGCACGCGCCGCTGCATCTGCTGGAGGTCGTTGCCCTCGGTCTGCCTATTCGTCGGCGGCAACGGGGTCTTGGCCCGGCGATTTTCATCGGTATTGCCGCCGCCATCGAGGTTTGCCTGCGCCAGGGCCTGCGCATCGGACGGCTTGCGCGCCGACTTGGCATTGACCAGGATGATGTCCATGGCCCTTTCCTGCATGGCCTTCGACGCTTCCGGAAACTTGAAATGCAGGGTCAGCAGCAGCGCATGAACCGCCAGCGAGATAGCCAGGGCCGTCCACAGCCGGCGGTCCTGCTCGGCTGCACGGGCGCGTCGGGGACTGACCGCCGGCTTCACGCCTCTTCCTCCTCCACGGCTTCTGCGGCATTGCTGTCGCCCAATAAGCCAAGGAAACGACACGTCACTTCCGGTCCCAGCAGATCCATGCTCTCGACGGCCAGATGCACGCGCTGCCCCGGCAGCAAGTCCGCAGGCAACGACGGCACGCGCAGCATCAACGGCAGGTGATCGAGCTTGACCAGCTGTTCGCGGCGCACGGTGGCATCGATCTCCGCCACCCCATGCTGCTGCAGCCAGCGCAGGCACCAGTAACGTTCCATCTGGCGCTGGAAATCGGCATAGGCACCGTAGGTCACCTCGAAATCGCGCATCGCGCCGAACAACTCGGCCGAGCGCTGGGCAAAGGCAGGGGTCTCGCCCTTCAGGCAAGCGATGAGCTGCCACTGATTGACCAGGTCGCAGTAACGGCGCAACGGCGAGGTCATCCACGCGTATTGCGGCACGCCCAGCCCTTCGTGCGGCAACGGCGAGGTGGTCATGCGCACCTTGCCCTGGGTCTGCGCCCGGTACATGCAGGCCACGTTCTTGTCGGCCAGCAGGCCGCCCCAGGTCGAATTGGCGACGATCATCAGTTCGGCGACCAGTTTGTCGAGCGGGCTGCCGCGCTTGCGCTCGCTGATCTCGACACGACAAGCATCCGGATCGGCCAGATCGCCAACGATGGCGAAGTTGTAGTCGTTGATGCCCTGCACGGCGGAAGGCTTGCCGCGCCGGCCCTCACAGGCGTTGGCAAAATGCCAAAGATGCAGCAACTCATCCTTGAACGGCTGATCGGGCAGCGGCCCGCCGATGGTTTCCGCGTTGAACCATGGTTCGACTTCATGGTGACGCAGATTGGCGGCGATATGCACCATCTCCAGACGCGATTCGTGGCTGACGATTTCCAGTGATTCGTTGACGGTGAGATAGAGCGACACGGCAGGACAATCGACGCCGCCGGCCAGCGTGTAATTCTGGACCACCGAGTCGGGCAGCATGGTGATCTTGTTACCCGGCATGTAGACCGTCGACAGGCGGGCGCGCGCCACGCCGTCGAGCGGCGAGCCATGCGCGATGGCCAGCCCCGGCGCGGCGATGTGGATGCCGATGCGCGAACCGATGCCGGGCAGTTTGACGACGGAGAGCGCATCGTCGATTTCGGTCGTTTGGGCGTCGTCGATCGAGAAGGCGCGTACATCGGCCTTTGGCAGGTCGGCCGGCAGCACGGGGGCATCCAGCGCCGGAAAAGCCACACCCTTCGGGAATTGCTCGTGCAGGAAACGCTTGTAGTGCAAATGGTAGGCGGACTTGATCGCTCCACACTTGAACAGCAGTTGGGCTGCCGTGAGGCCGGTTTCGGAACAGGCCGTCTCGAAGGCCTTGGTTTCCGGTTTGTTGCGATCCGGCGCGTAGAGCATGGCATCCGTCAGGGCGCCGATTTCCGGCGGCAGGCGGAATGCCTTGAGCTCGCTTATCCAGCCTTCGATGGCGAGCGCTTGCTGACGCTTTTTTTCAAGACTGGCCAGAGCAGCTGCGAGAATGTCGGGAGGCGCCTTGCGGAAGCGGCCCTTGCCTTTGCGATGAAAATAGACGGGCGCGGCGTGCAGGGCAAGCAGCACCGCCGTCGCTTCGACCGGGGCGGGGTCGTGTCCGTAGTAATCACGGGCAAAATCCAGAAACGAAAATTCGCCATCGCTGACGCACTCCCACAGGAAATCTGCTTCGATCTCTTCGGCCAGCGGCGTCGCCTGCTCCAGCAGGGCGCCCGCCGAGGGCTTTTCGAAACGCAACAACACGGTTGCCGCCTTGATCTTGCTCCGCTTGCCGGTGGGCATTTCAACCTGCAACGAGCTATCGTTGTCGGCCATGATGCTACCGGCCTTGAAGCCGCCATCTTCTTCAAACAATACGTTCATCGGCGGATTATAGCCCAGCGAATTCAATGATTTGCGATACGAAATCGGGAAACTTCGTGAAGCTGTGGTCACCGCCCGGCAGGATGGTTTGCCGACAGCCGGCGTAGAAGGCCTCGGCCTGGCGAACATCGAGCACCTCGTCGCCTGTTTCGGCCAGCAACCAGTAGCGCGCCGGCGCCGGGCGACGCACTTGGGCTTTCAATTGCACAGCATGGGCTTCGCTGAACGTGAAGGCTTCGCCGGAATGGAAGTTGACGTGATCACCGACGAACAGGCCGAGATCGAGCCTGTCGATCACCGCCGGGTTGATCAGCACGGCCCGGAGATCGTGCCTTTCGGCCAGATGATTGGCATAGTGCCCACCCAGCGACGAGCCCACCAGCAAGACCCTGCCGCCCGCCTCTTCGATCAGTGCGTCAGCACAGGCGACCGCCTCGTCCGGCACCGGCGACAGTTGTGGACAGGCAAAATGCCCCGCCAGTCCCCGGCGTGCCATTTCCTCGCCGAGCAGGCGCGATTTCCAGGAAGCCGGCGACGAGCAGAAGCCGTGCAGATAAAGGATCAGTGGGCCGTCCATTGCACCCAGCCGAAATGGGCCGTGGTCAGCACGACGATGCCGAAGACGATGCGATACCAGGCGAAGGGCACGAAATCATGGCTGGAAATGAAGCGCAGCAGCCAACGTACGCACAGGAAGGCCGAAATGAAGGCGGAAATGAAGCCGACCACCCACATGCCGATATCGTCGATGCTGAGCAGCGCCCGCTCCTTGTAGAGCTGATAGACGGTCGCCACGCCCAGCGTGGGGATGGCCAAAAAGAAGGAAAACTCGGTGGCCGCCTTGCGCGACAGACCGAACAGCAAGCCGCCGATAATCGTGGCACCGGAACGCGAGGTCCCCGGAATCAGCGCAAAGGCCTGGGCGATGCCGAGCTTCAGCGCATCGACCAGGGTCATGTCCTCGACCCTTTCGACTCGAATCTTGTGCTCGCGCTTTTCGGCCCACAGGATCACGAAGGCGCCGAGAATGAAGGTTGTCGCCACGGCAATCGGATTGAACAGATTGGCCTTGATCGCCTTGCCGAAGGCCAGGCCGAGTATGGCCAGCGGCAGGAAGGCGACAAACAGGTTGAGGATGAATTTCTGCGCCGCCTTGTCGCTGAAGGCACCTCGCGCGATGACCAGCAGACGCTCGCGATACTCCCAGACGACGGCGAGAATTGCGCCGGACTGGATCACGATTTCGAACAACTTGCCGCGATCGTCGTTGAAATCCAGCAAATCGCCAGCCAGGATCAGATGCCCGGTCGACGAGATCGGAAGGAATTCGGTCAGCCCCTCGACAATGCCGAGAATGAGCGCCTTGAGCAAGAGGATCGGATCCATGGAATGCAGCCAAGTTGGGGAGGCCGCATTCTACTATCCCGGCCTTGTAGCTGCTTCCAGATTTGCCAGCCAGATCAGTGCGTGCTCACGCGACTCGCCGCACATTTCCGGCGACGGTTGCAGGCCACGGCAGCAATCTGGCCGTTCGGAGCGGCCAAAAATCGTACATCGCAACCGGTCGTCAAGATGCGTGCAAGGCTGCCCAGCCGGTTTGTTCAATGAAGAAATCGACGGCGCAATGCAACAGGCGCCACAGCCGGGACGACAATCCATCCTGCCCTCAGCGTCCGCTTAGCAGGCGCAGGCCGAGCAGCAGGAAAATGCCGCCGGCGACACGTTCCAGCCACACCGAAAAACCGGGACGGCGCGCCAGTCGCTCACCCAGAGCACCGGCAAAAACGCCGATCAAGGCAAACACCACCGCTGCCTGCAGCGTGAAAACGACACCCAACTGCACGATCTGCCACGCCGCATCGCCGCGCCCGGCCTCCACGAACTGCGGCAGGAAGGCAAGAAAGAACAGCACCACCTTGGGATTGATCGCGTTGGCCAGCAGGCCGCGCCGGAACAGTCGTGCGCAACTGTCGGCCGGCATGCTGAGCGGCACCACACCCGCCGGCGCAGCATGGCGTATTGCCTGAGTACCAAGCCAGACCAGATACAGGCCGCCGGCAATGCGCAAGGCGCCAAAAGCCAGATCGGAAGCGACGATCAATGCCCCAACGCCAAGCGCTGCCAGCACGGTGTGATTCAGACAGCCCGCCGCACACCCCAAACCAAATGCAACCCCCTGCTTGCGACCGCGCGCCATGCCCAGACCGAGCACCAGCAGGTTATCCGGCCCCGGTGCCAGCGTCAGCAAGACCGATGCGGCAATAAAGGGAAGCAGTTGGGAGGAAGAGAGAAAAACATCCATAGGCGCAAGGTTAAATGAAAACGGCGGGAACAAATGCCCGCCGTTTTTCATCCCGGATCAGTCGACCGGCGTAGGGGCTTCAAACCTTCCGATAAACCTCCGCTCCGGTCTTCACAAACTCGACCGCCTTGGTCTCCATACCCTTCTCCAGCGCCTCGGCTTCGCCGATGCCCTGTTGTGCAGCGAAGTCGCGCACATCCTGCGTGATCTTCATCGAACAGAAATGCGGGCCACACATCGAGCAGAAGTGGGCGACCTTGGCCGATTCCTTTGGCAGGGTCTCGTCGTGGAATTCGCGTGCCTTGTCCGGGTCGAGGCCGAGGTTGAACTGGTCTTCCCAGCGGAACTCGTAGCGCGCCTTGGACAGGGCGTTGTCGCGGATCTGCGCGCCGGGATGGCCCTTGGCGAGGTCGGCGGCGTGGGCGGCGAGCTTATAGGTGATGATGCCTTCCTTGACGTCGTCCTTGTCCGGCAGGCCGAGGTGCTCCTTGGGCGTCACGTAGCAGAGCATGGCGGTGCCGTACCAGCCAATCATCGCGGCGCCGATGCCGCTGGTGATGTGGTCGTAACCCGGCGCGATGTCGGTGGTCAGCGGGCCGAGGGTGTAGAACGGGGCTTCCTTGCAGTATTCCAGCTGCAGGTCCATGTTCTCCTTGATCAGGTGCATCGGCACATGGCCCGGCCCTTCGATGATGGTCTGCACGTCGTGCTTCCAGGCGATCTCGGTCAGCTCACCGAGGGTCTTCAGTTCGCCCAGTTGCGCTTCGTCGTTGGCGTCCGCGATCGACCCGGGACGCAATCCGTCGCCGATCGAGAAGCTGATGTCGTAGGCGGCCATGATGGCGCAGATCTCGTCCCAGTGGGTGTAGAGGAAGCTTTCCTTGTGGTGCGCCAGGCACCACTTGGCCATGATGGAACCGCCACGGCTGACGATGCCCGTCATCCGGTTGGCGGTCATCGGGATGTAGCGCAGCAGCACGCCGGCGTGGATGGTGAAGTAGTCGACGCCCTGCTCCGCCTGTTCGATCAGCGTGTCGCGGAAGATTTCCCAAGTCAGATCCTCGGCCTTGCCGTTGACCTTTTCCAGCGCCTGGTAGATCGGCACCGTGCCGATCGGCACCGGGCTGTTGCGGATGATCCACTCGCGGGTTTCGTGGATGTTCTTGCCGGTCGACAGATCCATCACGGTATCGCCGCCCCAGCGGATCGACCAGGTCATTTTCTCGACTTCTTCCTGGATGGAGGAGCCGAGCGCCGAGTTGCCGATATTGGCGTTGATCTTGGTGAGGAAGTTACGGCCGATGATCATCGGCTCGCTTTCCGGGTGGTTGATGTTGTTCGGGATGATGGCGCGGCCGCGAGCGACTTCGCTACGCACGAATTCCGGGGTAATTTCTTCCGGGATGGCGGCTCCGAAGCTCTGACCGGGGTGCTGGCGCCCCAGCAACTTGGCCATCTTCTCGCCCATCGGGCCGGTCGCCTTCAGCGATTCGATATAGGCGCGGCGGTTGAGGTTTTCGCGAATCGCCACATATTCCATTTCCGGCGTGATGATGCCTTTGCGGGCGTAATGCATCTGCGACACGTTGGCGCCGGGCTTGGCGCGACGCGGCTTGCGGTGCAGGCCGGGGAAACGCAGTTCGTCGAGGGCCTTGTCGGCGGCACGCTGGCGGCCGTATTCGGAGGTCAGGTCCGGAAGTTCCTCGGTGTCATCACGCTCGGCGATCCACTGGGCGCGGAGCGCCGGCAGGCCGGACCGGATGTCGATCTTGGCGGCCGGATCGGAATAGACGCCGGAACAGTCGTAGACAAAAATCGGCGGATTTTTTTCCCCACCCATGCCGGTCGGCGTATCGGACTGGCTGATTTCGCGCATCGGAACGTAGATATCCGGGCGCGAACCCTCGATGTAGACCTTGCGGGAATTGGGCAGCGGCTGGATGGCAGCCTCGTCGACGTGGGCGTTGGCGGCGAGGAATTGTTCTTTGGCGTTCATTGAAGCTCCATGCATGAGTGCAACCGGTAAGACGGGCAAGGAGCGATCTGGTTCCAACGACAGAATTCGTTTCCCTACGACGGCATGACCCGGTCAGGTTCGAAGGGTATTTCTCAGCCCGCTTGTCCGCCGGCACCCCTAACGAGTGGGCTGCAAGTTACTGGAAATACAGGCAAAATGCAAGGAATGACAAAGTCCGCTCAAGATTTTCAGAAATTAGCCGAAATATCGTGAACAAGACGCGGAATTCTAAAGAAAAACCAAGGGAAAAAAGATGCGCAAGCTGATCATTGCCGGCCTGATGGCCACCCTGCCCTGGAGCGTGTCGGCTGCGCCGACATGGCAGGTCATTTCGTCCGAACCCGGAAAGCGCATCGAACTTGACCGGACCAGCCTGAAGCGCGATGGCAATACAGTACAGGCTCAAGGCCGTGTCGTCCTCGAGAAAGAGCTGACCGACGCAAAATCCGGCGCCGGTTATCGCGTTATTGAAGCCATCACCCGCTACGACTGCAGCACGCGCAACGCCAATACCATCAAGCGCATTTTCAAGAAGAACGAATCCGACGTCATCCGCGAGGAGGACATCAAGGGCACCGAGTTGCCCGTCCGCTCGGGTACGCTGGATGACAAGGTGCTGCGCGAAGTATGCCGCCCGCCAAAAGACAGTCCGGCAGAATTGGCAAAAAAAGCAAACGACGCCGGGGCCGAGCTGAAGGCCGCCAATGAAGCGACGCTCAAGAAAGAAATGGCCAAGGCCGAAAAACCTACTCCCATCAAGGCTGCCGACACCTCCGCCAAGGAGTCCGAACACTCGGCCATTCCGTCCATTCGCCCTAATCTGAAAGCAGCGCTCGAAGCCTCTCGCGAGCCCCAGAAGGAGGCCGCAAAAGAACCTGCGCCGACCGCAAGCGCACCGGCCGCCAAGCCTCCTGCCCCGGCGCCGGCTCCTGTCGCTGCGGCACCCAAGGCGCAGGCGGTTGTCGTCCTTAACCCCAGGACACCTGCCTCCAGACCGAAAAAGGCAACCAACCCCGAAGGCTATATGCTGGAACTCGCCCACAGCGAACCAGCCATGCAACATGCCGCTATCCACTGGGACTACGACGGCCCGGGCGGCCCGGAAAACTGGAGCAGGGTGGACCCGCGCAACAAGCTGTGCGCCACCGGCGAACGCCAGTCGCCCATCGACATAAAGGATGGCATCAAGGTTGACGTCGAACCGATCAAGTTCAAGTATCAACCCTCCACATTCCGCATTGTCGATAACGGACACACCGTGCAAGTAGAGGTCGGGGAAGGCTCGATCTCGTTGACCGGAAAAACCTACGAACTGGTGCAGTTCCACTTCCACCGCCCCTCCGAGGAAAAAATCAACGGCCAGCGTTTCGACATGGTGGTCCATTTGGTGCACAAGGCCGACGATGGCCAACTTGCCGTCGTTGCCATACTGCTCGAACGCGGCACTGAAAACCCGTTCATCCAGACGCTCTGGAACCACATTCCACTGGAAAGAAACATGCCTGTGGCTCCACCAACCGCCAGCGTCGACCTGAACACGTTGCTCCCCAGCACGCGCAATTACTACACCTACATGGGCTCGCTGACCACGCCGCCTTGTACCGAAGGCGTGCTGTGGCTGGTGATGAAGCAACCTGTACAAGTTTCGCAGGAACAGATCAACATTTTCGGTCGTCTGTATCGCAACAACGCCCGTCCCATCCAGCCCACCAGCGGGCGCCTGATCAAGGAAGGCCGTTGACCTGAGCGGAAGCGCGGTGGTAACTTAATGACCAAAGAGTCATTAAGTTACCCATGTCGTCGCCCCCAGCCCCCCGCAAACGCCGCAAGGAAGCCCGCCCGTCGGAGTTGCTTGCGGCTGCCCTCGATCTTTTCGTCGAGAAAGGCTACGCCGCCACGCGACTGGAAGATGTCGCATCCCGTGCAGGCGTATCCAAGGGCACCCTCTACCTGTACTACGAAAACAAGGAAGCGCTGTTCAAGGCCGTCATCCAGGAAGGCATCGTCCCGGTCATCGCCGAAAACGAAGCCATCGCCGCCCAGCATACGGGCAGCAGCTTCGACTTGATGGAAAAGCTGCTCGCCAACTGGTGGATCAAAATCGGCCTGACTGCCTTTGCCGGGATACCCAAACTGATGGTGGCCGAGGCACGGAATTTCCCCGAACTCGGGCGCTACTACGTGGAGAATGTCATCAACCGCGGCCGCGCCCTGGTTGGTAGCGCATTGAAGCGCGGCATGGCCAGCGGCGAGTTCCGGAGCATGGATGTCGAAACGACCATCGATGTCGTGATTGCGCCGATTCTGATGCTGCTGATCTGGCGCTACTCCATGAGTTGCTGCGTCGAAAACGACGACAATCCGCAGCAATACCTGCAGATTCACATGGATCTCCTGCGCCACGGTTTGTGCCAGATGAAAAAGGAGAGTCGGGTATAATTTTGATTTGTCGGAATCAATATATTAGCCTGTGCTAATATTATGCCTGCGGAGACCCCAATGAACATCGAGCAAGCACGTTTCAACATGATCGAACAGCAGATCCGTCCCTGGGATGTTCTGGATCCCCAGGTTCTCGACCTTCTTTTCGTCGTCAAGCGCGAAGACTTCGCACCGGCCGCCTATCGCAACCTGGCATTCGCCGACATGGAAATCCCCATCGGCAGCGGCCAGACCATGCTGGCCCCGAAGATCGAAGCCAAGATGCTGCAGGAACTCGGCATCAAGAAAACCGACAAGGTCCTGGAAATCGGTACCGGTAGCGGCTACATGGCTGCCTTGCTGGCTGCTCGTGCCGAACATGTGGTGACCGTCGAAATCCGCCCGGAAATTGCCGCAACCGCCAAGGAAAATCTGGCGCGTGCCGGTATCGGCAACGTTTCGGTTGAAGCGGGCAATGGCATTGACGGCTGGTCGCAGCGCGGCCCCTATGATGCCATCGTCGTTTCCGGCTCCGTTCCCAGCGTTTCCCCCTCCCTGCTCAAGCAATTGCGTGTCGGTGGCCGTCTCGCCGTCATCACCGGTGAAGCGCCGGTGATGGAAGCCCAGTTGATCACCTGCACGGCCGAGGGAACCTACAACACCGTCAATCTCTTCGAGACCGTCGTTCCGGCGCTCGATGGCGCTGACGCCAAAGATCAATTCTCCTTCTGATGCAACAGCTTCGCGTACAACAACTTGCCGAATGGCTGGCCGACGAAAACCGGCCCGACCCCGTCCTGCTTGATGTACGCGAACCGTGGGAAACGGAGCTCTGCCAGCTGGCGGGCTCCCTGCACATCCCGATGCATCTCGTTCCGGTACGCTGCGAGGAGATCGACCCCAGCCGCGATGTCGTGGTGATTTGCCACCACGGCAGCCGCAGCCTGCAGGTCGCCATGTTCCTCGAACGTAAGGGCTTCGGCTCGGTGCTCAACCTGATGGGGGGTGTCGATGCGTGGGCAGGGGAAATCGATCCAAATATGCGTCGTTACTGAGGATGTCATGAAAAAACTGGCCTGGCTTTTCCTCTCCCCCCTGATCGCCACCCCGCTCTGCGCCGCCGACCTGATGCAGGTATATCGCGACGCCCAGACCAACGACCCGACTTTCGCCGCTGCCCGCGCAACGCTCGACGCTGGGCAGGAAAAGCAGCCGCAGGCGCGCGCCGGCCTGTTGCCGAGCCTCTCGCTTTCGGGCAATACGACGTGGAATGAAAACGAGCTGTCCACGCACAACGGGCCGACGTTCGCCAAGCCAAAATACAACGCCAACGGTTACCAGCTCACCCTCTCGCAGCCTTTGTTCCGCTGGCAGAACTGGATTGCCTACGATCAGTCCAAGATGCAGGTTGCCCAGGCTGAAGCCAATTTCGGCCTGGCCCGGCAGGATTTGATCCTGCGAGTCGCCCAGGCCTATTTCGATGTGCTTTACGCCCAGGAAAGCCTGGCCGCCGTAAAAGCCAACAAGCAGGCCATTGCGCAACAGCTGGAACTCGCGAAGAAGAGCTTCGAGGTCGGCACGGCGACCATCACCGATACACACGAAGCACAGGCTCGCTACGACCTGGCCAGCGCCCAGGAAATCGCCGCCGAAAGCGATCTCGAGGTCAAGCTACGTGCCCTGCAGGCCATCATTGGCCAGGAACCCGGCGCCCTCGCCCAACTGCGCAAGACGGCTGAACTGACTGCTCCGCAACCGGGCAACATGGCGGAATGGGTCAACGCAGCCGAAACCGGCAGCCTGAACGTACAGGTCCAGCAATACAACGCGAGCATCGCCGCCCGCGAAGTCGATAAGCAGCGTGCCGGGCATTACCCGACCATCGATGCGGTCGCCAACGTTGGCCACTCCAAGAGCTATACGCCGGCCTTCGGCACGTATGACACCGACTATCAGAACGTCGGCATCCAGCTCACGATCCCGCTCTTCCAGGGTGGCTTCACCGCATCCCGCCAGCGCGAAGCCAGCGCCAATCGCGCCGCCACCGAATCAGCGCTTGAAGCGGCCAAGCGCGGTGCCGCCCTGGGTGCCCGGCAATCCTATCTCGGCGTCGTCAACGG
>CALJZP010000197.1 GCA_937983545.1 uncultured Azonexus sp.
AGCAGGATGATCGACGGCTACTGGGGCTGATCAAGCAATCCTGGCTGGAGAGCGGTGGCGTCTATGGCTATCGCAAAATTACGCAGGACCTGCGCGATCTAGGCGAGCGTTGCGGCAAACATCGGGTTTATCGTCTGATGAGGCAGGAAGGGCTCCGGGCACAGGTGGGCTACCGTCGTCGAGCCGGCCGCTATGGCAAGCCAGCAGTTGTGGCCGAGAATCAGCTGGAACAGAAATTCGATGTCGAAGCACCCAATCGGGTTTGGGTGACAGATATCACCTATATCCGCACCCACGAAGGCTGGCTATATCTGGCGGTGGTGCTGGATTTGTTCTCGCGTCAGGTCATCGGGTGGTCGATGCGTTCTCGGATCAATAGCGAGCTGGCGATCAATGCATTACTGATGGCGGTATGGCGGCGAAGCCCCACAGCGCCCGTGATCGTCCATTCCGATCAGGGATGCCAGTACAGCAGCCATGACTGGCAAGCACTCCTGAAAGCTCATGGCTTAGTGGCTAGCATGAGTCGGCGGGGGAATTGCTACGACAACGCGGTCGCCGAGAGCTTCTTTCAGTTACTCAAGCGAGAACGTATCCGCCGCAAAACCTATCTCGACCGTGAAGAAGCGCGCCGTGACGTCTTCAACTACATCGAGATGTTCTACAACCCGAAACGTCGTCACAGCTATGCAAATGACGTTTCTCCGGTAAAGTTCGAGCAGCAGTATTTCAACCGGCTACAGAGTGTCTAGAAAAACCGGGGCGATTCAATGTGTTTCATTCACGTATTAATTATTAACTGTTCAATCCAATGAGAATGCTGGGCCGAGTTATTAGCTTTTCACGAGTAGGGGGCATTGTGCTGTGTAGTTGTGCTGTTTCTGGGTGCTCACTAGGCATTGAAATGGCGGCAAACCTTGTCTTGCAAGATGTTGGCCCACGAGCCGTCAATAGCGCACGTTATGCCATGTTCCCTTTGCCGGAATTTACCGCTGTACCGTTGCCGTCAGACGAGCAGATGACTCCAACTGAGATAGTCACAGCCTCAATGAAATCGCCATTGTTCAAGAACGTCGAATACGTTCCAGAGATTTATGCTGGCGAATTGGAAAACAGGTATGCCAAATTGCTCGATGCAGCGTTGATGTCTTCAAACCTGAAGGGCGATCATCAAGCAAGATATGTCCTGAAACTATCGAATCTAACGACCCTCGTCCCAGATAGCGCAGAGAAAATTCGGATCGGCTTTGACTCTACGTACATCTCTGCTGATGTCGAAATTATCGATAGGCGAACAGGAGACGCGCTTTCCTCTGAATGGGTACGTGCTGAAACCTTCAAGAAAACGACTGGCGATTCTTCACCATATGGTTGGATACCGACCGCAGTGGCAATGATGGTCCGGGAACATATTTCGAAAATTACTGCTTTCCTTCGAGATGATGTTACTTACGCAATCGAGGAAAAGGGAGGCAAAAAGGCGAGCTAGGATCAGAGGGCTTGAACCCCCGACCATCTGCTCCCAAAGCAGATGGGCGCAATCCCCGTATTCACGCTATTCGAATATCATTGAACTTTCGTTCAGGAGCGACCGATGCGCCGTGAGATGGATTTGATTCGAGATCTGATGCTTGTCCTTGAGGCGCTTCCTGAGTCGCCGGGTGGCGTTCATCAACTCACCCCGGGGGAGGGTGTTTTGGCAATTGATGGCTTCGGCACGGACGAAGTTGCGTATCACCTGAAATTGGTCGAAGAGGCGAAGCTGATCCAAACTTTTCAAGCCAGCTATGGAGGCGATGTGCTATTCGATCGCCTGTCATGGAGCGGCCATGATTTCGTCGACTCTGTCCGCAGTCCTGAAGTTTGGGCCAAGACCAAGAAGGGCGCCGAGGCCGCTGGCGGCTTCACAGTCGATCTGCTGAAGGACCTGGCCAAGGGATTTCTGAAGAAGCAGGTCGAAGAATACACAGGAGTGAAGCTTTGACCGGAAAGGCCAGCGACTACGTGGTGTTCGTCGACGAGAGCGGAGACCATAGCCTGGAGTCGATCAATCCCGATTGGCCGCTGTTCGTCCTGTCGTTCTGTATTTTCCCGGTTGGCGCCTATGTGCATCAGGTGACGCCTGCCATCAGGCAACTGAAGTTCGATTTCTTCGGCCACGATCTGGTGATCCTGCATGAGCACGACATCAGAAAGAAGAAGGCCGGGTTTGCCCAACTGAACAAAGAGGCGCGGGAGGCGTTCTTGAATCGCCTGACGGACGTGATTGCAGCGACTGAGATGACAATGATTGCCGTGGTGATCGACAAGAACCGCCACAAGGTCAAGTATTCAAAGCCGGAGCATCCCTATCACCTAGCAATGCAGTTCGGCCTGGAGCGGGTAGCGGCATTCATGGCTATCCAGGGACAACGAGAGCACGAAACACGGATTGTCTTCGAAGCGCGTGGCGCCAAAGAGGATGCAGCCCTCGAGCTGGAGTTTCGGCGCGTTTGCGATGGCGAAAACCGAAGCGGAAAGCCCTATCCGTTCAGTATCCTGATTGCTGACAAGAAGACCAACTCAGAGGGGCTGCAGCTTGCCGATCTGACGGCGCGGCCGTGTGGCCTTCATGTGCTGCGACCGGATCAGGAAAACCGTGCTTGGGATGTGATTAAGGGAAAGTTGTTCACCGGTCGGCACGACTGCATTACAGGCAATGGCCTGAAATTGTTCCCCTGAAAAGCAGAAGGGCCTCCCGGTAGTCCGAGAAGCCCAGCGCCGGTCGAGTAGTCCCAACCCATTTGCGACCAGTTTAGCAGTTGCTGAGTGTATCTGGCAACTTACTGGCCCGCTTGCTCGAAGGCAATTTTTCAGCCTGGTTTATTCTTCCCCGTCTTCTTCTGCGGTGCGTCCAATTTCTTCATTTCCTTGTTTGCCGATTTTAAGCGCCCCTTGATCTTTGTCAGGTCCTCTTCGAGAGGCAGGCTTTCCGGGGCAATACCGCTGGACCGGAGCATGATGCCGCGGACCTCCTTGCCAACTTCATGGGCGGTATTGCTCAATTGAGTAACGCCCTTGGCTCCAACATTCTTGATGCGTTCCGCAGTCTGGGTAACTCGGAACAGATTGGCTGCCAACTCGGTCTTGCCCATGAAGTCGTAAAGCGTCCGTCCTTTTTCAACTGCAGCGCCTTTGTGCTTGATCAATTGCTGGAGTGACAAGTTATACATGCCGCGGAATCCGGCATCCTTGAATATCCCAAACTCCATTGATTGCAGTCCGGCCAGGTGGGCTGCAGCGCTCATGATCGATTCACCGCCCTTAAGTTCTTCACGGACTTCGATGCGTTCGAGAGCGTCGCGCTGGATCTGTTGCTCAACCAAGGCGTCGGCAATTGCAGCGAGAACTGTTTTTGCCTGAGAAACCTGAGGTTTTTTCGAGTCCGCATGCATCGTCACCAGGAAGCAAGCAAAGCGGGTCAGGCGGTAGGTATTAACCTCTTTGCCATCGTCGATGAAGGTGTCTGCGATGAAGACTTCTGGAATGGAGACGCCGAGCGCGGCGCACGACGCCATCGCCTTATTGATTACTTTCTGGAACGAGGCCCAGCTTTCATATCCGAGCGATACCATGAATTCATGAGCAACCCAGTAACGGACGCCATTCTGCCGCGCAGAGTCCTCGAAGCTTTCGAGATTGAATTCAAGTTGCATAGTAT
>CALJZP010000198.1 GCA_937983545.1 uncultured Azonexus sp.
CGAGCGCTTCGTCGGCCAGCTCGACGAGCGCCTGGCGATGATCATCGACCCGATGCTGGCCACCGGCGGCTCGCTGATTGCCACCATCGACATGCTGAAGCGCAACGGCTGCAAGCAGATCAAGGCGCTGGTCCTGGTCGCCGCGCCGGAAGGGATCAAGGCGCTGGCAGCTGCCCACCCCGACGTGCAGCTGTACACCGCCGCCGTCGACAGCCACCTCAACGAGGTCGGCTACATCATTCCCGGTCTCGGCGACGCCGGCGACAAGATTTTCGGCACCAAGGAGGCGTAATGAGTACCTACGCCAATGAACCGACCTGGCGCACCGCGCTGTCCGGCGCCCAGATTCTCTTCGTCGCCTTCGGCGCCACCGTGCTGGTACCGTTGCTGACCGGCCTCAACCCCAGCCTGGCGCTGCTCGGCGCCGGCGTCGGCACCCTGCTCTTCCAGCTGTGCACCAAGCGCCAGGTGCCGATCTACCTTGGCTCCAGCTTCGCCTTCATCGCCCCGGTGATCTACTCGGTGCAAACCTGGGGCATGCCGGCGACCCTCGGTGCGCTGGCTTCGGCGAGCTTTTTCTACTACGTCGCGGCCGGGCTGGTGAAATGGCGTGGCGTCGATTTCATCCACCGCCTGCTGCCGCCGGTCGTCATCGGCCCCGTGGTCATGGTCATCGGCCTCGGGCTGGCCCAGGTCGCAGTCGGCATGGCGACCGGCAAGGCGGGCGAGACCCAGGTCGTCCCCTACGAAACCGCCATCGCCATTGCCGCGATCTCGCTGCTGGCAACCATGCTCACCGCCATTCGCGCCAAGGGCCTGCTCAAGCTGGTGCCGATCCTGGTCGGTGTGGCGGTCGGCTACATCGCCTCGCTGTTCGTCGGTATCGTCGATTTCAGCAAGGTGCGCGACGCTGCCTGGATCGCCGTGCCGGAATTCGGCAAGCCGGAGTTCAACCTCGCCGCCATCCTGTTCATGATCCCGGTGGCGATTGCCCCGATTGTCGAACACGTCGGCGGCATCCTCGCCATCGGCTCGGTCTCCGGCAAGGACTACACCGAAAACCCCGGCCTGCATCGCACGCTGTTCGGCGACGGCCTGGCGGTCAACGTCGTCGGCCTGTTCGGCGGTCCGCCGGTCACCACCTACGGCGAAGTCACCGGCGCGGTCATGCTGACCAAGAACTACAACCCGGCGATCATGACCTGGGCGGCCGGCTTCGCCATCCTGATGGCCTTCGTCGGCAAGTTCGGCGCCCTGCTGCAGACCATCCCGCTGCCGGTGATGGGCGGCATCATGGTCCTGCTCTTCGGCTCCATCGCCGGCATCGGCCTGAAGACGCTGATGGACGCCAGGGTCGACCTGGCCAGCCCGCGTAACCTGTGCATCATCTCGGTGACGCTGGTCACCGGCATCGGCGGCCTGGGCGTGCATATCGGCAGTTTCTCGCTGCAAGGCATCAGCCTGTGCGGCGTGCTGGCGGTGGCGCTGAACTTCCTGCTGCCGAAATCGTCTGATGCGCACTGACTTTCTGCCGCCCCCTGCCCTTGAATACCAAACATGCCACCCATGCAGCCGTCGGACTTTGAACGCCACGGCTTCGCCGCCGGCGTGCGGGAAGGCTTTGTCGCCTTCCTGCCGGTATCCGTCGGGTTGATTCCCTGGGCGCTGGTGGTCGGCATGGCGATGACCAGTGCCGGCTTCACGCCCCTGCAGGCGATGGGCATGAACATCATCGTCTTCGCCGGCACCGCCCAACTCGGCACCCTGCCGCTGATCGTCGATAACGCCCCGCTGTGGCTGATCGTCACCACCGGCCTGGCGCTCAATCTGCGTTTCCTGATCTTCAGCGCCGGCATCGCGCCGGGGTTTCGCGGTATCGGCACCGGCTGGCGCTGGCTGTGCGGGCACTTGTTGACCGACGGCAGCTTCGCGGTCTGTTACGACAAGCTGATGCAGGTCGACAACCCGCGCTGGCGCCTCGGCTTCTATCTGGTTACCGGCGTCTGGACCTGGCTGCTGTGGCAGGCCTTTACGCTGGCCGGCATCTTCGCCGCCGGCATCGTTCCCAAAAGCTGGTCGCTGGAGTTCATGGCGACCATCGCTCTGATCGTTCTGCTGGTGCCAATGGCAAAAGCGCGCCCCATGCTCGTCGCTGCCCTCGTCGGTGGTGGCAGCGCCGTACTGCTGCGCGGCATGCCGCTGCGCCTGGGGATCGTCACCGCGATCTGCCTCGGCATTGCCGCCGGCTTTGCCGCCGAACACTGGCAAGAGAAGAAGACCGCATGAACTACGACGCGTCGTTGTGGCTGATTTTCATCCTGCTTGGGCTGGCCACCACCCTGCCCCGCGCCGGCTTCATCGTTCTCGGCAACCGCTTCAGCCTGCCGCCGACGCTGCAACGCGCGCTGCGCTACGCCCCGGCCGCCGCCCTGGCTGCCATCGTCGTGCCCGATGTTTTGCTGGTCGGCGGCAGTGTCGAGCCGATCAACCCCAAACTCGCCGCCGCTATCGCCGCCATCCTCGTCGCCGCCCGCTGGCGCAATCCGTGGCTGCCGTTCATCGTTGGCATGGCGGTGCTGCTTGGGCTCAAGGCGCTTTTCCCCGGTTGAGACTACCTAACGGCGCTGCTTCTTCTTGCCGCTGTTGCTGACCGGCGCTGGCGCCACCGGGTCCTGGCTGGCAAAGAAATGGGCGACCGCATCGAGATCCTCCAGGCTTTGCCCCTTGAACGCATCGTCCTGCAAGAAGCCGAACTTGCGTTTTCCGCTAACGAAAAGCCTGATCTGCTTGAGCAGATGCTGCAAATCCTGCCCTGCCATGAGCGGCGCATCCTTGTCGGCCTCCCGACCGAAATCGCCGTGGCAGTCGTTGCAGCGATTGCGAAATACGACTTCGCCCCGTGCCACCTTTTCCGGGTCCGTTTCCTGGACCGGACGCGTGGCCTTGACAGCCTGGTAGTAACGGGCGATGGCCGCCAGCTCGCTTTCCGGTAGCGCAGCCGGAACGTGATTTGCCACTTCGGTCGGCAACTTGCCCTTCTGCAGCCTCTTCATCGAAGCCAGGAGATAACTGTCGAGCTGCCCATTCAAATGCGGCATTGCCGGCTGTTTAGCGATGCCATCCAGCCCGTGACAACGGACGCAGTCGTTTTGCACCGCAGCCGGAACATCTTCCGCAAGAACCGGCCCTGACAGGCCATACATCAGACACGGCAAAAGCCAGCACATTCTCTTCATTCATCCCCCCCTGCTCCGGAACATTGTTAGGCGGACCAAATGATAGCGATAATGCGCGAAATACACAGCAGACA
>CALJZP010000199.1 GCA_937983545.1 uncultured Azonexus sp.
AGCGCCATCGGGTGCTCGCCGGGCTGGCGCAGGGGCTGCAGCCACTTCTCGTCGGCCACCAGGTAATCGCCCCGTTCCGGGCGAAAGCGCGCCTTGACCGACTGGCCGCCGGCCTCCAGCTCCAGTTCGGCGTTGAGTACCGGCGCATTGCTATCGGCGTAATCGACATACCAGCTCATGCCCTCGGATGTAAGTCGTCCCACCGCCTCGAAATGCTCGCTTTCGGCCACGGCGACGGACATCGGCGGCATCTCGCCGGCCACAGCGGCAGCCGACAGCACCAGGGCCGCAAGGAGGCCCATTGTTCGTATCAAAATCATCTTCTTTTCCTCACTCCGGCAACAGGCCGAGACTCTGGCGCAGTTGCGAAATACCCTGCCCCAGGGCAATGCGGGCGCGCCCGAGCGCGCGCTCCGCCTCAAATGCTTCGGCTTCGATGCGCAACCGCGCCGGGAGATCGGTTTCACCCAGGCGGAAGGATTTTTCGTAGTAACCGCGGTTCTCGCGCGCCAGCCGGGCACGTTCCTCAGTCGCCGCCAGTTGCTGGCGTGCCGCGGCGACCTGCCGGCGGGAGGCCTCGGCCTCGCGCTCCAGTCGCTCGCGCAAGCGCTCCAATTCCACCGTGGCTTCGATGGCCTCGGCATTCGCCGTGGCGACCCGGGCGTCGTGACGCGGGCCATCCCCGAAAGGAATCCGCAAGGAGAGTGCCCAGGTCTGATCGGCACGCTCGCCGCTGGCCGCCCGGTCGCTCCGCGTCGCCACGGCCAGCTCCGGGTTGCTGCGCGACTGTACCCGCGCCAGTTCGGCATTGCGCCGCGCCAGATCGGCGCGACCCTGCCATTCGCGCAGCAGCGGATGTACCTCGCCGATCTGCGCCGGAAGCGCCTCCGGCTGCCCGTCCGCCACGGCTGCCGGGGCGCCGGTCAGGCTTTCCAGGCGATAGCGGGCGAGCGCCTCGGCGGCCTCGGTTTCAGCTTGCTGGGCGCGAACCTGCGACAAAACGCCGTCGGCCTGGTTGAGATCGGCCCGCGACAGGTCGCCGGCGGCAAAACGCCGGGCAACGTCGTCGCGCAGGCGCTTTGCCGCGCCAAGACGATCGACTGCCAGCGCGACCTCGTTTTGCTGGGCCTGCCAGCCCCACCAGGCATCGCGCACCAGCTGTGCCAGTTGCAGGCGCAGACTCTCGGCCCGCCCCGCCAGCGCCACGTCCTCCGCCTCCGCCACCGCACGGGCGCCGCTGCGCTCGCCGGGCAACCAGAGCGGCAGCACCAAGCCGAGATCGCTTTCAAGAGCGCCCCGGTTGCGATTGAATCGATCGCTGCGTGCACCAAGCTCGAAGCTGGGCGCGGCAGCCGTCAAGGCCGATGCGGCGCCGAGGCGTGCGGCGACCGCACGCTGGCGCTCGGTCAGCGCGGCCGCGGCCGGCTGACGCTGCCAGGCATCGGCAAAGGCCTTGGCCAACGGCGTTTCGCCGCGGGCCGGAGAGGCCAGACTGAACATCAGGGTGATTGCGATGCAAAAAACGCTTCGCATGGGATTTCCTCCGGTTGTAATGGAACAACCGGCGGCATGCCGCACTGGGCCCGTCAGGGCCTCAAACAGAAATGGGGAGTGTCAGGACAAGCCGCCGCGACTCAGGCGGCAGCTCTGGGTGGGCGTTCGAGCCCTTCGGGAACGCGCGAGGCGAAGCGATCCGCATGGCCATCCAGCGCGAACGAATCGGCCATTGCCATGACAGCCATCCCCGATGCGCCCAGACCACCCGGCAGATGTCCGAGAATATGGCCGGGGCAGCAATGGTGATCCTGCTCGTCACAGGCCGCCGGATCGCAGCCCGCCTGGTCGTCATGCCCGGCGACCGCGGCATGCATGCCATGTCCGTCAGACCCGGAATGCTCCTCGCCCCCGGCGGACGCCACGCCATGCTCGTGCGGCGCCACGCCATCCACGATTTCCCAGCCGAAACTCGGCGAGAAAACGGTCGATAGCATGACCAGCAGCAACAGGCGGGTAATCAGGCGCTTGAACATGGAGATTCGAAGAATGAACGCACAAACTATACAATCTCGCACCGCACAAGCAAACAGCTGTTACAAAAACCCCACACATGCAATTCGAACTTTTGAAAACCGACGGCGCCGCCCGCCGCGGCACGCTGACCCTGAACCACGGCATCGTCCAGACTCCCGTCTTCATGCCGGTCGGCACCTATGGCACGGTCAAGGCCATGACGCCGCAGTCGCTGAACGACATCGGCGCCCAAATCTGCCTCGGCAATACCTTCCACCTGTGGCTGCGCCCGGGGCTGGATGTCGTCCAGGCGCACCGGGGCCTGCACGATTTCATGAACTGGCAAAAGCCCATCCTGACCGATTCCGGCGGCTTCCAGGTCTTCTCGCTCGGCGCCCTGCGCAAAATCACCGAGGAAGGCGTCAAGTTCTCGTCGCCGCACGACGGCGCCAAACTTTTCCTGTCGCCGGAAATCTCGATGCAGATTCAGAAGGTGTTGAATTCCGACATCGTCATGATCTTCGACGAATGCACCCCCTACCCGGCCACCCGCGATGAAGCCGCGAAGTCGATGCGCCTGTCGATGCGCTGGGCGCAGCGTTCGCGCGACGAACACAACAAGCTGGAAAACAGCAACGCGCTGTTCGGCATCGTCCAGGGCGGCATGTACGAAGACCTGCGCGACGAGTCGCTGGCCGGGCTGGACCAGATCGGCTTCGACGGCATGGCCATCGGCGGCCTGTCGGTCGGCGAACCGAAGGAAGACATGGCGCGCATCCTCGAGCACGTCGCGCCGAAAATGCCGGCCCACAAGCCGCGCTACCTGATGGGCGTCGGCACGCCGGAAGACCTGGTCTTCGCCGTCAAGCGCGGCATCGACATGTTCGACTGCGTGATGCCGACCCGCAACGCCCGCAACGGCCACCTGTTCACCCGCTACGGCGACATCAAGATCAAGAACGCCCGTTTCAAGACCGACACCGGCCCGCTCGACCCGTCGTGCACCTGCACCACCTGCACGCAGTTCAGCCGTGCCTACCTGCACCACCTGTTCCGCTGCGGCGAAATCCTCGGCGGCATGCTGAACACCATCCATAACCTGCACTTCTATCAGACCATCATGGCCGAGATGCGTGCCGCCATCGAGGCCGGCACGCTGGACGAGTGGTCGATCGGCTTTGCCCGCGACCGATCCTCGGGCCGGTGATAGAATTCCCCGTTTCGTTATTCAAGCAACCTGGAGTTACACCATGATCAGTATTGCCCACGCCCAAACCGCCGGCGCCGCTGCCGACCCGACCGGCGGCTTCATGCAGTTGCTGCCGATGATCCTGATGTTCGTCGTGCTGTGGTTCCTGATGATCCGTCCGCAGATGAAGAAGGCCAAGGAACACAAGGCCCTGCTGGCCGGCCTGGCCAAGGGCGATGAAGTCGTCACCCAGGGCGGCATCGTCGGCAAGGTGACCAAGGTCGGCGAGAACTATGTTTCCGTCGAAATCGCCGAAGGCACCGAAGTCGTCGTGCAAAAGCCGTCGATCGGCCTGGTTCTGCCCAAGGGCACGCTGAAGTCGCTGTAATTCACCCCGAAAGGCGGCCGCTGGCCGCCTTTTTCGCTTCAAAGCCACCATGAATCGCTACCCACTCTGGAAGTACGTCACCGTCGCCATCGCGCTGGTGCTCGGCTTTATCTACACCCTGCCGAATTTCTTCGGCGAATCGCCGGCCGTGCAGGTTTCAAGCGCCAAGGCCACGCTCAAGGTCGACCACAGGACGCAGAGCCGCGTCGAGGAAGCCCTGAAAGCCGCCAATATCGCTCATGACGGCATCCAGCTCGACTTCAATGGCGTCAAGACCCGCTTCAAGGATACCGACACCCAGCTGAAGGCCAAGGACGCCCTGGAAAAGGCATTCAACCCGGATGCCGCCGATCCGCAATACGTCGTCGCCCTGAATCTGCTGGCTGCTTCGCCGCAGTGGCTGACCTCGCTGCACGCGCTGCCGATGTACCTCGGCCTCGACCTGCGTGGCGGCGTACACTTCCTGCTCCAGGTCGACATGAAAGGCGCGCTGACCAAGCGCCTCGACTCGACTTCGGCCGACCTGCGCACCCTGATGCGCGACAAGAACCTGCGCCACGGCGGCGTCAATCGCGAAGGCGACCGCATCGTCATCAAGTTCCGCGACGCCGAAACCCAGAACAAGGCACGCTTCGCCATTTCCGAGAGCCAGCCGGACCTGCAGGTCGTCGAAGCCGGCGACGCCAGCGAGCCGCGCCTGATCGCCACGCTGAAGGTTCAGGCGCAGCAGAAGATCGGTGAGTCGGCGCTGAAGCAGAACATCACCACCCTGCACAACCGGATCAACGAACTCGGCGTCGCCGAACCGGTGATCCAGCAGCAGGGCCAGGACCGCATCGTCGTCCAGCTGCCGGGCGTGCAGGATACCGCCAAGGCCAAGGACATCCTCGGCCGCACGGCGACCCTGGAAATCCGCCTGGTCGACGACACCCCGGGCGCGCTCGACGCCGCGCTGGCCGGCAACCCGCCGTTCGGCACCGAGGTCTATACCGAGCGCGGCGGCCAGCCGCTGCTGGTCAAGAAGCAGGTCGTCCTCACCGGCGACCGCCTGACCGACGCCCAACCCGGCTTCGACAACCAGACGCAGGAACCGGCCGTCCATCTGACGCTCGATTCCGCCGGCGCCCGCATCTTCAAGGATGTCACCCGCGAGAACGTGAACAAGCGCATGGCCATCCTGCTCATCGAGAAGGGCAAGGGCGAAGTCATCACCGCCCCGGTCATCCGCACCGAAATCGGCGGCGGCCGCGTGCAGATTTCCGGCCGCATGACCACGGCCGAGGCCAACGACACCGCCCTGCTGCTGCGCGCCGGTTCGCTCGCCGCCCCGATGGAGATCATCGAGGAACGCACCATCGGCCCGTCGCTCGGCGCCGAGAACATCAAGAAGGGTTTCCATTCGACGATGTGGGGTTTCGCCGCCATCGCCGTGTTCATGATCCTCTACTACCAGATGTTCGGCCTCGTCTCCGTGCTGGCTCTGGCCTCCAACCTGCTGTTCCTGGTCGCCATCCTGTCGCTGCTGCAGGCCACGCTGACCCTGCCCGGCATCGCGGCCATCGCGCTGACGCTGGGTATGGCCATCGACGCCAACGTGCTGATCAACGAGCGCATCCGCGAGGAACTGCGTGCCGGCATGCCGCCGCAGGCCGCGATCTCGGAAGGTTACGAGCGCGCCTTCGGCACCATCCTGGATTCCAACATCACCACCCTGATTGCCGGCCTCGCCCTGCTCATCTTCGGCTCCGGCCCGGTGCGCGGCTTCGCCGTGGTGCACTGCCTGGGCATCCTGACCTCGATCTTCTCGTCGGTCGTCGTCTCACGCGCCCTGGTCAACCTGATCTACGGCCGCCAGAAGAAGCTGACCAAGGTCGCCATCGGCCAGGTGTGGAAGCCCGGCGTTGCCGCCGGCGCGCAGAAATAAGGAATCACCGACATGGAATTTTTCCGCATCAAGAAAGACATCCCGTTCATGCGCCATGCGCTGACGTTCAATGTCATTTCGCTCGTCACCTTCATCCTCGCCGTGTTCTTCCTGTTCACCAAGGGTCTGCACCTGTCGGTCGAATTCACCGGCGGCACGCTGATCGAAGTCAAATACGAGCAGTCGGCCGACCTTGAAAAGATTCGCGGTGCGCTCGGCAAGGCCGGGTTCTCCGATTTCTCGGTGCAGAACTTCGGCTCGTCGCAGGATGTCATGATCCGCCTGCCCTTGAAAGGCGACCAGAACACCAACCAGATCGGCGATGCCGTGATGTCCGCCCTGCAGGCCGACGCCCCGGGTGGCACCAAGCAACGCGTCGAGTTCGTCGGCCCGCAAGTCGGCAAGGAACTGGCCGAGAACGGTGCCATGGCGCTGCTGCTGGTCGTCATCGGCATCGTCATCTACCTCGCCTTCCGTTTCGAATGGCGCTTCTCGGTGTCGGCCATCATCGCCAACCTGCATGACGTGGTGATCATTCTCGGCTTCTTCGCCTTCTTCCAGTGGGAATTCTCGCTGTCTGTGCTCGCCGCGGTACTCGCCGTGCTTGGCTATTCGGTCAACGAGTCGGTCGTCGTCTTCGACCGGGTGCGCGAAACCTTCAAGAAGGTACGAGGGCTGAGCACGCCGGAAGTGCTGGATCACGCCATCACCAGCACGATCAGCCGGACCATCATCACCCACGGCAGCACCCAGCTGATGGTCCTGTCGATGCTGATCTTCGGCGGCGAGACCCTCTACTACTTTGCGCTGGCACTAACCATCGGCATCTGCTTCGGCATCTACTCGTCGGTGCTGGTCGCGAGCCCGCTGGTCATGTGGCTGGGTGTCTCGCGGGAACAGTTCATCAAGCAGAAAAAAGTCGTCGAAGGCGCCAATGAAGAAGGCGCAGTCGTCTAAGCCTCCCCGCATCCTGGATCGAAGAGAGGAGCCCGTGGGCTCCTCTCTTTTTGCCTGCGACCGTCGTTCGGGTCAGGGTTCCTCCCAAAAACATGCCATAGCCGTCATAATTGCGGCATATAGCTGACACTCGAGGCGAACGTCGTGTACGGACTGGTCAATCGGGCATTGCAAGAGTTCATTTGCACGCACCATGGCGAGAAAAATTGGCAGGCTATCAAAGCCATGGCCGGCGTTGAGGTTGAATTCTTTGTCCGCATGGAATCCTACCCCGACGACATCACCTATCGCCTCGTCGGAGCGGCATGCAAGTCGCTGAATATCGAACCGGCCACGCTGCTTAGGGAGTTCGGTCGCCACTGGGTTTTGTTTACCGGGCAAGAGGGATATGGTTCGCTGCTGGATGGGGCCGGCAGTTCCCTTCAGGAAATCCTGACCAATCTCGACGACCTGCATGTCAGGGTCGGCTTGATGTATCCGGCACTCAAGCCGCCCTCCTTCAGTTGCAGCGATGTCTGCGAGGACGGGCTGACACTGCATTATTTTTCGGGACGCCCGGGGCTGGCCCCCATGGTGATGGGCTTGATCGAAGGACTGGCCGAGCGCTTCGGCAAAACCCTCACGATCCGTCAATCCTGCGACCGAAATGCAGGCGACGACCACGACAGTTTTGACATACGCATAGCCTGACATGGAACACGCTTCTCCGTTGCCACTAGGCGAGCTATTCCCTTTTTTGCTTGAACTGGACGACCGTTTGCGCATCGGACAAACCGGACCGCTCATGCGCAAAGCCTATCCGGGATTGCAAGCCGGCGACTTCTTGTCCGACGTCTTCCAGCCCATCGGGAAAAGCGGCGAATTCGCCAGTTTCGAGCAGCTCTCGGCGGAACACCGACGTCCCACGGCAATTCGCCAGACGCAGTCCCCGGCCCTGGTATTCCGGGGCGAATGGTTTGCCTGCAACGCGTCGCGCAAGCTGTTTTTTCTTGGCTGGCCCTGGGTCACCGACCCGGATGAACTGACCAATCTGGGAATTCCGCTCCATGCCATCCCCGCTCATAATCCACTCGGTGACCTGCTATTGCTGCTCAAGACGAATCGCAATACGCTCGCCGACACTCATGCCCTGACCGAGGCCCTGCGCCAGCGCACGCTGGCACTGGAAAGCAGCAATCGTCGGCTGCAGGACGAAGCGGCGCTGATTCGCGCCGTCGAGGAAGCCAAACGGGCCAACCACGCCAAGAGCACCTTTTTGGCCAACATGAGCCACGAGCTGCGCACCCCGCTCAGCGGCATCATCGGCATGGCATCGCTGCTGATGAAACGCAGCGATGATCCTAAAACACGTGACCAGATCGGGAAGATTCTCACGTCGTCGAACCATTTGCTTGCCGTGATCAACGACATACTGGACATCTCCAAGATCGAGGCCAATCGGATGTCGCTGGAGTCGGTTCCATTCACCCTCTCGGGCGTCATCAACAATGTCCAGAACGCCTTGCTTCTACGTGCCGACGGTCATCGCGGAATCGATGTCCGGATCGCCATTTCAACGGAGCTTCTCAACCGTGTTCTGACGGGTGATCCGCTGCGACTGGGCCAGATACTGATCAATCTGCTTGGCAACGCGATGAAATTCACGCCGCATGGTCATGCCACCGTGCGGGCCGGCATCGTCAGCACCGAGGGCGATGAGCTGACCGTACATTTCGAAGTGGAGGACACCGGCATCGGCATTCAGCCGGAAGATCAGGAACGCCTCTTTCTGGCCTTCGAACAGGCCGACAGCTCGACAAGCCGCCGCCATGGCGGGACCGGTCTGGGCCTGGCGATCTGCAAGCGCCTGGTCGAATTGATGGGGGGCAGCATCGGCGTCAGGAGTCAGCCCGGGCACGGAAGCACATTCTGGTTCACCGGCAGATTCAGCGACCCACATCAATCCTCGCTCCCAGTGCCCGCGAACGCGTCAGGACCGGCAACCGAAGAAACGATCCGCACGCAATTCGGAGGAACGCGAATACTGATTGCCGACGACGAACCGGTCAGCCAGGAAATTGCCCGCGAGTTGCTTGAGCACGCGGGCCTTGCCGTCGATGTCGCCTGTGACGGCCAGGAAGCGCTCGAGCTATCGCGCCAAAATGCCTACGCCCTGATCCTGATGGACATGCAGATGCCGCGCATGAGCGGCACCGAAGCCACGCGATGTATCCGCGGCCAATCGCAGAATACCGCAACGCCGATCCTGGCGACGACCGCCAACGCCTTCGATGAAGACCGCAAGGATTGCCTTGAGGCCGGCATGAACAGCCACCTGCCCAAGCCGATCAGCCCTGCGAAGCTCTACGAAGCCGTTCTGTACTGGTTGCAATACAACGCCGATCGGCGCGACTGAAGTCGCCCCCCAACAACTACCAGGTCGGCACCTCGCCGACCGCCGGAGGCGGCACCTCCGGCAACCAAGCGCCGCTGGCGCCGTAGATCGCCGCCAAGGCAATCGCCAGCGCAACAAGCAGCGCCAGAAAGCCGCCGCCGCGTGCCGACTCGCCATCGGCGTCGTCTTTCCAGCCGGTCACCATTGGCTTGACCAGATTCTGCTTCTTGACATGAGCGTAGAACGCAATGGCGGCGACGTGCAGGACAACGAGGCCGATCAGGACGTTCGACAACAGTTGATGCACGCCTGTCAGCCGATTGCTGACCTCGCGGCTGACCAGATCGGCAAGCGGCCCGGTAAACGCGATGTCGTCATTGGCCAACAACCCGCTACCCACCTGGACAAGCAGCAGAGCGATCAGGCCGAATACCGACAGCGCACCAAGCGGATTGTGCCCCTCGCCACGCCACTGGCCGCGCAGGTAGGCCTTGATCTTGGCAGGCGTCGGAAAGAAATGGGCAAAACGGGCGTAGGTCGAGCCGAGCACACCCCACACCAGGCGAAAAACCAGCAGGCCGGCGATCAGGATGCCGATTTTTCCATGCCACTCGATCAGATTGCCACCCATTTGCCCGGTCACGACGGCAGCGACCACCGATGCCACCAGCAGCCAGTGAAACAGGCGCGTCGGTAGATCCCACAGGAAAATCCGCTTGCTGTTCATACCCTGCCCTTCCTCGTTAAATGAAACAGGCGCCCCAAGGGACGCCTGCCTGTTGCAATCGAAGCGCCCGGCCTTATTTCTTGGCCTTGAAATCGTCGTGGCATCCCTTGCAGGTACCGCCGAGCTTGCCCAACTGGACACCGACCGCGGCCGCATCGCCAGTTGCCGCAACCTTGGCCATTTCATTGGCTTCCTTGTTGAATTCCATCGCCACCTTGCCCAGCTTTTCCTTGTCCGTCCAGATATTGGCCTTCGCACGGGTCGGCTCCCAGCCTGTGCCCTTGTCGGTGCCCGGCAGATACAGCGCCCCCATGCCGGAATTGGCAATGGCCTGGATGGCGTTGGCCGCCTTGATGACCTCTTCCTTGTTGAAGTTGCCGCCTTCGACGTTCATCTTGATGCGCTGCATGTTCCAGGCCATGAAACCATAGCCGGACTGACGGAACTTGATCGCATCTTCCGGCTTGACCTGAGCGACAGCAGCACCGGCCATGGTGATAGCCAGCAGGGATAGCAAAAGCTTGGATTTCATGAACTTTTCTCCGTTGTTGGGTGGGACACACAGGGTATACGCAGGCAGGGCACAAAATATTCCAACGTTCATTTGACGCTGCCCAGGCGCGTTACTTTATCAGCCTCAACACAAGCTTCCGTGACTCAAGTCACCGAGCGCACACCTAAACCGCGAATACGTGCTTCACACGCAGCGCCGGAGCACCCGATTCGACGGCCAGCAGACGGGCGATGTTCGGGTGCTTGCCCGGATTGGCACGCTCGTCCTCGGTATGTTCGGCGAAAATTTCCAGGCCCTTTTTCGCGGCCTCGGCATTGATCGAGCCATAGGTCTGCGCCAGATGGTTATAGACCGCCAGCGAACCCTGGCTGCCAGCCTTGTTCTCGATGCTGGCGACCACCTGGCCGTCGGCGTCGAGCAGGTTGATGGCAGCCAGATGCGAAATGCCCGGCAATTTCTTCAAGTTTTCGGCAAAAGACATTTATTTCCAGTCCCGTTTGGCTTTGACCAGGCCGATGATCAGCCCGGTGGTGAAGGTGGCGATCGGCACGGTGAAGGCGATGGCCTTGATGCCGCGCTCGGCGCCGAATTGGAAGAGCAGCCAGACCGCCGGCAACATGCCGAGGAACAGTCCGATCGCCGCACCCCGGATACCGCCACGGATCACCTCCCGATCCGTGGTTTTCCGGTCGCCGGTGCAGTGCGGACAGTAGATGGCGTCCGCCGGCACGTCCTGGCCGCACTTGCTGCACTGCATGGCTTAGATACGCTTGGCCAGTTCGGCGGCCTTGCCAGTGTAGTCCCACGGTGTCAGCTTGAGCAGTTCGGCCTTGGCGGCTTCCGGGATTTCCAGCGTGGACACGAAAGCCTGCATGCCGTCGCGCGACACGCGGGTGCCGCGGGTCAGTTCCTTGAGCTTTTCGTAGGCATTCGGCACGGCGTAGCGGCGCATCACGGTCTGGATCGGCTCGGCGAGCAGTTCCCAGTTGGCGTCGAGGTCGGCCTTCATCAGGTCGGCATTGATTTCCAGCTTGCCCAGGCCCTTCAGCAGCGAGTCGTAGCCGAGCAGCGTGTAGCCGAGGCCGACGCCCATGTTGCGGAGCACGGTGGAGTCGGTCAGGTCGCGCTGCCAGCGCGAGATCGGCAGCTTTTCGGCGAGGTGCTTCAGCACGGCGTTGGCCAGGCCGAGGTTGCCTTCGGAGTTCTCGAAGTCGATCGGATTGACCTTGTGCGGCATGGTCGACGAGCCGATTTCGCCGGCCTTGACCTTCTGCTTGAAGAAACCGAGGGAGATGTAGCCCCAGACGTCGCGGTCGAGGTCGACCAGAATGCTGTTGGCGCGGGCGAAGGCGTCGAACAGTTCGGCCAGTGCATCGTGCGGCTCGATCTGGAGGGTGTAGGGGTTGAAGGTCAGGCCCAGCGACTCGACGAAGCGCTTGGCGAAGCCTTCCCAGTCGTAGCCCGGGTAGGCGGCGAGGTGGGCATTGTAGTTGCCGACGGCACCGTTGATCTTGCCGAGCAGTTCGACGGCGGCGATACGGGCGCGGGCGCGCTGCAGGCGGAAAGCGACGTTGGCCATTTCCTTGCCCATGGTCGACGGGGTAGCCGGCTGGCCGTGCGTACGGCTCATCATCGGGACATCGGCGTAGGCGTGAGCCAGTTCGACCAGCTTGGCGATGACCTTGTCCAGCGTCGGCAGCATGGCCTGCTGGCGGGCGCCCTGGCACATCAGCGCGTGCGACAGGTTGTTGATGTCCTCGGAGGTGCAGGCGAAGTGGATGAATTCGCTGACCTTGACCACTTCGGCATTGGCCTTGGTCTTGTCCTTGATCCAGTATTCCAGCGCCTTGACGTCATGGTTGGTGGTGGCTTCGATGGCCTTCACCTCGGCAGCCTGCGCCGGCCCGAAGTTGGCGACCAGCGCATCCAGTTCGGCGACGGTGGCCGGCGAGAAGGCGGCGATTTCGGTGAAATGCGGCTCGGCGGACAGCGCCTTCAGCCATTCGATCTCCACCTTGAGGCGGGCACGGATCAGGCCGAACTCGGAAAAATGCTCGCGCAGGGCGTCAACCTTGCCGGCGTAGCGGCCGTCGAGCGGGGAAAGGGCAGTCAAGGGATCGAAGGTCATATGCACATCCTTTTCAGTAAGCCGGTAATTTTACCTTTCCCGCCATGCGCTGCCCATACGCTATAATCGAACTCCCCAAACCAGAGAGCGCACGATGAAGCTGATCGGCTCCCATACCAGCCCCTACACGCGCAAAGTGCGTATCGTGCTGGCCGAAAAGAAGATTGAATACGACTTCGTGGTCGAATCGCCGTGGACACCCGGCAACAAGGTGGCAGACTACAACCCGCTGGGCAAGATTCCCGTGCTGGTGCTCGACGACGACACCGCCCTCTTTGATTCCCGCGTCATCGTCGAGTACATCGATAACGTCACGCCGAACAACAAGCTGTTCCCCGCCCCGAATCGCGAACGCATCGAAGTCAAACGCTGGGAGGCGCTGGCCGATGGCCTGTGCGATGCAGCCGTTGCCGCACTGCTGGAGCGCAAGCGCCCGGCCAACGAGCAAAGCGCCGACTGGATCGAACGCCAGCTCGCCAAGGTAAAGCGCGCATTGGCCTTCATGTCCGAAGAACTGGACGACAAGAGCTTCTGCATGGGAACGCATATTTCGATGGCTGACCTGGCACTGGGTACCGCACTCGGTTACCTGAACTTCCGCTTCCCGGAAATCGCCTGGCAGGCCGACCATCCAAACCTGTCCAAGCTGTACGACAAGCTGATGCAGCGCCCGGCCTTTGCCGACACACTGCCGCACGAATAAGCGAAAAAGCGAACCGCACAACCAACCCGGGGCGCCAAAGGCGCCCTTGTCGTTTGTAACCACTGAACCAAAATCCTTTTGGCCAGTCTCCCCATGCGGGGAACCACCAGAAGAGGCCATGCATGATTTCTCCCCCCGAAGCGGCAATACCGATCGATGCGATTGCCCAAGCGCTCACGGCTGC
>CALJZP010000200.1 GCA_937983545.1 uncultured Azonexus sp.
GTTGATCATCGAACGCTACAACACGCAGGGCAAATCGCTGGAACACTTGCGCTTCGAGGCGGAGCAGATTCGCGAATTGACGCGTCCGGATATCGTCGAGGCCGGCTACATGAGTCCGGGACGCTGGCGCCATGTGGTTGCGGTCTATGCCAGCCAGAAGCTGATGCCCGGCGATTTCGACGTCAAGCCTTTTCTCTATGCGCCGGATCGTCGCCAGGCGCTTCCTGCCTGGTTGCTGTGGTCGATGGCGATCACGCTGGCCCTGCTGGTGTGCGCATTGTTGGTGGCGGCGCGCATGCGTCGCATCAACTTCGCTCTCCAGCGCGAGGCTGCCGAGCGGCAGCGCGCCGAGCGCAAGTACCGCGAACTGGTCGAGAATGCCAATGTGATCATTCTTCGGCTGTCGCCGTTGGGGGTGGTGACTTACTTCAACGAGGTTGCCGAGCGGGTGTTCGGCTTCCGTGCCGACGAAGTGATCGGCAGGCCCATCATCGAGACCATCGTTCCGGCATCGGAGAGCGTGACCGAGCGCGATTTGGCGCGCGTGATTTCGGCCATCCTCGACGATCCCGAGGCATATGCCGAGAACGAGAACGAAAACGTGACCCGGGACGGCCGGCGAATCTGGGTGCGCTGGTTCAATCGAGCCATCCTGGGCCGGGATGAGCGTTTTGAAGGGGTGCTGTGCATCGGGCACGACATTACCGAGCAGCATGGTCTCGAGATTGAGCTGGCACAGTATCGCGACCATCTGGAAGAGCAGGTAAACGAACGTACCCGCGAGCTGTCGCTGGCGCGGGAGGCAGCTGAACGCTTGTCGGAAGTCAAAAGCCGCTTTCTGACCAACATGAGCCACGAGATGCGGACGCCCCTGCACCAGATCAATGGCCTGCTGCAGATATTCAAGCGCCAGGAGATGACCGCGAAGCAGACGCAATTGCTGGAGCGGCTGCAAGCGGCAACCCAGGGCCTGACGCGAACCATCGATGCCATCCTTGAAATGAGCTGGATCGACTCCGGTCGGCTTGCGTTGAAGCAGCAGGTGTTTGCCCTGCCGGTGTTGATCGACGAAATAGCGGGCATGGCCGCCGAGCAAGCCAGCGCCAAGGGACTGGAATTCGTGTGCGATACACACCTGACCGATACCCAGGTGGTGGGTGACCCGGTGCTCATCCGGCGGGCCATCGCCAATTACATCGACAACGCCATGCGCTTTACGCCGAACGGCAGAATCACCTTGCGCGCGAATGCCGAATCGCTTCCCGGCGGCGAACTGGATTTGCGGCTGGAAGTGGAGGATACGGGCGTTGGTATCGCCGCCGAGGATATCGACCGGCTGTTTTCGATTTTCGAGCAAGGCGACAATTCGCAGAGCCGCCTCTATAGCGGCCTCGGCGTTGGCCTGGCAATGACCCGGCAAATTGCCCTGGCCATGGGCGGCAAGGTCGGTTGCCGCAGCGTGCTGGGCGAAGGTAGCGTCTTCTGGTTGACCTTCCGGCTGGCGCGCGTCAGCGGGCAGTGAGCGTGTTGTGTCCGGAATGAACTCGCGCCAATCTGCGACAATATGCCGCATCGGCAACGCGGTGCCACTCGATTACAATCGATTTGTTATAAGTGGCTGTTTTTATGTGTATTTTGATATGAATCAAGGGCTGTGAACGATACGATGGTCTTGCCGCCACTGGATCTGTCCGAGCGTCATCCGTCGCCGGCCGAGCGGGTCTTCAGCCTGTTGGCAGTCGTTCTGTTGCATGCCGTTGTGGCCTATGCCCTGCTCTTCTTTTCGGTCAAGAACGAGCTCATTTCTCTGCCTTCCAGCATCACCGTCCGGCTGTTGCCCATGATCGAGGAGCCGCCCGCTGCCGCGAAACCCCTGCCTCCGCCGCCGCCGAAGGCACCGGTACGCAAGCAGCCGGTCGTTCCGCCGCAACCGGTTCTGGCTGCAGCGGTCCCGGCCGCTCCCAGCAGCTTTGTCGTGGCCCCGCAGCCGCCGGCTCCCCCGGCTCCGCAGCCCGTCGCGCCACCTGCACCGGCGCCGGTGGCCATCGTTGCCGCACGCTTCGACGCCGACTACCTGCATAATCCGAAGCCGGTCTACCCGGCACTTTCCCGTCGCTTGAGCGAAGAGGGCAAGGTGTTGCTGAAGGTGCGTGTCAGCGCCCAGGGTGCCGCATTGGAGGTGGTTGTCTCGAAATCGAGCGGCTTTTCGCGTCTCGATGCCGCGGCCGTGGCAGCCGTGGAGCGCTGGCGCTTTGTTCCGGCCCGGCGCGGAGACGAGCCGGTCGATTCGTCGGTGGTCGTTCCGATCACCTTTGCGCTTGACTGATTCAAAAAGGAAACTTCATGCATTCGCCAATGGGCCTGGCCCACTTCTGGAGCCAGGGTGACCTGGTAACACATATCACCGCCGTGATCCTGGCGCTGCTCTCGGTCGCTTCCTGGTCGGTCATCCTCAGCAAACTGTTGTCGGCCTGGCGGGCCTCCCGCTCGCAGGAACGGGCGTTGAATTCCTTCTGGAGCGCCAATTCGCTGCCCGAGGCTCTCGAGGCCCTGCGCCGCGACGATCCGTCGGGCGTCTTCGCCGGACTGGCGCTGACCGGTGCACACGCCGCGCAGGCGCATCAGCAAAATGCCGCACGCGGTATCGGTGCCGGGGTCAATGCCAGCGAATTCGTGACCCGCGCCATGCGTTCGCACATCGTGAACACCCAGGCCCGCATCGAGCGCGGGCTGACCTTTCTGG
>CALJZP010000201.1 GCA_937983545.1 uncultured Azonexus sp.
CTGGCCGAGATCAAGGCCGAAATACCGCATACCGTGTCGCTGGGCGAGGAACGCCGGCGGGCGACCAAGCTGCTGCGCGAGGCGAGCAACACGGTGAGCGGCCTGATGCTCTCCGCCAAGGCCGGCCTCAGCGTCGATGCCGCGCAACTCGAGCCGGTCGTGTCGAAAATGCTTGAATCGGTGACGCGCAATCCCGATGCCCTGGCGCCCCTGTCCCGCTTGAAGAGCGAAGATGCCTATGCCTCCGAGCATGCCGTCGCCACCGCCGCCCTGATCATCGCGTTCGGCCGCCAGCAGGGCCTGCCCGAACCGGAGATCGAAAAGCTCGCCCTCGGCACCATGGTCAAGGATGTCGGCCACGCCGCCATCGATGCCCGGCTGATCACCAAGCCCGGCGTGCTGTCGCAGGCCGAGTTCTCCATCGTCCAGGGGCACGTCGAGGAAGGCCTCGCCGTGCTGGAAGCCACTTCGCGCCTCTCGGAAACCTCGGTTGCCGTGGTGCTCGAGCATCACGAGCGCTACAACGGCTGTGGCTACCCCTACCGCATGGCCGGCGACGAAATCTCGCTCGCCGGGCGCATGGCCGCCATCGTCGATACCTACGACGCGATGACCTCGGCCCGGCCCTATCGCGCCGCGATGTCGCCGTCGCTTGCGCTGCGCCAGCTCTACGAAGAGGGCGGCAAGCAATACGACCCCACGCTGGTCGCCGCCTTCGTCAAGACCGTGGGCATCTTCCCCGTCGGTACGCTGGTTCTGCTCGAAAGCGGCCATCTCGCCGTCGTCGAGCAACTGAACCCGGACAACATGCTGACGCCCGTCGTGCTGGTCATCTACCACACCGGCCGCCAGCAATACCTCACGACGCCTGCCCAGGTCGACCTCTCACGCAAGGTCGGCAACCACTACGGCCAGATCGTTCGCGCCGAAAGCTACGAGCGCTGGGGCATCAGCGCCTTGCGCTGGCAACCTGCCTGATCAGCTGACGGATCGGCGCCGGTACCCCGGCATCGGCAGCACGGGCGAGGTCCACCCACTCCAGACCCGGCTCGCCCAGGCCGGCAGTGCCGGCAACGGTGCACAACACCGGCTCCAGCGTCAGGCGAAAGTGCGTGAAGGTGTGCTTGAAGGGCGGCAGGGCCTGCCGTTCGCCGAGTGTCAGGCCGAAGCGGGCCGCCACGCCGGCCGGGTCGCCCTCCGGCGGCACCAGCAGGCCGCCCCACAGGCCGCTCGGCGGGCGGCGTTCGAGCAGCAGCCGGTCGCCGTCGATCAGCAGCACGAAGGTGGCGCTCCGTTCCGGAATCGCTGCCCGCGGCTTGCTCGCCGGCAGTTCGCCCTGCCGGCCTTCGCGCCGGGCCACGCAATCCGCCGCCACGGGGCATTCTCCGCAGCGTGGCCGGTTGCGGGTGCACAGGGTCGCGCCGAGATCCATCAAGCCCTGCGTGTAGCGCTCGATGTCGCCCGCCGGCAGCAGTCTTTCAGCCAGCGCCCACAACTGCCGGTGGATCGCCGCCTGCCCCGGAAATCCCGCGATGCCGAACTGGCGGCACAACACGCGCTTGACGTTGCCGTCGAGAATCGCCGCCCGCTGCCCGAAGGCAAAAGCCGCCACGGCCGCCGCCGTCGACCGGCCGATGCCCGGCAGTTCCGCCAGTTCGTCGGCATTGGCCGGAAACTTGCCGCCGAAGCGCGTCGCGACCTGCTGCGCGCACCGGTGCAGGTTGCGCGCGCGAGCGTAATAACCGAGGCCCGCCCAATGCTCGATCACCGCCTCGATCGGAGCCGCCGCCAGCGCCTCGACGGTCGGAAAACGTTCGAGAAAACGCAGGTAATAGGGGATGACCGTACTGACCTGCGTCTGCTGCAGCATGATCTCGGAAAGCCAGATCCGGTAAGCATCGCGGGTATTTTGCCAGGGCAGGTCGTGGCGTCCGGACACCTTCTGCCAGGCGATCAACTGTTCGGTAAAGCGGTGGGTGGCGGTCAAATTCTGCCTCGACTCAGGCTACGGGAGCACGGATAATACGGCCTTTTTCCCCCGGCCCCCCCGTTCCACCCGATGACCCAAGCCCAATCCGATAGCCGCGCCCTGCGCAATGCCCTTGGTCGTTTCGCCACCGGCGTTGCCGTCGTCACGGCCATCGACCCGGACGGCCACCCCATCGGCCTGACCATCAATTCCTTCTCGGCGGTCTCGCTCGACCCGGCGCTCGTCCTCTGGTGCCTCGACAACAATTCGCACAGCCTGGCCGCCTTCCGGAAAGCCAGCCATCACGCCATCAACATCCTGTCGGCCGATCAGGAGAACCTCTCCAACCGCTTCGCTACCTGGCCGGCCGACCGCTTTGCCGGCCTGCCCTGGCAAGCCGGTCTCGGCGGCGCTCCGGTCTTCCCCGGCTGCTGCGCCACCTTTGAGGTCGCCAACGAAGTCGCCCATGCCGGCGGCGACCACACCATTTTCATCGGCCGTGTCGAACGCTTCGCCGAAACCCCGAATCTCGCGCCGCTGCTTTTCCATGCCGGCCGCTACGGCCGCCTCGTCGCCGGTCAGGAGTGATTGAACCGCCGGCCTTCTGCGCTTAGAATGCAGCCTCTTGCCCAGAGCGGGCGTCGTATAATGGTAATACCCAAGCTTCCCAAGCGTGCGATGCGAATCGCAAGGTTTACGAGTCCCCAGTCAGACGCTTAATTCTGACGAATCTTGACTCGCTTTATCCACCCGCCCGGGTGGGTTCCTTGTCGGTGAATGCCGAACAAGTAATTGTGCTGCTATCTATAAGGGCCTGTGATCGTCCGTTGGAGACAATGGAGTAGCAGGGGCAAGAAAATAGACAGCACCGGGGTTTCAGCACCCCGTAGCCTAGGAGCAGTGCGTCACTGGTAACGGTGAGGTGCTAAGCGCTCTGACAATGTAGCCACCTTTAGGGGTACGCCATACCCCGCGAGGGGTTCTGGCGTGATATCGGAAGTTGCATCCGATTGAGGCGCTGGCTGGGCTGGTTGGCCAACGTAAGTGAATCGCTGCTAAACACCGTCAAGCTTGATGAGCCAAACGCAACTTGTTGTATCGGGCTCTGCCAAAAGGCACGTGATCGGTTGTCCTCCTGCTTGGTGGGGACACGCTGACATGGCATCACCGGTGGAAAAGCGGGGCCTTCCCAGTTCTGTTACTGGTTCGGAACGCAGTAAGCCTGATTAGGCGTTCTTTAACAATTAGGCAATCCATAACACCCCGCCCAGTCGTGAGACAGGTTGGGAATGTTAATGCTTACGTGTTTGTTGTTCAGTCCATCTGTGCGTTGTATCTGGTTAACATATTGATTCCAAAGGCCGGCACCAGTGCCGGTTGGGAAGCTGATATGTGAAAACTGGAAGCATAGGTGGTCCGAGCACTTACCGGATACCTGCTTTTGCACGTCAACGTGCAAAGGAAGGGAACACCGGAAAGAACAAGGCGCCCCGCAAGGGTCGCTTTACCTAAGCAGGTAGAGGAGGATGGAAAAAGCGAATGCCTGCCTGTAATGGGCGGGATAGGGGATGAAACGATTGCCCTGACGTGAAAGCGTGCTGACTTCCATCTGGTGACTCTTCGTGAGAAGGGTCTGTGTAATCGCGAACCCAAGGGGGTTGATGCTACAATCCCCGCCCGGGGAACGGTTGCGTCTTCCTCCAAAGGTTCAGAGCGGGCGTCGTATAACGGCTATTACCCTTGCTTCCCAAGCAAGAGACGAGGGTTCGACTCCCTTCGCCCGCTCCATACAACCGGAGGTTGATATGGACGCAACGCAGTTCAATTGCGATGTCGCCTCTACGGCTTGGCAGTCTTGGCACGAGATTCAATGGGTCAAGGCTTATCAAGTTGTCGCGAGGTTACAGACACGTATTGCGAAGGCAGCAAAAGCAGGGGAGTGGCGGAAGGTTCGCACCTTGCAGAGACTCCTGACTAAATCCAGCGGCGCGAAAGCGCTGGCAGTTCGGCGGGTCACGGAGAATCAAGGCCGGAAAACTCCAGGTGTGGATCAACAAACCTGGGATACGCCGGAAGCGAAGTGGAACGCGGTCGTTGATCTTGGCAACAAGAGATACAAGCCGTTACCGCTACGTCGCATCTACATTCCGAAAGCAAACGGTGACAAACGCCCTCTGGGCATTCCCACCATGCGCGATCGGGCGATGCAAGCGCTGCATTTACTGGCGCTGGAGCCTGTCGCTGAAACAACTGGCGATCATCATTCCTACGGATTCCGACGTGAGCGCTCGACGGCAGATGCCATCGAACAAGTGCGAAACGTGCTGGGCCGGAAAGCTTCCCCGAAATGGGTGCTGGAAGGAGACATCAAAGGCTGTTTTGACAACTATCATCGAAGTCAGATGGCATCCCGGACGTTTGCAAAGTGCGACCATCAAATCTGGCATGCATTGTGGCGCTGGGCGTGCCGCCGTCATCTTCACCACATAATCAAACGATCTCAGCGAGGTTCGGACAAGCTGACCAATCTGGTTCTGCTGCATCCGAATTGCCACATGCAACACCACGTCTTGGAGAAAACCGGAATTGCTGCCGGTACCTCGATGTTCAAGTAGGGGTGCTTATGGGTTGCTTGAGCCGTATGCGGGGAAACTTGCACGTACGGTTCTTAGGGGAGGGGGTGGCCGTGAGGCCACCTCCTTACCCGCCTTGTGCCGTGGGTTCGATTCCCATCGCCCGCTCCACATCGAATTCAGGCAGGTCGTTGATTGAGTGTGCCGTTACCCGCTTCGCGCACGGTGATTGGCGTCGGCAACACAAGAAATGCCTGGAGTTGGTTTTCAATTTCTGCCCAGTTTCGCTCACGCTTTACCGTGCGAGTTCGTGGTTTGGGCTGGGGTAGGTTCAGAACTAGCTGCGGCTCAATTTGCGGGCACACCCACGTCGATAAATCTCCGCTCAAAAGCTGTGTCAGGCTGGCTCCACTGTGAGCTGCAATCTTTAGGCTGGCCTTCAGGGTCGGTGTGCCATCACCCTTCAACCAGTTGTGGACCGTGCTTTTGGCGACGCCAATACGTCGAGCGAAGAGAGCACTTTGCCCGTTGTCCATCTCCTCGATGATTTGCGAGATAGCATTGATGAGGTTGTCGCGCGTTGGTGTGCTCGCCAAAGTTTGCTGAGCATGAACCAACTCACCAATTTGCCGTGCGGCCCATCGTGCGGCAGGGTCGATTGAGGCCGTAGCTGGCATTTCCCCCGCTTTCCCAAGGAACTCTCCACAATGAGTGCACCAGCCGGGAACTACATAGGCAGCGGTATGACGAATATTGTCTTTACCGCAACGCTCGCAGTGCACAACGTGAATGCGCCGTGCCAATTGCCCAGAGAGTGAAACTAGCTGGTAAAGGTCATACGAGCCCACCATGACTATCTGGGAGCGTCCCTTGTTGGCCAAAGATTTCAACGTGTCCAACTGGATTTCGAGGCGGCTCCGCCGTGTTTGACGAATGATGTGTGCTGCCTCATCGATGACGACAAAGCGCGTATCACGCTCCTTCAGGCAGCGCTCTACCGCGGTCCGTAGGCCGGCTAGGCCACCCGGGCTAATGCCGCGAGGACGGACCATTTTCCCGGTGGTTGCGTCAATCCCATACGCAACCTTGGGGGCGCTCAAGTCTTCCCCCAGTTCGGCCAGTGCTTGGGTATAAAACAGGCGCCAGGAGAAATCGTCCTCACCCGATGATGGGGCTTCGACATAGACAGCAGGAATCAGCCCCGCATCCGTGTTCATCTCGGGGGTGGCGCCCTCCACTGCTTGTTCGACCATGTAGCGGGCCAATGTGGTTTTGCCTGCCCCGGTCGGGCCAATCACGAGCAGGATGCTGTCCTGGCTCCCCGGGTAAATCAGGGTATTGAGCTCATTAATGACCTGCTTGATGCGGGTGTGTTTGATGCGAAGGTTCAGCAGGGATTCGGCCGAGGCGGGAACCGGCGTCAGGGCCGACGGGGAATTTTTGTGAGTCATGGGTCACCTTAAAAAGTGTCAAAGTCAGGAAGGATTTGCGGTGCTGTCGCCTCAGGCAGCGAATCGCGGGAAGGGATGGAAGGTGATGACCTGTCTTCCGCCATGGATGGGGCGGTACTCGATGTTTCCTTGGTGAGGCTGAATTTTTTCAGGGGAGCAACGGGGTTGATGCTGCCAACTTGCAACGTGTTGTAGAGCGATTTGTTTTCTTGCTGGCGTTCAAGCGCCTCGGCCAAAGCGCCCTCCGGCGTGAACACCTGCATAAACTCCCGCAGACGCTGGCTGGCGCGCTCATCGTCGCCGGCATTACCACTGCGGTGGGTGTATTCCTCGGTCAGGGCGCGCCGTTCGAGTTCGGTCAGTTGGCCCAGGCCGAGTAGATTGCGGCAGGTCGCGTGGAGCCAGCGGTCCTTATGGCGGACGTATACCGACGAGGCATCCCAAGGGTCATAGCGGACGGGCAGACTTTGGCCTGCTATACGAGGGTCGTGGAATTCCGGGTGCCAGTACAACTGGTCATTCACCTTGACCCCGCGTTGGCGGTTGACGAGGCGAACTCCAGCGCGGTCGACTGGCGGGCATGTCGCAATCAGAAAATCCTGGTTGAAGAGAATCTGCCGCTGTGGCCGAGCGCCGCTTTCCTTCAGACCGCGCTGAAATGCTTCTCGGGGGCTGCAATCCAAGGCCGGATGACGCTCGTTGTCGTAAAACTCCGTCGCCCAGAATTCGAGACCAAAGTACGTCGCTTCCAGCGTCCATTCCGCAAAATTAGCCGGCAGATGCTTGCCGGTCACCATGCGTACGTTCTTGGTGGCTTTCGTGTTGCCAGACAAGTTATGGACGTATTCGCTGTGCGCCCGCCCGAACATGCGTTCGAGGACCGCACCGTGCCGCGGCTGACCGGCTGGCCGGAAACGCAGATGCACCCCCATCGCCTGGAGGAGGGTCTCAAACGCCGATGACATAAAATCACGGCCATTATCAACGACGATGAACTCAGGCAGCCGTTCGAAGCGGCGAACCATATCGCGTATCACCATCATCACTGAGTGATAGCACGGGGGGTCGAAGGTCAGGTACATCGCCACGATGCGGCGCGACCAGGCATCGACGGCCAGAGTGAGCCAGGGGCGCCCCAAGGGTTTGCCGGTACGACTGGAGACTACCTCCAGGTCGAGCTGGGTATGGTCGATATGCACATACTGGAACGGGCGACTGCCATGGACCGGGGTGTCGACGTAGAGCACATCAACAAACTCGCTCATTTGGTAGGCCATGCGTTTGCCATGGCGAACGCGCAGGTCGTGGGTAGTTTCTTCGGCTTTGATGCGGGCGATGAGGGTCGGGTAAGACGGTACCTTGATGCCTGCTTCATCACAGGCTGCCTTGAGTTTCCGGTAGCACGCCTTGTAGTTAATGGCCTTATGGCTGCGCCAGTGAGTCTCGATGACGCTTTGAAGAATTTCCTCCTGCTGTTCTGTCAGTCGTGCTGTGCGATTGCCCCGGGCATCGGTATGCGGTACTAGGGCCAGCACCTCATGGCCGCCATTAAGCAATACAGCGTTCTGGCGTGCCAGCCAGCGTCGCACCGTACGGTCGCAAACGATGGCTGGGGGGGTATCAGATTGCAGTATGGCTCGGCGCTGCAACGCTATGTCCAGTTGTGCCTGGTCATAGCGAGCCAGGTCCAGTTTGGCCCTACCAGTTTCAGTCACTGGCGCAATCCGCTTATGCCTGAGCGCATCGGATAGCCAATCGCGGCTCAGTGTTACGGGTGAGCCACTGCGGCGGGTACAAACGACTTCCGATTCACCGACCAGCGAAATGGTCAGCTCCTGGGATTCGTACTCGAAGCGAGTTCCCTCGGCAATGTCGAGGACGAAATGCTCCTGTCCAGGGAGTGTGGCCGGGGCAACCTCTCCCGCCATGAAATCGCGTACCGTTGTATCGCGGTACAGTCGGCAGCGTCTTGGTTCCATCAGTTTTTCTCGGTCGAGGTCGGCGACAACCTGATGGTCTGCGACGGCCTTGAGCAGAACGTCAGCCGAAAAACCATAAGGCTCGGCCATCAACTCGGCGAGATAGCAGGCACCATGTTGGGCAAGTACCGCAGCTAGTCGCTTCAAATCGCTTTCAGGGCAGGGCTCAGCGCCTGGATGGAAATAGTCCGCGAGATGCAGGAGGTTCTCGACACGGCGACGAGGAATGGCTTCGTCACTGTAGATACGGTAGCGGATTCCCAGGTCAGCCAACTGTCGTTCAATTTGGGGCGATGACCACTGCCCGTCCAAATCCTTGATATAGCGGTAGGGGTATCGCTCGGCAAGGCGAGCCAGCTTCGGTGCGGACTTCCATTCTTCGAGTGTGAAACCGTCCTCTCGAATGACCAGAAAGTCCGGAAAGTGGTGGATGTTCCGAATCTCCCCGGTGGCAGAGTCCACAAGTTCCAGCTTCAATTCACAGGGCTGGGCGTAATACTCAATGACTTGGTTGTCGAATTCATGGTCGACGGCGGCAGCAAACTCAATATGCCGGCTCTCCGTGCGGATTTCACACCCCATCTTACGGCTCGCCATTAGGGTAATGACATTGCCGCCACGGGATTTGACCTCGCGTACCGGTGCCAGGGTGCGTGCCTTCAAAATGAGTTCGCGCCCGGCACGGGGGGTGCCGAGGTGTTCGAAGAGTTCGGTAATCTGTTCCTTGTCCAACATCGCTGACCTACAAAAGCTGCTGATGTGAACGTGTAGGAACCTCACCTACGCTAAAATGACGGTTCGGTCGTATATGACCGATTTCGGAGTTTTTCCCCTCTGCCTTACGGAGGCACTGATTCTGATGCGCCAACCGACATCGCCCGAAAGTATAGTGACTGGACCACTGAAACTGCGTCCGGAGGTTGCCTACACTCCCTGGGAAGACCGCGCCAAGGAATTGTTGGTGGCGGAGATGGAGTATAGGAAGCTTGGCTACAAGGAGTTGGCTCGTCTCCTGGAGCCGTACGGCATCGACGAAACGCCAGACCAGATTAACCGCAAGGTCAACCGGAAGCGATTTTCCGCCGCATTCATGCTGGCTTGCCTGGCGGCGATGGGGGTGGCTGCAGTTAAGGTGCCGGCACAATTGGGGGCGCCGAAGGTGCACAAATAGCGAAATCCGGCTAGCCGAATTTGCTGGTGCACGCCAGCCTGATAAATGCCTATGTTCTTTTTTCTGCATTGTTCCCACCATCTTGTCCGTTCACAAAATGGGGGGGCTGCCGATTGTCTCTGTGACAATTCGGGTGCAGAAAGCACAGCAAAAATCATGTTGGCTCAACAGCCTGCATGAAAGTTATAGCAAAGTAGGTTGTCAAGCAAGGCTGGAGAACGGGATTGGTTTCTGGGTTGATGCCAAGCAGTGATGGGTAAAGCGTCGCCTAGGCTGAATTTGGTTCGTGGTTTCCCGCTCTGTTTGGGATAATGCCCACGGTCTACAAAAGAAAAGCTCAAGGTTCTGCGATGGATGTATTTGAATTTCGTACCAAGCTGGTATCCGAATATGCGGCTTTTACCCGAAGCTTCACTCGCATCCAGGCCCCAGACATTAAGGCTTTTGTCGACGAGGCCTACAACTCCGGACGTTATTGGCCTGCTCCCCTTGTTCAGGTCAATCCCAATTTCAAGACAGGCGCCACGGTCGAAACGCTAGTCCAGCAGGGTGGCTTGCATGCTGAGTGCAGCCGCATCTTCCGAGCTGGCAAATCCACTTCCAGCGCAGGCGTCTCGCTAAGCCTATTCAAACACCAGGAAGAAGCCATCAGCTTCGCCCAAGGCGGCGAAAGCTACGTTCTGACCACCGGGACGGGTTCAGGTAAGTCACTGGCTTATTTCATACCGGTAGTTGACGCCATTCTCAAGGCGAAGGCTGCTGACCCCGCACCACAGACTCGAGCCATTGTCATCTACCCAATGAACGCCTTGGCCAATAGCCAGCTCGAAGAACTTGGCAAATTCCTGGCGGACTACGGTGACCATAAGCCGGTGACCTATGGCCGTTATACCGGCCAGGAGGATGAAGAAGAGCGCCAGCGCCTCGCATCCAATCCGCCAGACATCTTGCTGACCAACTTCATGATGCTTGAACTCCTGATGACTCGTCAGGACGATAAAGACAAAGCTGTCATCCGTAATGCCAAGGGATTGCGTTTCCTGGTCTTGGACGAGCTGCACACCTATCGGGGGCGACAAGGGGCGGATGTGGCATTGCTGGTCCGGCGCGTTCGTGAGGCATTGGCCGACAAGCTCCAGTGCATAGGCACCTCGGCCACCATGGCAACCGAGGGTAGTGAGCAGGAGAAAAACACCAAGGTCGCTGAAGTGGCCAGCCGCTTGTTCGGCGTACCTCTGACGGCCGCTAACGTCATTACCGAAACCCTTCAGCGCGTTACACCGGAAGACCTGTTGGTGGACCATATCCGGTCACAATTGGGTCAAGCGATTCGTGCGGGACTCCCTTCGGGTGCATCGTTCTTGGAGTTGGCTCGCCATCCTCTGGCTATCTGGGTAGAGCTCACGCTGGGTTTGACACGCAATGAAGGCAAGTGGCGCCGAGCTCAGCCGATTACGCTGGAGGCAGCTGCCGACCAGCTGGCAGCAGACAGCGGTGTCGAGGTTGAAGTGGCCAAGCAGGTGCTGGCAGATTTTCTGTTACTTGCCTACCGCACGACCGATAAACCCGCTGAAGAGGGTGGCCGGAGCCTCTTCGCCTTCAAGCTGCACCAATTTATCTCGGGCGGTAGCAAGGTCTACGGCTCGCTGGAACCGGAAGGCAAACGCTACCTGACGCTGGAAGGGAGCCAGTTTGTTCCGGGCGACCGGTCCCGCCGCCTCTATGCACTGCATTTCTGTCGTGAGTGTGGGCAAGAATATGTTCCCGTCTGGGATGAAAACTCCGCAAGCGGCCGCACCTTCAGTCCGCGCAATATCGAAGAGCGCAACCACGACGACGAAGACATCAAGAGCGGCTACTACATGCCGGATACCAGCGGTATCTGGGAGGACACCCTCGACCGTTATCCGGAGACGTGGCTCGAGCAACGTCAGAATGGCGACCTAAAGCTGAAATCCAACTATAAAAAGCGCCAGCCGTATCACGTCAGGCTCAATGCCGAAGGGGTGCATACTGCCGATGGCACGCCGGGCTGGTACATTCCGGGCAGCTTCGGCTTCTGCCTACGCTGTGGCGTTGTGCATCAGACGGCCGGCAAGGAGTCTTTGCGACTGACCGGGCTTTCCGGCGAGGGGCGTAGTTCCGCCACGACCATGCTGACCCTCTCGGCCTTGCGCTATCTCTACGAAGAGGATGAGCAGCTCAAGGCGGAAGCCAAGAAGGTTCTCGGGTTTACAGACAACCGCCAGGATGCGGCCCTTCAGGTCGGCCATTTCAACGATTTCCTTCAGGTTCTTCTGCAACGCGCAGCCCTGCTGGCGGCAGTGCAGAAAGCCGGCGGTAGCTTGACCGAGGCAGAGGTATCTGACGCGGTCTTTAAATCCCTTGGGTTCGACCGAGACGACCCCGGTGTGCGCGCCGAGTACATGCAGGACCCCGACATCAAGGGCAATGCCCGTCGCCAGGTGCAGGACATCATGCGCGCTATTCTGGGCTACAGGGTGTATTTCGACCTGCGCCGCGGGTGGCGTTTCAACAACCCGAACCTTGAGCAACTCGGCCTCGTTCATATCGAATATCAGGACCTCGACGACCTGGTGTCCGACAAGGAATCCTGGGCCGATGCGCCGCTGATTCTGCTGGCCGCCTCGCCTGATGTTCGCAAGCGTCTGCTCATCAAGCTTTTTGATGCCATGCGACAAGGGCTTTGCCTGGCCTCCCGCTTCCTTGACCGCACGGAATTGGACCGCCTCAAGACGTCCAGCTATGCGAACCTGCGCGAACCTTGGGGCTTTACCGAGGACGAAAACCCCATTTCCTCCAACTGGTTCATCACCACCGGCAAGCCGCGCGATGAGGACCGTCGCAACGTCGATTATCTTGTGTCGGGTAGTGCCCGCTCCAAGCTCGGCAAGGACATCAAGAAGAGCAGTGTCTGGCGGGAATTGGATGGCAGCGACAACCCCCACGCCGCCAAAATCAAGGACGAGCATTACGAGGAAATCGTCCGAGCACTGCTCAAGGCCGCTAAATCTTATGGCCTGGTCGTGGCCGAGGAAACAGAATTCGGCATGACTGGGTATCAGTTGAACGGTACCAGCCTACTTTGGACCGTTGGGGACGGGCAAAGCAAACGAGGCGCTGATGACAACGCCTTCTTCCGCAGTCTCTACGGCAATATCGCCGGCTTGCTCGCCAATCCAGTTCATCGTCTCTACGACTTCGAGGCTCGGGAACATACAGCGCAGGTCGAGCAAGACGACCGCCTGGAGCGCGAGGCCCGTTTCCGCTTCACGCCAAAAGACAAGGCCGACTGGCTGACTGCGAAAGGCAAGCCCTTGGAGTGGCTGCCGGTGCTGTTCTGCTCGCCGACGATGGAGCTCGGGGTCGACATCTCGTCGCTCAATACGGTCTATCTGCGCAACGTCCCGCCGACGCCGGCCAACTATGCCCAGCGCAGTGGTCGTGCCGGTCGTGCCGGGCAGCCAGCGCTGGTCATTACCTATTGTGCTGCCCAGTCGCCGCATGACCAGTATTTCTTCCGTGACCCAGTACGAATGGTTCATGGCCAAGTGAATCCGCCCACCCTAGACCTGGCGAACCGCGAACTTATCCAGAGCCACCTGCATGCGGTCTGGCTGGCGGAGACGGGGAAGAAACTTGATAACAGCGTGCGTGGCCTGCTCGATATGAACGACCCGGCAGCACCGTTGACCGACGAGTACAAACAGCAGATGGATGCCGATGCGCCCCAGAAGCGGGCACATGTCCGAGGGCTGCGTATCTTGTCAATGCTGTCCGGGGAACTGACTCCACAGAAAGCGCCTTGGTACACAGAGCACTTTGCCGAGCAGGTCTTCCGCCAGGCATTTACCTCCTTCGACAAGGCGCTCGACCGCTGGCGCGACCTCTTCGCCGCCACCAAGCGACAGATGGAAATCAACCAGAAGGTGATGAACAACCCTGCGGCCAGCGAACGTGACCGACGCGATGCCAAGCAGCGCCACGACGAGGCCTTTAGGCAACAGTCGCTACTCCTCCAGGAATCTGGCTCGGCCAATTCGGATTTCTATACCTATCGCTACCTGGCCAGCCAGGGTTTCCTACCCGGCTACAATTTCCCACGCCTGCCACTCATGGCTTACATCCCGGCGCGCAAGGGCAAGATTGGCCGCGAGAACTTCCTTTCCCGTCCGCGGTTCCTGGCGCTGTCGGAGTTCGGCCCCTACAGCCTCATCTATCACGAGGGTAGCCAGTATCGGGTCACCCGCGCCATGCTCTCAGTCGGCTCTGATGACCAGGTATCCATTGGCGCCAAGCTCACGACCGATGTGGCGCGCATCTGCCCGGTTTGTGGCTATGGCCATTTCCGCAATCAGCGGGATGCCGACCGCTGTGTCTCCTGTAATGCGACACTGGCCGATGCCGTGGCCGTGCAGAACCTCTACCGTATCGAGAACGTCTCCACCAAGCGGGCGGAACGCATCACCGCCAATGAGGAAGAGCGGGTGCGCCAAGGCTATGAGATGCAGACCACCATTCAGTTCGGCGAGCAGGATGGCAAGCTCCAGGTGATGCATGCGCTCCTGAAGGACGGCGACACCCCGATGCTGGAATTGCAATATGGCTCAGCGGCCACCGTCTGGCGCATGAATCTGGGTTGGCGGCGCCGTAAGGAAAAGAGCCTGCTCGGTTTCATGATTAACCCGGTGACTGGCCATTGGATGGGCGGTGCCGAGGAAGCCGGGGAGCCGGACCCAGAAACGCCACCCGACAAGACACCGCCGCAGCGCATCGTTCCCTACGTCGAGGACCGGCGCAACGTCCTTATCGTGCGCCCGCTCGAAGAGTTGGACATCAAGACCATGGCCACCTTGCAATACGCACTGAAGCGAGGCATTGAGGCGGTATATCAGCTCGAGGAGAGCGAATTGATGGCCGAGCCGCTCCCCAAGGCTGACCTGCGTCGTGCCATCCTGTTCTACGAGTCGGCTGAGGGCGGCGCAGGGGTGCTTACCCGCATTGCAACGGAACCGGACGCGCTCGCCCAGGTCGCCGCGGAAGCGCTGGCTATCATGCATTACCAGCGGCCAGCCAATGGGCATTGGGAGCAAGCGAACCTAACTGATGACCTGGGTCCGAATGGCCAGCCCATCTGCGAGGCCGGCTGCTACAAATGCCTGCTCTCGTACTACAACCAGCCGGACCACCTTCACATCGACCGCCAGGATGCGGACAACGAAGGCAAGGCGCTGGATATTCTTTGTCAACTGACACGTTCCCACGGCGAGGTTGGCAGCTTTGGCCGTACTCCGGAGCAGCAGAAGGGCGAACTCCAACGCATTGCTGGCAGTTCGTTGGAGCAAGCCTGGCTGGATTTCGTGCAGGCCAACGGCTATCGCGCGCCCGATTCAGGGCAGCACACGATTGAACGCTGCCAGACAACCGCCGATTTTTACTACGCCGACTGGAAGGCTGCCATATTCATTGATGGCCCCCACCATGAAGCGCCAGCGCAGGCTGGCAAGGACCAATCCATCAATGCATGCCTGGAAGCTGGCGGCTATTACGTCGTGCGCTTCCCCAAGGAAAAAGATGTCTGGCCAGCAATCTTCGAAGCGCACGCAGATTTATTCGGAGCTGGTAGGTCACTCTGATGCAATAAACCAGCAAGGGTAATGGCAAATGCAATATAGAAATATCAGTCGGCTTCACTCTGCAATTCTGCTGGTAGGGAAAATGCATTTGAGTGGCTACGAGGGGCTACGAATTATGCCGGTGCTTGCTGATGACGGCTCTTACAAAATACTCGTCGGTCCCAGGCTTTGTTTCTCCAATAAGGATGGCTCGTTTGTGCCAACCGATTTACGCGGCAGATGTGTTGTTTTCGATGGAACTGAAGATAACTTAAATGAGTTGGCTCCTAGAGAAGCAATAGAGCAGAGGTATTTTTCGCGAGGGCGTCAGTTAAGTGGAGAGGTCCAGGCACCTACCGCACAGCAATTAGCTCAGTTTGCCGAATGGCTAAGTCATGCAAAAGTTAAAGACGCTGACTATCAGCAGTGGTTCGTATATCTATGTGGACGAATAGCAATTGACGAACTGGGACTACCGTACAAGAAGGATGATGAAGCCATCGCCCCTCGAAATTCCTTGTTCTTTGCTCGTTTTAAGGATGAAAACAGTTCGGTAGTTCGCGTAGGTGTTCCGGAGCCTTTTACAAACCCTCCTGTAGGGAAAGCTGTATCAAGTGGTCCGTGGCAAGCGAAGGCCCCGGACGTCGCTGTGGCTCAGGCGAGACCGAAAGATGCCCCTGAGCTTATCTGGTCGGTTGAAAGTGGAAAACGCGGCAATGCCCAATTGGATGAGTGGTTCGAAGACTACACTCACCGCAGCTAAGGAAAAATAGTTATGCAGTACCAGTTTCAACCCGGTAGCCTGGTTTCAGCTCGTGGACGTGAATGGATTGTCCTGCCACAGTCCTCTGACGACACCCTGCACCTGCGTCCGTTGGGTGCCGCGGAGGATGATGCGACGCTAATCTACCTGCCGATTGAACCCGGCCATGTCGGTCCGGCAACGTTCCCGAAACCTTCCATCCAACAAGCTGCCAACTTCGCAGCTGGCCAACTGCTACGTGATGCCCTGCAACTGAAACTGCGCACTGGCGCAGGCCCCTTCCGCAGCTTTGGCAACATCGCCGTCGAACCGCGCGCTTACCAGCTAGTACCACTACTGATGGCCTTGAAGCAGGAAGTCGTGCGCCTGCTGATTGCGGACGATGTCGGTATCGGGAAAACCATCGAGGCCGCGCTAATCGTCCGGGAATTACTCGACCGCGGCGAAATTAGCCGCTTGGCGGTGTTGTGCCCTCCGCACCTGTGCGAGCAGTGGCAGCGCGAGCTGAAACAACGCTTCCACATCAATGCCGTTGTTGTACGCAACACGACCGCCAATCGCTTGGAACGCGGCCTACCCGCCAACCAATCGGTATTCGAAGCCTACCCATTTACCGTCGTTAGTCTCGACTACATCAAGTCCGACCGCCGTCGGGATGAATTCCAGCGTGCCTGCCCGGAGTGTGTAATCGTCGACGAGGCACATACCTGCACCTACAGCGGACAGGGCAAGCAGCAACGCTACACCCTGCTCAAGGGACTGGTCGAAAACCCCGAGCGCCACCTCATAATGCTTACCGCCACTCCACACTCCGGCGATGAAGAAGCTTTCTACAACCTGTTGGGTTTGCTCAACCCCGAGTTCAAAGAACTGAAAGACATTCCTTCAGATAGCCGTCGCCCATTGCGCGAACAGTTGGCAAATCATTTCGTCCAGCGCCGCCGCCCCGACATCGAGGAATGGCAGGACAGTAGCGTCTTCCCAGAGCGCTTCTCCACCGAAGTGACTTACAAACTCACTGGTGAGTGGGGGCGGCTGTTCGATGACGTACTCGAATATGCCCGCACCCTAGTTGTCCGTGCCGAAGGCCAGGGTCTGCTTCAGCAGCGCATGAGCTGGTGGGCGGCGTTAGCCTTGCTGCGCTGTATCTCCTCGTCACCGGCCGCCGCCATCAACGCCCTGAGGACTCGCCTCTCAGGTACGACGCTCGCTGAGGGCGCAGCTGAGATTGAGGCACTGACCCTGGAAGAAACCGAGGAGCAGGGTCGCGAGCGAGTTCTCGATGGCCAGGAGGACAACCTTTCTACGCAGGACATTGAGCCGGGTGCCCGCACCGAGGATACCGAGTGGCTAAGCGACCTGATTGACCGTGCCGAGGGACTGACCGGCGTTGCCAAGGACCCCAAACTCAAGCGCCTCATCGAACACCTCAAGGAGCTCACCGCAGCCGGCTTCCAACCGGTTATCTTTTGCCGCTACATTGCAACTGCGCATTACGTGGCTGAGCAATTGCGCACGGTTTTCCGCGACCATCTGGTCACCCCTGTCACCGGCGAATTTTCCCCTTCCGAGCGCGAAGCAACGGTGGAAGCGATGGGTGAGGCCGAGCAGCGCATCCTAGTCGCCACCGACTGCCTGTCGGAAGGTATCAACCTCCAGAACCTCTTCACCGCGGTCGTTCATTACGACCTATCCTGGAACCCGACTCGCCACGAACAGCGGGAAGGTCGCGTCGACCGTTTTGGTCAGAAGGCCCGGGAAGTGCGCACCACGATGCTCTACGGCCAGGACAACCCGGTTGATGGCGCCGTACTGCAAGTCATCCTGCGCAAGGCCGAGAGTATTCGCAAGGAGCTCGGTGTGCTGGTGCCTATGCCCGATGACGAGGGCAAGCTAACACAGGCGCTGGTCGGTGCCGTGCTGCTGCGCAAAGGGACCACGGCCAGCAAGATGCCCCAAATGGGCCTGGACTTCGGTGAGCCCGAGGCAGCCATCGACACTGCCTGGCAATCGGCTCGAGACAAAGCATCTAAGAACCGTACGTTGTTCGCCCAACGTCGTCTGAAACCCGAGGACGTCCTGCCTGAGTGGCAGAAAACCCTGGCGGTCCTGGGCGGCGAAGATGATGTCGAACGCTTTGTCAGACGTGCTGCTCTGCAACTCGGCGCACCGCTGGAAGCCGCGAGCAAGACGGGAGCTATCCACTGGAAGCTCCATGCCGGTAGTTTGCCGGGGGCCGTGCGCGAGCGGCTTGAAGGCGAAGGCCTGGCAGGCACGTTGCGTGTCGATTTCCATCAGCCTGCCGCGACGGGAGCACAGTTCATTCATCGAACCCATCCCTTGGTTTCCGCGCTTGCCGACTACCTGCTCGAGTCAGCGCTGGAGAATTCGGCCGCTAATGACAATGCCTTGGATGCTGTGGCGCGGGCCGGCGCAATTTTTACGGAGGCGGTTCAGGTCAAAACCACCGTGCTGCTGGTGCGTTTGCGTCATCAGTTGACCGTGACCCATCGCGGTGAATCGCGCTTGCTGTTGTGTGAAGAAACGCTAACCGTTGGTGTTCCGGCCGTTGAAAATCTGCCGCTTCTTGAGGACGCTGTTGCCCGCGCCCTGATGGCAGCCGAGCCCGCCCGGAACATGCCACCGCCCCTCCGCGACCAGCATATCCAGCGTGCTCTCGACCAGTTGGATACCCAGCAGTCGACTCTGGAAATCTTGGCGCGCAAGCGGGCTCAGTTGCTGCTTGATGACCATCGGCGTGTCCGTGAGGCAGCGCAGGGTCGTGGGGAATATCGTGTGACTCCAAGTTTGCCTGTCGACGTCATGGGCGTCTTCGTCCTCATCCCGGCCTAAAACAGGAGTTCAGAAAAATATGGCTCGCCGTAACAATCAGGAACTCGCCTTTCCCGCCCTTAGCATTGAAGGTGGCCTGCTCGCCCCGGACTTTCTCAACAAGGTTGCCCATCTCGAAGCCAGCGAGCAGACGGAAGCGGATTACGACATTCCTCGCGGCCTCAAGCTCCGTGACGAAATCGGCCGCTACTGGAAGATTGCCCAAAACCTTTGGCAGGACTTCGCCGCCAAGCGAACCCGCACTGACCTCAACACCCATGCGCTGACCGTCAAGGAATTGCTTGAACCGCTGCTGCGTCACGTGTTTTGTTTTGGCGACCTCAAGGCTGTCGGCCAAGTCACGCTCGATGAGCGCGTCTTCCCAATCGGTTTCGCTGCCGGCGAGGGCAAGGTTCCCGTCGTGTTGGCTGCCTACGCCCAATTCCTCGACAAACCGGATGCGCGCTTCGGTGACGGCGTGCGCCGCCGCTCGCCGTTCCTGCTCGCCCAGGAATACCTAAACGCCAGCGATGGTGCCCTCTGGGCTGTCGTCGGTAATGGCCTCAAGCTGCGCATCCTGCGTGACAACCCCAGCCTAACTCGACCCGCCTATATCGAGGCGGACCTCGAAGCCATTTTCAGCGAAGGCCTCTACCCAGACTTCACTGCCCTCTGGTTGTTGGCCCATGCTTCCCGCTTCGGCAAGGTCGGTAACGAACCTGCGAATTGCCCGCTGGAACGCTGGCGCAACACCGCTCAGGAAGACGGCATCCGTGCCCGTGACCGCCTGCGCGTCGGAGTAACCGAAGCACTGCGCTCTCTTGGCACCGGTTACCTCTCCCATCAGGCCAACACGGAACTGCGCCACCGCCTCGAAGTTGGCGAACTCACCACGCAAGCCTATTTCGAGCAACTGCTGCGCCTCATCTATCGCTTCATCTTCCTCGCCACCATTGAGGACCGCGAACTGGTTTTTGCACCAGAGGCTGCTGCTGACGCCAAGGCCCGCTATCTAGCCGGCTACAGCCTGACCCGCCTACGCCAGTTGGCCGCCCGCCGCCGTAGCTATGACCGGCATGCCGACCTCTGGCAAGCGCTAACCATCACCTTCGCCGGCCTCGGCCAAGGCCAGCCAGCGCTCGGGTTACCAGCCCTCGGTGGCCTCTTTGCCGCCAGCCACTGCCCGGACCTCGACACGGCCCAGCTCGACAACAGCTCACTGCTTTCGGCCCTGTTCAGCCTCTGCTTCTTCCGCGACGGCGCGGCGCTCTCCCGCGTCAATTACCGCGACATGGATTCCGAGGAACTGGGCAGCGTCTATGAAAGCTTGCTCGAATTGGTGCCAAATTTGACGTTGACCGCAGGTGTCCGCCATTTCGGCTTCATTGGCGACGAGGATGAGGGCAGCACCAAAGGTAACGCCCGCAAGCTGACTGGTTCCTACTACACCCCGGACAGCCTGGTGCAGGAACTCATCAAGAGCGCGCTGGAACCGGTCATCGAACGTACGCTGGCCGACAATCCGCAGGAGCCGGTCAAGGCCATGCTGGCCCTGTCGGTCTGCGACCCAGCCTGCGGCTCAGGACACTTCCTGCTCGCTGCCGCCCGTCGTATTGCCGAAGAAGTGGCGCGCTTGAACGCCACCGACGGCAACCCGCTGCCTGCCGATTACCGTCGGGCGCTACGCGATGTGGTGGCCCACTGTATCTATGGCGTGGACAAGAACCCGATGGCGGTGGAACTGGCCCGCACCGCGCTGTGGCTGGAAGCCTACACCCCGGAACGCCCGCTCACCTTCCTTGATGCCCACCTGCGTTGCGGCGATGCCCTGCTCGGCATTCTCGACCCTGCCGTACTCGACGCCGGCATTCCGGACAAGGCCTTCAATACGCTGTCCGGTGACGACAAGGAAGTGGTCAAGCGCCTCAAGAAGGCCAACCGCGACGCCCTGAAAGCCATCGAAAAGGCCAAGGCACCAGGCGGCCAGTTCAGCCTCGGGCTGGAAGCCGAGCAGGACGCCGATGCCTTTGAGCATCTGCCTGATGACACGTTGGCGGCGATTGAAGCCAAGCGCGCTGCCTTCGCCGCCTTGCAGGAAAAATTCGCCAATTCCCGTGCTCGGCTGGCCGCCGACCTCTTCGTGGCCGCCTTCGTGCTGCCCAAGACGCCCGGCAACGAGTCCAAGGTGCCAACCAGCCAAGACCTGTGGTTGGTACAGAATGGTGGTAGCCCACGGCCCGGTGTGGCCGATGTTGCCCGACATGCGGTCGACGCGGCGCAAGCCTTCCACTGGTGGCAGGCGTTTCCGCAAGTGCGAGCCAAAGGCGGCTTCGACGTGCTGCTGGGCAACCCCCCCTGGGAACGCATCAAATTGCAGGAGGAAGAATTCTTCGCCACCCGCAGCCCGCTGGTGGCCGAAGCACAGCACAAGGCCGAGCGGGGCCGGCGTATCGGCCTGCTGGCCGAGGGCATGTTGCTGCACACCCTGTACCCGGAGGTGGAGGCAGCGCAGGGACTGGTGCCGCCCAATGGCGCGGAGCAGGCGCTATATGCGGACTTCCTCGCCGCCCGGCGCAATGCCGAGGCCGCCAGTCTGTTCGCCCACGACGCCGGGCGTTACCCGCTCACCGGCGTCGGCGACGTGAACACCTATGCGCTGTTTGCCGAGAGCTTTGCGCAGTTGATGGCCGAGGCGGGTAGGGCGGGTTTCATTGTGCCCACCGGCATCGCCACCGACGACAGCACCAAGGCTTTCTTTGCCGGGCTAACTCAGGCAGGGCGGCTCGCCAGCCTCTACGACATCGAGAACCGGGAGCGTTTGTTCCCGGCGGTCGATAGCCGCATGAAGTTCTGTCTACTCACCCTGGGCGCGGCGCTAGCGGCGGAATTCGTCTGCTTCGCCACCCAGACTAATCAGTTGGCCGACCCGCGCCGCCGCTTCACCCTAACCCCGGACGAATTCCGCCTCATCAACCCCAACACCCTCACCTGTCCGGTGTTCCGCAGCGAACGGGACGCGGCTCTGACCAAGAAACTCTACCGCGCCGCGCCGGTGCTCATCGCCGAAGGCCGGCCCGAGGTGAATCCCTGGGGCATCCGCTTCATGGCGATGATTCACATGTCAAACGACAGCGGCCTGTTCTTTGATACCCTGGCCCCCAGACGTTTGCCGCTCTACGAAGCCAAGATGATTCACCAGTTCGACCACCGTTACCGCCTCCGGAAGAATCACCGCCATCTGCTGTCCATCCGTTGGTTCGTGCCGCTGCCAAGCGCCTGAAGCAACGAGATGGCTGGCCAGAAAACACGTTGCTCCGCTCAGCCCCCAAAGAGGTGCTGCATCTTTCAGTGACGCGAGATGCACTCGACCGGGCACTCGGGATTACGGATGCCCTTATAAAAGCACTTATCCAGCGCGGCTTTGATGTGGAGGTCGATGGCGAGCGTAGTGCAACCACACTGAAATACATCGAAACCGGCACCACGTTGGAGTTTGCGTTGACCGAATACATTCGCCGTACGCGTCACGAAATTACCCCAGCGGAAGAGCGCGCCCGAAAACGCTACTGGGAGCGTTCGCGTTGGGATAACTCAGTTAGTTTTCCGCATGTGCCGATGTATGACTACACCCCAACTGGAAGTCTCACCATTCAGATTGGCCGATGGCCATCTCGAAACTGGAAGGACACCCCGAAAACCCAGCTCGAAAAACGCCTCGGAGAAGTTGTTGGTGGCATCGTAGCCCTTGCCCACGAAACGCACGCCAAAGAGCTTGAAGAGGCGCGACGCAAAGAAGCGCACCGGCGTGCTGTGGAGCGCTATGAGTTTCTAACCAAACGACGCGAAGATGAAGTCGAACGCTTCAAGGAAGTCGAAGCCAGGGCGACAGATTGGGAGCGGGCCATGCGCCTACGTGCGTTTGCGGACGCAGTAGAGGCTCAGGCAAAGTTGGCTGGCGAACTATCTCCTGAATACGTGGAGTGGCTTGCTTGGACTCGCGCGAAAGCCGATTGGCTGGACCCACTGATTCTAGTCAGCGACCCGATTCTCGACGCACCAGAACCCAAACGTCCTGGCTATTGGTAGGAGTTTCTGCCCGATAAAGCATGAAGCCCATGTCGGTTATACATGGGCTTCGCAAACTTTGAACCTTGGCGCTCACGGCCAAGGTAAACGGTTCTTTACCGTTGGGGTGCTACTCGGTCATCTTGTCGAACTGCGGCGGATTTTCAGTCATGCTGCCTCCAATCGCGTCGTTCCTGAAGGGCCTGACTAACTGCCCGTCAGGCTTCGATTCCAGATTACTCCTCCGGACAAAAAAGTCCACGGGTAGAACGGAAAAACGGCCCGCCAATTGGCGAGCCGTTGTGCCACCGGTCTGCATCGAGCAGGTTAGTCGTTGCTGGAGAAGCCAAGCATTTGCAGCACCGACAGGAAGAGGTTCAGCACGTTCAGGTACATGCTGACTGCGGCCATCACATAGTTGTCCTCTTCGCCCCGCACCAGACGGCTGGTGTCGTACAGGATGAAGCCTGAGAACAGGAGCGCTGCGACCGCCGATACGCCAGCCTGCATGGCCGGGACAAACATCGCAGCAATGCTGGCCAGGATGACGACAATCAAGCCTGCGAACAGGAAGCCGCCCATACGGGAGAAATCCTTGCCGGTCTTATGAACATACGCCGTCAGTGCCAAGGTGACCGCAGTGGTTATAACGGCTGCGGTCAGCACCGTGCTGCTGCCACCAGGCATGTTGATGTAGTGGGTCAGCGTCGGGCCGATACCCATGCCGCTGAGGGCGGTGAAGGTGAGCATGGCCGGCACGGCTGCCGCCGTATTCCGTTTCTTGTGCAGATAGAACAGCGGCACCAGGCCGAGCAGGGTAAATACGATACCGGCCAGCGGGCCAAAACCGGCCAGCATGCTTATACCTGCGCCTACGCCGGCGACAGCCGTTGAAAGAGCGAGCAGTTGATAGGTATTGCGAATGACACGGTTGGTGTCGGGCGCCGCAAACGTGCCATATTCGGTTCTGCTCAGGTCGATAACACGTGCTTCAGTGCGCATGGTGGATAACTCCTCCAGTGGTTGGTGACGTCACTGTAAGTCGTAGCTCGTTACCAAAAAATCAATCCGCTGCTGATTTTATATTCGAAAAAATCGAACCCATGCAAATGGTTGGTGAGTTTTTGCAGGATGCTGACCCCAATGGGCGCACTCAGCCATTGGGCGGGGTAGAGAGGGCAATTTTTGAGGGGAGCAGCTCAAAATCTCCCTGTCTTCCAAGCCAGTATTTTTTGGACACCTTATGCTTAATTTTTTGCCGATAGGACAGTTTATGTTTTATCGGCATCCAAGGGACTCGGCGTGAGGCCTGATGCTGCGGACGGGTTATGCTTTATTCCTCGGTCACATTACGAATAACGAAACATTGAGACTGGCACCATATTTGCGGTGATTGCAAAGATATCGTTATCAGAGCCAAATAAAGTAAGGCCCGCCAATCAGGTGGGCTTTTTCTTATGCGGCCTCGTTGATCGACCAATCTTTCGAAAACTTTCACACGGCCGACTGTCGGCTAACCGGAACCGTATAAGGCGGCGGCTGGCCATCAAGAGTCGTTGCGCAAGGCCCGCTTAGGGGGCAGCCCCTCCATCCCAGCAACCTCCAACACGCCTGCGGACGGCTGCCTCCTCCATCAAGCCCGCAACGGTCGTGGGATAATCCACGCACAAAACGAACCAAGTAAGCGGATGACCGATCAGCAGACCCGGAACAACCACTACGTCCCGCAGTGGTACCAGCGCGGTTTCCTCGCTGCCGGTCAGTCTCGCTTCTTTCATCTCAACTTGGACCCGGATCGCAAGACGCTGCCCGATGGCCGGCAAGTGCCGCGTACGGCGCTTCACGAATGGGGCACGAAGAACTGCTTCGTCGAGTACGACCTGTACACCACGCATTTTGGTCCAATCGTCAACGACGAGGTGGAGAAGTACCTGTTTGGCGTCATCGACGACCAGGGGGCGAAAGCACTCCGCGCCTTCGCGCTCGGCAACCACGTTGACGTGCATGAGTCGTTCCAAGACTTCTTTGAGTACATGGCAGCGCAGAAGCTACGCACGCCCAAGGGCCTGGACTGGATCCGCTCGTGTTACGGCGCGCTAGGCCAAGTCGATCTGATGGTTGAGATGCAGGCTCTGCGCCTGATGCACTGCACCATGTGGGTAGAGGGCGTGAGGGAGATCGTCTTGGCGCAGGACTCGGACGTAAAGTTCATCCTGACGGACCACCCAGTGACGGTCTACAACGCGGCGGTGGATCCCACGTCAGAGCAGTGCGCCTACCCGCAGGATCCGCTTGTAGCGGCCATGGGCTCTCAGACTGTGTTCGCGCTGGACGCCAACACCTGCCTGATCCTCACTCACCTGGAATATGCCAAGGAACCGGATCGACTAGACCTGACGCGGCTGCGCACGAACGCCCGGCACTTGGGCGTGGGCATGACGCGCACCGACAACTTCATCCGAGACCGGCGGCTGAGCCGGGACGAGGTGATCGCGATCAACCACCTGCTCAAGTCGCGGGCGAAGCGCTACATCGCAGCCGCCGACAAGACCTGGCTCTACCCGGAGCGGGAGTTCAACGGGTCATGGGCGCAGATAGCCAAGGTGCTGCGGCCTAGGGCAGATTTGTGGCGCTTTGGCGGGGAGATCTACGTCGGCTACAAGGACGGAACCTCTGGCTATTGGGACGAGCATGGCCGCACGTCCAAGGCCCACGAGTTCCTGAGCCGCAAGTCCCCCCGCAAGAGCATCGGGGCCAACGAGTTCTGCGGCTGTGGTAGCGCCTACGCGTTCAAGGACTGCTGCCAGCGGCTGCCCGCCGCAGAGCGTCCGTCGTGGGAGGTCTACGGCCTGCGCGAGCGCAACCTGATGTTCTGCAACGCCGTTCAGGGCATCCTGGGCCTGTCTGACGGAGCGTCCTGGGAGGACGTGCGCCGCAACCTAAGCGACGAGCACGTCAAGCGTATCCATCGCGCGTTTGCGAGCTTGTGGCCCGAAGACACCGATCTGGCCTCCCTGCTACCGCGGCCCAACCCGAAAGTTCTGCGCTCGGTCTACATGGGCTTCAGCGATCCGCGCACCGTCGAGGCGACGGTGCTGGGTTGGCTGCCGTTTGTCGATGAGATCGTGCTCGTGACCCCATTCTTCCTGGGCACACGCGTGAAGCCCGAGTTCAGCCCCATCGAGTCGCCCACCGGTCACAAGATGCAGACGCTCAAGAACGTCATGCTACTCCTAGTGCTGGAGCCGTTTATCCGTGCCGGCCTCGTGCATCTGGTGCCCGATCCCGGCGAGGTCAGTGCCCCGCTCGGCCATCATGTCCGGGAAGTGCTCACGCGGCGCACCGACGGATGGAAGCCCCCTAAGGGCGGCGGCCTGCACCGCTTCCTGAAACTCGCGGAAGAGGAAACACAGCGCGTCGTCTGGATGCTGCCCGAGGCCTCCCAGCGGCGCTTCATCGCCGAGCACATGCCAGACGCCGACGCCGTGATGACGGATCGCCTCATCGCGTACTTCAAGCGCCAGGCTGAGGCCGATCCCTACACGCTGCTGCAGCCGCTTCCCGTTGGCAAGGACGGTGCTCAGTACCAGATCTTCAAGGGGCTAAGCTTGGAAGCGGCGCTGTATCTGGCATCGCTGACTGGCTCGATCATTCACGTCGACACGGAGGCGCACTGGGCGCAGCTCCTGAAGGACGCTCAGCCTGCTGGCGCACCGTCGCAGCGCACGTGGGCGCCTGTGCGACAAGCCTTGGGCGAGATATCGTTCCCCGTGGAACTCAACTCGCGGCGGGTGGCGGAACGCATCGCTAGCGGCGACCGTCCGCCGATCCGGTCACTGCTGTGGTGGCTAGCCGAATCGGTCTCGGCCCCGGGAGGCAGGCCCGCTCCCACCGAGCTGGCCAAGCGTATGCGCCAGGCGCGCGGCAAGGTCGAGCGGGCGTGGAAACGCGCTGGCAAACGCGCGGGCGACAGCACCCTGCTCCCCGCACGCCTGGAGCTGCATGTGCCGCCGGCTGGATTTGGCCGTCACGAAGTGCAGCGACTGCTCGTGATGTTTGCCGGCGTGACCCGACCTCGGTCCATTCCGTACGCGCTACGCTTGGTGTTCGACGAACCGGAGGATGACAGCGGAGACACTTCAGAACAGAACGATGCGGCTGGCCGAATTACCGGTTCACGCGCCGGAAGCCTTGCGGATACGCCGCCGCACCGTGGAGCACATGTTCGGAACGACCAAGGCCTGGATGGGCTCAACCCATTTCCTGACCAAGACACTGCCCCGCGTTAGCATCCAGGTGAGCCTGCATGTGCTCGCCTATCACCTGAAGCGAATGCCGAAGATCGTAGCTCAGCTCTTGATTAGAGCTATGGCAGCTTAGGACAGCCGCGAGAATCCATGGATGGCCGACGGCGTGGCCGCGTTGAGATACTTGATGTCGGCGCCGCTGGAGAAGGCCTTGCCGCCCGCCCCGGTGATGATCACCGCAGCGATGCGCCGGTCGGCCCTGACCCGCTCGAGCTGGCGCCCAAGGCAAGCCAGCACCCCGGGGTCCAGCGCGTTCATGGCTTCCGGACGATTGATCGTGAGGAGCGCGATGGACTCCCGAAGCTCGAACAGGACCGAATGGGTCGCCCGCATGATTTTTTCCGCCTCATCAAATGCTCGGCTGGTGGAAGCGATGTTCCGTGCCGCATGCAATCAAGCGTAGAGAAATGCGCCAAGGTGGCGATGAAACATTTTTTGCCCCGACATGAAGGGCTTTCATCGTCTGGCGCGGGTCGCCCAGCCGGGTACTCAGCGGTTGCGCGCTTCGATGGCGCGCAGGACGCCGATCATGTCCAGCCCGCCATGGCCGCCGTCGAGGGTTTCGGTAAACAGCCGGTAGCACTCTTCGATCAGCGGACTGGTGATGCCGCAGCGCCGGGCTTCCTCGGCAACCAGGCGGCTGTTTTTCTGCACGTCGGCTATCGAGGCTTGTACCGAGAAATCGCCGGCGACGAGTTTTTCCAGCTTCATTTTCGATACCGCGCTGGCCATCGGCCCGGCATCGAGGATGGCCCGGTGCAGCGCCGGATCGAGGCCGAGTTGGCGGGCGAAGTGATGCGCTTCGACCAGTCCGCTGACCATGGTAATCAGGAAGAGATTGACCGCCAGTTTCATTTGCAGCGCCGAGGGAACCGGGCCGCAGACGAAGGTTTCCTTGCACACCGGAGCAAGCCAGGGGCGGACCTCGTTAACTGCGTCGGGGTCGCCGGCCAGCATGCCGACCAGCTGGCCGTTTTCGGCCGGCAGTCGCGAGCCGGAGACGGGTGCTTCGACGTACTGGCCGCCGGCCGCGCGGATGCGTTCGTTCAGCCCGGCGGAATAAACCGGCGAGGTCGTGCCCATGTGCACCACGATGCGCCCGGCGAAGGATTCCGGACGGCCGATGCCGGCCTGTTCGAGTACCGCGTCGATGGCATCCTCGGTGGCGAGCATGAGAATGACGATGCGGCAACGCGCCAGCAGTTCGCCGGGCGTTGCCGCGACTTGCGCGCCGAAGGGTACGAGTGCCGCCGATTTGTCGGGGGAGCGGTTCCAGACGACGAGCCGGCCGAAATGCCGGGCCAGGTTGCGGGCCATGGGAAAGCCCATGACGCCGGTTCCGATGAAGCCAAGTGTTTCCATAGGGGTGCCTCGCTGACGATGCCGTGGTCAGGCCATCATAGAGGTGTGGAAACGGCAGGCCATGCGACTTGCTCATGGACAGGATCGAAATCCTTCATGCGGGCCGCCAGCCCCCGGCGTCAGCGGGCCTTTGGCTCGGGTTTCGGCTCGGGCTTCAGGGTCAGCAGCCAGTCGATGAACGCCTGCAAGGCCGGGCTGCGCGGCACGCCGGCCGGCGTGACGATGTAGTACGAGCGCGCCGACACGACGCTGTGCGGCACGGGCTGGACGAGGGTTCCATCCTGCAGCTGGCGTTCGACCAGCACGTCGTAGACCAGGGCCATGCCCTGCGAACACTCCGCGGCGGTGATGAGCAACGAGACTTCGCTGAACGAGATGCCGGCGGGTTGCGTCTTCATGTCGACCCCCTGGCTGGCGAACCAGTCCTTCCAGGAAGCGAGGTTGTGGCGCAGCAGGGTAGCCCGCTCCATGTCCTCCAGCCGGCGCAGCCAGGGATGCGCTTTCTGGTAGGCCGGGCTGCACACGGCGATCTCGTTGAGCGGAATCAGCGCGACGGCGTCGAGGCCTTCCCAGCGCCCCTCGCCGCAGCGGATGGCGACATCGGCCTCGCCGGAGCGCAGGTTGATGTTCCTGGACGAGACGTTGATTTCCAGATTGATGTCCGGGTGCTTGCGATGGAAGGCGGACAACCGCTGGATCAGCCAGTTGGAGGCGATGGCCGGGGCCAGGCTGAGCTTGATGCAGGGTTTGCCTTCAGTGGAGATCTTGGCCAGCCCGTCGCGCAGGCAGCCCAGCCCCTCGCGGACGTAGGGCAGCAGCTCCTTGCCGGCCGGCGCCAGGCTGACCGAGTGGCCGACGCGGATGAGCAGCGAGGCGCCGAGCAGCGATTCGAGCTGGCTGATGCGGTGGCTGACGGCGCTCTGGGTGATCGAGAGTTCGTCGGCCGCCTTGGAAAAGCTGCCGTTGCGGGCCACCGATTCGAAGGCCATCAGCCCGGTGATCGGGGGAATGCGCGGGGCGTTGTTGCCGTATCCGTGGTTGTCCATGGCTGTCGTCCGTCCTCCGAGGGGGCTTTCAGGTGCCGGTCCCTGCCTTGCCCGGTAGGCAAAAACTCTATCACGCTATCGGCAACGGGAAGGCAGGGCCGGCACCTGAGGCGCTCCGGCCGGGGATTCGTCCAGTCGGTCAGCCGGTCGCGGCCGCCTGGATCTGCCGGATCGAACGCCCCTTGTAGCCCCAGTCGGTGGTCGGCACACGCGTGAAGACGACATAGGGCGGCAGGATGTTCTTGCCGAGCAGGCTGCCAATGGTTTCCTGGATCGCTTTCATGGCCGTCGCCATCTTTTCTGTATCGACGGCATCCTCGGATATCCGGATGTCCACATAGGCACCGCTGCCTTCGACGGCGGCGTCGACCGGCTTGCCGGCGACCGACCAGGTGTCCGGAGCATCCCACAGGATGCGCACGGCGATCAGGGCTTTGAGCGCCCCCAGGTCGCGTTCGATGATGGTGGCCATTTCCCGATGCAGGGTGGCGATGGTGGCCGGCTCCGGCTTTTTTCCACAAAGGACTACGCTTGCGCTGGGCATGGTTTTACCTCGTTCCGTTAAGGGCTGATTCCCGGGGCTGACTCTAGTCATCGGCGATCGCCGCGGAATGACGTTTTTTCATGCGCTCCATGAACCGGGCTCATTGGGGTGCGGCGCTCATGGCGGCATGCGTGGCTTTCATTGACCGATGCCGAGGCATTCGTATAGTGCTTGGTGATCGAACCGGACCAATGGAGACAACATGCACAAGCACGATCAGCTATATATCGACGGCCGCTGGGTGAGCCCCGCGTCGCCCCGGCGAATCGAAGTCATCAACCCGTATACCGAGCAGCCGGTGGGGTATGTCCCGGATGCCGACGAGGCCGATGCGGATAGCGCGGTCGAGGCGGCGCGCCGCGCCTTCCCGGCGTGGTCGGCAAGCGCGCTCGACGAGCGGGTTGCGCTGCTGAAACGCTGCCACGAAATCTTCGCTGCAAAGAGCGATGCCTTCGCCGCCACCCTGGTGGCGGAAGTGGGCATGCCGGCCAAGCTCACCCGGCGCATCCAGGTCGGTTTGCCGATGCAGCAGTTCGGCATTTTCGCCGATCTCCTGCCAACGGCCCTGGCGGAAAGGCAGATCGGCCATTCGCGGGTGCTGCGCGAGCCGATCGGGGTCGTCGCCTGCATTACGCCGTGGAACTACCCGCTGCACCAGATCGTCGCCAAGGTGGTGCCGGCGATTGCGGCCGGATGCACCGTGGTCTTGAAGCCTTCCGAAGTCGCGCCCTTGAACGCCTTCCTGCTCGCCGAGGTGTTCGACGAGGCGGGTTTGCCGCCCGGGGTCTTCAATCTGGTGACGGGCTACGGCGTGTCGGTCGGCCAGCGGCTGGCCTCGCATCCGGATGTCGACATGGTTTCCTTTACGGGATCGACGACGGCTGGTCGTGCCATCGGCAAGGCGGCCAGCGAGTCGATCAAGCGTGTCGCCCTCGAACTCGGCGGCAAATCGGCCGCCGTCGTGCTCGACGATGCCGACCTGCCGGCGGCGGTGCGGGCAACCGTCAGTTCCTGCTTCCTCAATTCCGGCCAGACTTGCACGGCGCTGACCCGCCTGGTGGTGCCGCAGGGGCGCTACGAGGAGGCCGCCCGTCTGGCGGTCGAGGCTGCGGCGCGCTTCACGCTCGGCGACCCGAACGACGATGCGACACGGATGGGGCCGCTGGTCTCGCGGCAACAGCGGGAGCGGGTGCATTCGTTTATTCAACGGGGCATCGCCGCGGGGGCCGAGTTGCTGCTGGGCGGCGTGACGGGGGAGGCGCTGCCGGCGAGCGGCTATTTCTGCCTGCCGACCGTTTTCGGACGGGTCGCCCCGGGCAGCGTGCTCGATCAGGAGGAGGTATTCGGCCCCGTGCTGTCGATACTCACCTATCCGGATGGCGACGACAATGCGGCGCTGGCCATCGCGAATGGCACGATCTACGGCCTGGCCGGCGCGGTCTGGTCGCAGGATCCGGTGCGGGCCGCCGGCGTTGCCGGCAGGATGCGTGCGGGACAGGTCGATATCAATGGAGCCGCGTTCAATATCCGGGCGCCGTTCGGCGGCTATCGGCAATCCGGAAACGGCCGGGAGATGGGAGTGTACGGCATCGAAGAGTTCACCGAGCTGAAGGCGATCCAGATGCCGGCAACGTAAGCCGGTCCGTCGGCTGCGGGAGCCGCATGCTGCCCGCCAGTAGGGCTTTGCGGCGATCCTCAACTTCCTTCATGGGAGCCTTGCGAATCTTTCATCGCCGCCCGTGGCGAACTGAATAAGCTGTTCTTCGGCATCAACCGAAAAATCTCATTGTGGATGGAGGAAGACCGATGAACAGCAATTCAGTCGTGTTGTACGAAAAGCAAGGCCGCGTCGCCCATGTGACCCTGAACCGCCCGGAGGTGCTGAACGCCCTCAGCCTGGATGTCCTGACCCGCCTGTCGGCCTTGCTGGAAGAGATCGGGAGCGACGACTCCGTTCGCGCGGTGATCGTCACCGGTGCCGGCGACAAGGCCTTTTCGGCCGGTGCCGACATCAAGTACCTGAGCCGGTCGACGCCGCTGGCGGTGCGCGAGTTTTCCCGGCTTGCCGTGACCGTTGCCAACCAGATCGAGCATCTGGGCAAGGTCGTGGTGGCTGCGCTGAATGGCTATACCTTCGGCGGCGGCCTGGAGATTGCCGAGGCCTGCATGATCCGAGTGGCGGCCAGGTCGAGCATGCTGGGGCACCCCGAGGTGAGTATCGGCGCGGTGGCCGGTTTTGGCGGCACGACGCGTCTGGCGCGGCTGGTCGGCCGGGGGCGGGCGGCTGAGATGCTGCTGCGCGGACGAAACGTCACGGCTGACGAAGCCTTGCAGATCGGCCTCGTGCAATTCGTCGTGGACGATGAGCGCCTGATGGCGGAGACGCAGGCCATTGTCGACGACATCCTTGCCAAGTCGCCCAGCGCGGTGAAGCTGACCTGGGAAGCCCTGCATCGCGGCCTGAACATGACACTGGAGGAATCCGCCGCGCTGGGGGCCGATTTCTTCGGATTGGTCGCCTCGACCGAGGACTTCCGCATCGGCACCCGGGCATTCGTGGACAAGACACCGCCGCGCTATGTCGGTTACTGAGCGAAGATGCTGACAGAGAACCCCGTCGAATCGTGGAAGGAAAAAATGCGATGAGCGCCGAACAACGGATGATGGAACTCGGGATGGCGCTTCCCGCTCCCGCCTCGCCTGCTGGCCGCTATGTGTCCGCCACGCAGGCGGGGAATCTGCTCTTCACGTCGGGGCGGGCGCCCCGCGCGATGGACGGCGGGCCCGCCAAAGGAAAGCTTGGGCGGGAATACACCACGGCTGAAGGTTACGCACTGGCGCGTTCGGCGTGCATCGATCTGCTGGCGCTCCTGCGGCACGAGCTGGGAACGCTGAACCGTATTGCCCGCTTTGTCGAAGTCCATGGCGCCATCGCTTCGACTCCCGAGTTCGAAGCCCACGCGGAGGTTCTGGATGGCGCCTCGGATTTGCTGTTCGAGGTTTTTGGCCCGGCCGGCATGCACGTGCGCTCGGTCATCGGCGTCACCTCGCTGCGCCAGGGCGTGCCCCTGACGGTCAGGGCGACAGTCGAACTCAAGCCGGACTGAGCGGCGATTCGCTTCGCTGCGTCGGCGCCGGACACGCCGGTATTTCCCGACCGATCATCGGCCGATAGCCATGCCGGCCTCAGGAAAGCGCCGCGTGTTCCAGCAATTCGTCGATGAAGGCCCTGGCCGGGAGGGAAAGCACCTTGCGCCGGAGGTGCACGATGGACCACGGTTGCTGCAGCGGGAAGCCGGCGACATCGAGGATGCGCAGACCTTCCGCTTGCGGATTCTCGCCGACCACGTGGCGGGAGAGGATGGCGAGGCCCATGCCGCTGACGACCAGGTCGCGGATGGCTTCGTTGCTGCCCAGCGATAACTTGATGTTCAGGGTATGCCCGTTCTGGGCGAGGTGGCGGTCAACGGCCCGCCGTGTGCCGGAGCCGGCTTCGCGCATCAGGAAAGGGTAGGGCCTCAGGTCGGCCAGTGTCAGCGCGCCGGCGGGCAGGGGATAGCCGGCGGGGGCGACGACGACGAGAGGGTTGTCGAGGAAGGGCGTGGCGACGACGTCGAGCTCTTCGGGTGGGAAGGACATGATGTAGAGATCGTCCTCGTTGGCGCGCAGGCGCTCGACGATGCGGGCGCGGTTGGCGACCTCGAGTTCGATGTCGATGTCCGGATAGCGCTGGCAGAAGGCGCCCAGCATGCGCGGCAGAAAATACTTGGCGGTGGTGACGAGGGCGACGCGCAGGCGGCCTTTGCGGAGGCCTTTCAGCGCGTCGATGGCCGATTCGAAGCGGCTCCAGCTGTCGTCCAGTTCGCGGGCCGTCTGCAGCAGTTCCTGGCCGGCGGCGGTGAGCTGGATGTCGCGCCCGGTTTGTTCGAACAGCGGCAGGCCGACGAGATCGGCGATTTGCCGGATCTGGATGGATACGGCCGGTTGCGTCAGGTGCAGGGCTTCCGCGGCGCGCGAGAAGCTGCCGAAGCGGGCGACCGTGGCGAAAGTTTCCAGCTGGCGAAAGGTCAGATGTCGGCGCGACATATAAGTTTTTATAAATGGCTATGGCTATAAAGTTTAATTGGATTTAATGGGTTTGCGATGGGATAGTTCGCGCCGTTTCGATTTCCGGTGAGTGCGATGCCTTTTGAACCCGTGATCCTCTTTTTCCTGCTCGGCGTAATTGCCGGGCTGGCGCGTTCCGATCTCAAGATACCGGCGGTGCTCTACGAATCCCTGAGCATCTTCCTGCTGCTTGCTATCGGCCTCAAGGGCGGCGTCGAGCTGGCCCGCCAGTCGCTGTCCGAACTGCTGCTGCCGGCGCTGGTGGTCGTGGGTATCGGCGCCCTGCTGCCCCTGATCGCCTTTCCCGTCCTGCAGCGCCTGGGCAGGCTGTCGCGCGCCGATGCCGCGTCGGTCGCGGCGCATTACGGCTCGGTCAGCGTCGTCACCTTTGCCGTCGGTGCCGCCTATCTGGCCAATATGGGCCAGGAATACGAGGGGTACATGGTGGTCTTCCTCGTCCTGCTCGAATTCCCGGCGCTGATGATCGGCGTCTGGCTGGCCAAGCGCGGCCAGGGCGATTCGAACATGGGCAAAGTCCTGCACGAGGTATTTGCCGGCAAGAGCATCGTGCTGCTGGTGGGGGGGCTGCTCATCGGCTGGCTGGCGGGAAGCGACGGCCTGAAGCCGCTCGACAACGTGTTTTTCGACCTGTTCAAGGGATTGCTGGCGATCTTCCTGCTCGAAATGGGGCTGGTTGCGGCCGGCCGGATCGGCGACCTCAAGCGGGCCGGCGCCTTCCTGCTCGGCTTTGCCGTCGCCATGCCGCTGTTCGCCGGCGCCCTCGGCGCCCTGACCGCCAGCCTGCTTGGCCTGAGCGTCGGCGGCGCCGCACTGCTTGCCACGCTGTACGCCAGCGCCTCCTACATCGCGGCACCGGCGGCCATGCGCATCGCCGTGCCCGAGGCCAACCCGGCCCTGTCCATCGGCGCGGCGCTGGGCATTACCTTCCCGTTCAACCTTGTGATCGGGATTCCGACCTATTACTGGCTGGCAAGCCGGCT
>CALJZP010000202.1 GCA_937983545.1 uncultured Azonexus sp.
TCCGTTTCGGTTTGAGACTGACGTAGTCCAGACGCTCCTGCATCCGTCCGTCGACCTCCCGGACGAAAAAGTCGGCCTCGGCATAGACGCCGGCAACGCGGGAGAAACGTCGACCGACCTGCTGCCGGTCGACGAAGCCAGAACTCAAACTGCCTTGATACCCAGACGGGCAAACAAGGCATCGTCCCGCTCGATGTCCGGATTACCGGTGGTCAGCAGGAAATCGCCGTAGAACATCGAGTTGGCGCCAGCCAGGAAGCATAGGGCCTGCAGCTCGTCGCTCATCTCCTGGCGGCCGGCCGACAGACGAACCCAGGAGGTCGGCATGGTGATGCGGGCAGCCGCGATGGTGCGCACGAACTCGAACGGATCGAGACGCGGGTTGTCCGCCAACGGCGTTCCCGGAATCGGGACCAGGTTGTTGATCGGCACGGACTCCGGCGGCTTCGGCAGGTTGGCCAGTTGCACGATCAGGGCCGCACGGTTCTTGCGGGACTCGCCCATGCCGATAATGCCGCCCGAGCAGACGTTGATGCCGGCATCGCGCACCTGATCCAGGGTATCCAGGCGGTCGTCGTGCGTATGGGTCTTGATGACCTGGCCGTAGAACTCCTTGTCGGTATCCAGGTTGTGGTTGTAATAGTCGAGACCGGCTTCCTTGAGCTTTTCCGCCTGGCCTTCCTTGAGCATGCCGAGGGTCACGCAAGTCTGCATGCCAAGGGCCTTCACCTCGCGCACCATGTCCAGCACGCGGTCGAGATCGTTGTCCTTCGGACCTTTCCAGGCGGCACCCATGCAGAAGCGGGAAGCGCCCTTGTCCTTGGCTGCCTTGGCGGCGGCGACGACTTCATTGAGCGGCATCAGGCGCTCGCGGGCGGTATCCGTCTCATAGCGCGCCGACTGCGAGCAATAGCTGCAATCCTCCGAACAACCGCCGGTCTTGACCGACAGTAAGGTCGAACGCTGAATGGCATTCGGATCGAAATGCTCGCGATGCACTTCCTGGGCACGCCAGATCAAATCCATCAGCGGCATGTCGTAGAGGGCGAGAACATCCTCGAAAGCCCAGCGACGGCCGTTGGTCGCGGACTTGGTATCACAGGAAACAGCGGCGAGGGAGCTAGCTTGCATGAGAGGCCTTGCGTGAGAAAATGCTATAAGAATCAGATGCGAAGCGCATCGGTAATTATGAATTATCGCGGACAGTTCATCGGAATGTCAATTTTACCCTACCCGTCTCTTATCAAGGCAGCCAGCCGCCGCATAGCCACCTGGCTCCTGCCGGGCAGTTGCCTGCTTTGCGGCGCCGACAGCAATAACGAAGCCATTTGCCCGCCTTGCCAGTCCGACCTGCCACTGCCGCCACCCAGGATATGCCCTATCTGTGCCGACCAAACCACGCATGGTGAACGCTGCGGCGCCTGCCTGAAAGACCCACCTCATTTCGACCGGACCGTCGCGGCATTCCGCTACGACTTTCCTCTCGACCGCGTCGTTCACGCCATGAAATACGGGCATCAGCTGGCACTCGCCCAATGGTTCGCGGCACAAATGCAAGCCTGCCTCACAGACCATGCTTGCGACCGGATAGTTCCCCTCCCGTTGCACGTTGATCGCTTGCGCGAACGCGGCTTCAACCAGGCAGGAGAAATCGCCAAGGCGCTCGGCGCACTGCTCGGCCTCCCGGTCGACCTTCAAACGCTTGTGCGCACGCGCGCCACACCCTCCCAAGCCGATCTGACGGACAAGGAGCGCCTGCGCAATGTACGCGGCGCTTTCGAATGCGGGAGCGACCTCAACCAGCAGCGCTTGTTGCTGATCGACGATGTGATGACCACCGGGGCCACGGCCAACGAATGTGCCCGTACCCTGAAAATTCATGGAGCCCGCTCGGTCACCGTTGCCGTCGCGGCCCGTGCGTTCAAGCACTGAATTCGTGCTTTAATCCGCCACCCTCAACTCAGGAATATCGTCGCGTGTTCGCCGTCGTACTTTTTCAGCCGGAAATCCCCCCCAATACCGGCAACATCATTCGCATGTGCGCCAATACCGGTGCGGAACTGCATCTGGTCGAACCGCTCGGGTTCGACATCAGCGACAAGTCGTGCCGCCGAGCCGGACTCGATTACCATGAGTACGCTCGAGTCGTGCGCCATGCCGACTGGACGGCGTGCAAGCAGGCCCTCGCCGGGCGACGCCTGTTCGCCATGACGACCAAGGGCAAGGCCAGCCCTTACACCACGACGTTTCTGGAAAACGATGTCTTCGTATTCGGACGAGAGACCAGCGGCCTGCCGCCCGAGATCATGGCCGAGTTCAACCAGGAGAACCGCCTGCGCCTGCCTATGCTGGAGGGACAACGTTCGCTGAACCTGTCCAATGCTGCTGCCGTCACCGTCTTCGAAGCCTGGCGGCAGCTTGGCTTCCCCGGAACGACCTAAGCCAGTTCCTCGCGCGGATCGCGTGCCATCAGCTGCTCCACCGCCTGCGCTGCGGTCAGACGACCATCGAGAACGGCTGCCACGGCAGTACCGATAGGCATATCGACGGCAAGCGCCTTCGACAGCCGATCGACTTCACGCGCGGTATAGACACCTTCCGCGACATGCCCCAGTTCCTCCAGAATCTGCGGCAACTGTTTGTTCCGTGCCAACGCCAGACCGACACGTCGGTTGCGCGACAGGTCGCCGGTGCAGGTCAGGATCAGGTCGCCCATGCCGGCCAGGCCCATGAAGGTCTGGCGGTCGGCGCCCAAGGCCAGCCCCAGGCGGGCGATTTCGGCCAGCCCCCGGGTCATCAGCGCGGCACGGGAATTCAGTCCCAAACCGAGGCCGTCGCAAACACCGGTGGCAATTGCCAGCACGTTCTTGACCGCACCGCCGACTTCGACGCCGATCAGATCGTCATTGGCGTAGATGCGCAGGCGTGTCGTATGCAACTGACGCGCTGTCTCGCGAGCGAATGCCGGATCGTTGGCGGCAAGCGCAACGGCTGTCGGCTGGCCGGCTGCCACTTCCTCGGCAAAGCTCGGTCCGGACAAAGCACCGCAGCCGACCGTCTGGCCCAGCACCTCGCCAACCACCTGATGCGGCAACTTGCCACTGCCTGCCTCAAAACCTTTGCAGACCCAGAGAACAGGCGTGCTGCTACCCAGCTCCTTGAGACGCTCCGCCGTCGGCCGCAACCCGGCAATCGGCGTCGCGATGACCAGCAACTCCGCTCCGGCTACGGCTGCGGCAAAGTCGGTGGAGACCGCTACCGAATCCGGCAGCCGATACCCCGGAAAGAAACGCCGATTTTCGCGGCTGGACAACAACTCCGCCGCCACATCCTCTTCGCGTGACCATAAGGTCACCGCATGCTTGCCGGCGAAGGCAATCGCCAGCGCGGTACCCCATGCGCCGGCCCCGAGCAGCGTGATCTTCATAGCCCCCAGACCTGTGTCGAACGAATATAGCCCGTCGCACCATCGCGATGGCGGACCTTCGCCCAACCCGCCGAAGCAGGCTCGATAAATTCGACTGCGACCCACTTGTCGAGTTCGACCAGGATCGCTGCCTCGGGCTTGTCCGCCTGGCGAATTTCGGCCCGTGGCGCAGTAACGACCAGCGTGCGCCTATCGGCAAGATTCTTGTTTTCGATCCAGGCCAGCGTGCCTTCGGCATCGCGCACCTTGAACCAGCCGTCGAGGCGGACAACCACCTCGACCGGCGTCTGCGCCTTGATCAGGTACAGCTTCTTGCCGGCCTGTGATGGGGCGTCATAGAGAATGGCGGCCGGTACGCTGACCGAACGGTAGTCGATCGCCTGTGCAGCACCGGCTGTACCGACCAGCAAAAGAGCGACAAGCGTGCGGCGCCACATGGCCATCACCCTTACTGGATCGGCACTTCGGTCGCAGCGCCGGCTTCTGCCTGCTGCAGGCGCTGCATGTACATGCTTTCGAAATTGACCGGCTGCAGGACGATCGGCTGGAAGCCGGCGCGGGAAACCGCGTCGGAAACGGCTTCGCGGGCATACGGGAAAAGGATGTTCGGGCAGGCAACGGCGATCAGCGGCTCCAGCTGTTCTTCCGGAACATTCTGGATGCGGAAGATGCCCGCTTGGCCGACTTCGACCAGGAACACGGTCTTTTCACCCATCTTGGCGGTCACCGTGACCGTCAGCACCACTTCAAAAACACCCTCGCCGACACCGCGGCCGCTGGTATTCAGCTGAATTTCGATTTGCGGCTGATCGCGCTCGAGGAAAATCTCCGGTGCGTTCGGCACTTCGAGCGACAGGTCCTTGACGTAGAGCTTTTCAATGCCGAAGACGGGCTGATCGTTTTGTTCCATGGTTTTCTTTCTGAGAATGAATCGTTTGGGTTCAGCTTTCGAGCAGCGGCTTCAATTTGCCGGCCGCATCGAGTGCATAAAGGTCGTCACAGCCACCCACATGGGTATCGCCGATGAAGATTTGCGGCACGGTACGCCGCTGGGTTTTCTGCATCATTTCATCGCGCCGCTCGGGATCGAGGTCGACACGCATTTCCTCGATCTCGGTCACGCCCCGCGCCTTCAGCAATTGCTTGGCACGGACGCAATACGGGCAAACCGCCGTCGTGTACATCAGGACGCGGGCATTCATTTTTTCTTGCCAGCCTTCTTGATCGGGTACCCGGCACCAACCCAGGCATCCACGCCACCCGCCAGGTTATAGAGCTTCTCGAAACCGTGCTTCTTGAGTTCTCCGCAAGCCTTGCTCGAACGCATGCCGGCTGCACAGCAGACGATGAGCGGTTTGTCCTTGAACTTCTCCAGTTCGGCAACCCGCTCAGCCAGCTTGCCAGCAGGGATATTGATGGCATCCGGCAGATGACCGCCGGCAAACTCTTCGGCATCCCGCACATCGACGATATGGGCATCCTCGCGATTGATCAGCTGCGTCGCGGCACCCGGCGACACGCTGTTACCGGATGGACGGGCGAAAGCCGGCCAAAGGAGGGACAAGCCGCTGACCACGACCAGCGAAATGAGCAGGATGTTCTGGTTAATGAATTCCATCGGCATCGCTCAGCCCTCCGTTCCGCAGAAAACTTCGCGCATCATGCTGACCAGTTGCAATGTGCGCTGATCGCCGACCCGGTAAAAAACGCGGTTCGCGTCCTTGCGCGTCACCAGCACGCCTTTCTCGCGCAGGATGGCGAGATGCTGGGAAATATTGCTTTGCGAGGTACCCACCGCATCGACGATTTCCTGCACGCAGGCTTCCTGTTCGCCCAGGACGCACAGAATCTTCAGGCGCAGCGGATGGGCAATCGATTTCAAGGCGCGCGCAGCCAACTCGATGTGTTCCTGCTTGTCGATCAGACTAAAGGAAGGCGTTTCCAAGATAAAACCTCGTGAGCTGAGAAGGGCACATTATAAAATAGCGACTCCTGTTTAGCTTAATCGAAATCAATCTCAATGTTTTCCGGTAATCCGGCGTTCGGCAAACGCCTCTGCACGCACCGCTGCATCAGGGCGGCGACAGTGTTGATCGCTGCCATGCTGGCCACACCAGGACCGGCGTCAGCCAAGCCGCCGACCGAGCGCAAGGCGGCCCCGGCTGCTGCACCGGAAATCGCCGAGAAACAGGCGGACCTCGGCGAGTTGCGCAGCCGGATCGAGGGCTTGCGCAAGGAACTATCCAGCAGCGAGGAAAGCCGGGCCGACGCCGGCGACCGCCTGCGCGAATCGGAACGCCAGATCTCCCGGCTCCAGCGCGAACTGCACGAGCTCAACGAGCAACGTGGTCAGTTGCAGCGCAAACTGAAAAACCTCGAACAACAGTCGCAGGAGCTGGGCATCACGCTCGGCCAGCAACAGGCCCAACTGGAGAAGCTGCTTTACAAACAATATCTGCGCGGCACGCCCGACTCGCTGCAATTGATCCTGAACGGCGACGACCCGAACCAGGTGGCTCGCGACCTGCATTACCTGTCGGCCATTGCCCTCACCCGCGCCGAACTGATGGGCGAGATCAACGCCACGCTGGACAAGAAAAAAGCCCTTGCCGCCGACGCCAAGGAGCGCTCCGCGGAACTGGCCGAGATTGAAGCCGAACAGCAGAAGCGCCACGCAGAATTGCAGAAGCAGCGCGAGGAACGCAAAAACCTGTACGCGCAGATATCCAGCAAGGTCAATGCCCAACGCAAGGAAATCGGGAACCTGCAACAGAACGAAAAACGGCTGACCAACCTGATCGACCGCCTGTCCAAAATCCTAGCTGCCCAGGCAGCGCAAGCGGCCAAGGCCGCCAAGGCGGCTGAAGCAGCCCGTGCAGCCGAAGCGGCTCGTGCCGCAGCCCAACAGCAAAGGGAGAAACACCGTTCAGCCGCTGCGGAAGAGAGGGAAACCGCCCGCACGCCCGCCACCGTCGAACCGTCGCGCCCCCGCCTGGCCGAAGCCGAGAATCGCTACGAACCGGTCGCCAGCGACGGCAGTTTCTCCCGGCTACGCGGCAACTTGCGGCTGCCGGTGCGCGGCGCCGTGTCCGGGCGATTCGGTACACCCCGTGAAGGCGGCGGCACCTGGCGAGGCTTGTTCATCAAGGCCGGCGCCGGCGGCGACGTCAAGGCCATCGCCAGCGGACGCGTGGTGTTCTCCGAGTGGATGCGCGGCTTCGGCAATTTGCTGATTGTCGACCACGGCGATGCCTATCTGTCGATCTACGGCAATAACGAATCGCTGCTCAAACAGGTCGGACAACAGGTGAAGGGCGGAGAAACCGTGGCCACCGTGGGCAACAGCGGGGGCAACCCGGAATCCGGTTTATACTTTGAACTCCGCCACCAAGGGCAACCGATCGACCCGATGAAATGGGCAAGTTTGAAATGAACAAAGCGAAAACTATCAGTCTGACCGTCGGCGCCTTCGTCGCCGGAGCCCTCATCAGCCTTCACATTCCGGCACTGGCCGAAAAGGAAGTGAAGCCAGGCCTCCCCATCGACGAACTGCGCACTTTCGCCGAGGTTTACAGCGCTATCAAGCAAGGCTACGTCGAGCCGGTCGAAGACAAGAAGATGATCACCAATGCCATTTCCGGCATGCTCTCCAACCTCGACCCCCATTCGACCTACCTCGACGCCGATGCCTTCAAGGACCTGCAGGTCGGCACGCAGGGCGAGTTCGGTGGCCTGGGCATCGAGGTCGGCATGGAGGATGGACTGGTCAAGGTGGTTTCGCCGATCGAGGACACCCCGGCCTATCGCGCTGGCGTCAAGGCTGGCGACCTGATCTTCAAGCTCGACGAAACGCCGGTCAAGGGCCTGACCCTGTCCGAAGCCGTCAAGAAAATGCGCGGCAAACCGAAGACCCCGATCAAGCTGTCAATCATTCGCAAGGGTGAAAACAAGCCCATCGAACTGACCCTGATCCGCGAAGTCATCAAGGTGCAAAGCGTCAAATCCAAGCTCGTCGAGCCGGGCTACGGCTGGGTGCGCATCACCCAGTTCCAGGAAAACACGATTGCCGAACTGGCCAAGCATGTCGCCGGCCTGTACAAGGACGGCACCAAACTGAACGGCCTCGTGCTCGACCTGCGCAACGACCCGGGCGGCCTGCTTCACGGCGCCATCGGCGTTTCTGCCGCCTTCCTGCCGCCGGACGTGAAGGTCGTTTCGACCGACGGCCGCACCGAGGATGCCAAGCAGGAATTCAAGGCCCGCCCGCAGGACTATCAGCGCGGCACCAAGGAAGATCCGCTCAAGCTCCTGCCCATCGAAGCGAAGAATGTTCCGATGGTCGTCCTGGTCAACAGCGGCTCGGCATCGGCATCGGAAATCGTCGCAGGCGCCCTGCAGGACCACAAACGCGCCATCGTCGTGGGTACTCAAACCTTCGGCAAGGGCTCCGTGCAGTCCGTACTGCCGCTACCCGGCAATACGGCAATCAAGCTGACCACCGCCCGTTACTATACGCCGGCCGGCCGCTCCATTCAGGCCAAGGGCATCACCCCGGACATCGTTGTCGAGGAGAGCGCCAACGGGAGCAGCGCGGCATCGAGCATGCGCATCCGCGAAGCCGATCTCGACCGTCACCTGAACAATGACCGCGAGAAGGAAGCCCCCAAGGCCGAACCGAAGCCGCAAGCCAAGACACCGGCCAAGTCGGGCAAGGACAAGGAGAAGGGAAGCAAGGAAGAGGCCGACGACGATCTGCCGCAGCGCCTTGAATACACCTCCAAAACCGACTATCAATTCCAGCAGGCGCTGAATCTTCTCAAGGGCCTGCAGATCATGCAGAATAAGGCGCAGTAACACTCACCGATCGGGAGGGAACATGCCAGGAACTGACCTCAAAAAGAAACGGGAAATCCTGTTCTCCAAGTTCCCCCCCGGCCAGGTCCCCGAGGCAGCCGATGACCTGCAGCGTCTGGAGGCGCTGGAGGTTCAGCGCAGGCACGAGGAGCGTTCGCTTGGCGTCAGTTACGACCTGCAGCTGCACACCCTGCGCGAACTCGACGAGCATCTGGTCGACAAAGGCTATCACCTCGACAACACCCTGCTCACCAAGCTCACCCGCGCATTGATCTATTACGTCGAAGACACCCAGCTGCACAACATGGATGCCCCGGAACGCCGTCTGAAGCGCTCATCGCAGGAAGCCTACGTTCAGGCATGGGAGCATCACCCGCACGGCGACCACGACGACACCCCGCCGGAGTGGCGCGAATACAAGTAGTTGTCGGCCGGTTTGCCGTTGACGGCCTCACTTGCCAGCAACCCATCACAAGCCGCCAACGCACCCATGACCGACGACCAGCTACTTCGCTACAGCCGCCACATCCTGCTGGACGCCTTGGGCATTGAAGGCCAGGAACGCATTCTGGCCACCCACGCACTGATCATCGGCGCGGGCGGACTGGGCTCCCCGGCAGCCCTTTACCTAGCTTCGGCCGGGATCGGCAAGATCACGCTGGTCGATGACGACACGGTCGATTTCACCAATTTGCAGCGGCAAATCCTGCATACCCAGGCCCGTGTCGGCATGGCCAAGGCCGAATCCGGCAAGCAGGCCCTGCAGGCGATCAATCCGGAAATCAATATCGTGCCCCTACAGCAACGCCTTTCCGGCGCTGCGCTGGATGCTCTCGTTGCCACCGCAGACCTCGTGCTCGACTGCACCGACAACTTCGCGACACGGCATGCCATCAATCGGGCCTGCGTGCATCACAAGAAGCCCCTGGTTTCTGGCGCCGCCATTCGTTTCGACGGCCAGATCAGCGTCTACGACCTGCGCCAGGACGACTCGCCGTGCTACCACTGCCTGTTTCCGGAGGGCGAGGACGTCGAGGAAGTACGTTGCGCAGTGATGGGGGTTTTCGCGCCGCTGACCGGCATCGTCGGCACCATGCAGGCCGCGGAGGCCCTCAAGCTGGCGGCTGGCATCGGCGAATCGCTGAGCGGCCGGCTGCTGCTGCTCGATGCGCTGGACATGGAATGGCGTACCGTCCGCTTCAAGAAGGATAGCGGCTGTACGGTTTGCGGGCCTACAAAGGACGGGCAAGCACCCGGATATCTGCCCCGACCTGGCGCAGATCGCGAATCTGCAGACGGCGCTTGCCGTCTAGCGTAACCAGTTCCGGCAGGTTGAACAGGCCGCTGGCCTCGTGGCCGATCAGGCACGGCGCCAGGTAAAGCAGCAACTCATCAACCAGGCCTTCGCGCAGCAGCGAACCATTCAGCTTGAAACCGGCTTCGGCGTGCACCTCGTTGATGCCTCGCTCGGCCAGCGCGGCGAGCAAGGCCGCCAGATCGACCTTGCCGGACGGATTGGGCAGGATCAGCACGTCGGCGCCTGCCGCACGCAACAGCTCAACCCTCCCGGGATTGTCGACCGCCCCGGCAATCAGGGTGCGACCGCCCTGCAGAATGCGCGCGGCGAGCGGCGTTTCCAGCTTGCTATCGACGACGACACGCAAGGGCTGGCGGGATGTTTCGACGTCACGGACGTTCAATTGCGGATCGTCGTCGCGCACCGTGCCGATACCGGTCAGAACTGCACAGGCCCGCGCCCGCCAGGCATGGCCGTCACGGCGCGCATCGGGACCGGTAATCCACTGACTGAGGCCATTGTTCAGCGCCGTCTTGCCGTCGAGGCTGGCCGCCGCTTTTAACCGTAACCAGGGACGGCCACGGGTCATGCGCGAAACGAAACCGATGTTCAGCTCACGCGCCTCATTTTCCAGCAAGCCACTGGCCGTTTCGATCCCGGCGGCCTGAAGCAGGGCCAAGCCCTTACCGGCGACCAGCGGATTGGGATCGGTCATCGCCGCGACAACGCGCGACACGCCGGCGGCAATCAAGGCCTCGGCACAAGGCGGCGTGCGGCCGTAGTGGCTGCACGGCTCCAGGGTCACATAAGCGGTTGCTCCGCAGGCCTTATCCCCCGCTATGCGCAGCGCGTGCACTTCGGCATGCGGCTCGCCTGCCTTCTCGTGCCAGCCCTCGCCGACGATTTCGCCATCACGAACCAACACGCAGCCGACCCGCGGATTGGGCGACGTTGTCCACAGGCCGCGCTCGGCAAGTTGCAGGGCGCGGGCCATCATGCCGTGATCGACGGCAGTGAAGCTCATTTTTTCTTGGCGGCGGGGGAAACTTCGCGGATGGCCCGGGAGAAGGCATCCACGTCTTCGAAATTGCGGTACACCGAGGCGAAGCGGATGTAGGCCACCTTGTCGAGCTTCTTCAGCTCGCGCATGACCAGCTCACCCAATTGCTGGGTAGTCACCTCGCGCTCACCCGCCGACAGCAGGCGCTCTTCGATATCAACCACCGCGGCGTCGACCGACTCGATCGATACCGGCCGTTTGCGCAGCGCCAGTTCCAGACTGGCGCGCAACTTGTCACGCCGGAATTCGGTGCGCAGGCCGTTTTTCTTGACGACCTGCGGCAACTGAATTTCAGCCCGCTCATACGTCGTGAAACGCTTGTCGCAGGCATTGCACTTCCGGCGGCGACGAACGACATCACCCTCGTCGTTCAGACGGGTATCGGCGACTGCCGTGTCTTCCGCGCCGCAGAAAGGACATTTCATCGTGGTTAGCTGTTGGCTATGAGAATTTGGACGGAGGATCGCCCGGATTTTCCAATCCGCCCGATCCTCAATCCTCGATCCTGATCAGGCGCCGTAGACCGGGAAGCGCTTGCACAGGGCGGAGACCTTCTCGCGCACCGTGGCGGCAACCGCTTCGTCGTTCGGGGCGTCGAGCACGTCGGCCACCAGGTGAGCGATCTGCTCGGCCTCGATTTCGGTGAAGCCGCGAGTGGTCATGGCCGGCGAACCGATACGGATGCCGGAGGTAACGAACGGCTTCTGCGGGTCGTTCGGGATACCGTTCTTGTTCACCGTGATGTGGGCACGACCGAGAGCGGCTTCGGCATCCTTGCCGGTGATGTTCTTGGCGCGCAGGTCGACCAGGAAGACGTGGCTTTCGGTACGGCCGGAGACGATGCGCAGACCGCGCTCTTCACCCAGCACGCGGGCCATGACGCGGGCGTTGTTGACCACTTGTTCCTGATAGTTGCGGAATTCCGGCGAGGCCGCTTCCTTGAAGGCAACGGCCTTGGCAGCGATGACGTGCATCAGCGGGCCGCCTTGCAGGCCCGGGAAGATGGCGGAATTGAGGGCCTTTTCATGCTCGGCCTTCATCAGGATCACGCCGCCGCGCGGGCCGCGCAGGGTCTTGTGGGTGGTCGAGGTGACGACGTCGGCGAACGGCACCGGGTTCGGGTAGAAGCCGGCGGCGATCAGGCCGGCATAGTGGGCCATGTCGACCCAGAAAATGGCGCCGACTTCCTTGGCGATCTTGGCGAAGCGCTCGAAATCGATGCGCAGGGCGTAGGCGGAGGCACCGGCTACGATGATCTTCGGCTTGTGCTCGCGAGCCAGCGCTTCCATCTTGTCGTAGTCGATCTCTTCCTTTTCGTTCAGGCCGTAGGAAACGACGTTGAACCACTTGCCGGACATGTTGAGCGCCATGCCGTGGGTCAGGTGGCCGCCTTCGGCCAGGCTCATGCCCATGATGGTGTCGCCCGGCTTGGCGAAGGCCATCAGCACGGCCTGGTTGGCCTGCGAACCGGAATTCGGCTGGACATTGGCGGCTTCGGCGCCGAACAGCTTCTTCAGGCGGTCGATGGCGATCTGCTCGGCGACATCGACGTATTCGCAGCCACCGTAGTAGCGCTTGCCCGGATAGCCTTCGGCGTACTTGTTGGTCAGCTGGGAGCCTTGGGCTTCCATGACAGCCTTGCTGACATAGTTTTCGGACGCGATCAGTTCGATGTGGTCTTCCTGACGCTGGTTCTCGGCTTCGATAGCCTTCCAGAGTTCGGAGTCAACTTTTGCCAGGGTGTCTTTCGCGGAAAACATGGGGATAGCCTCAAGCCATTGAAGAAAAGGGGGAAGATTTTATCACGAAGGCAGTTCATCAAGGGCGCCCGGCTCCAGATGGTCGGTTTCGCCCCAAGTGTCGAGATGCCAGATGCCATCAGCGACTGAAATCCAGTTGATGCCGGCATTGGGAATCAGGAAATCGCGCGGCATTTCCAGCGAATTGCCGCGCACGAAACGATTGATGACATCGAGTACGCCGCCGTGCAGCACAACCGCCACGTTGCGCCCCGGATGGGCGGCGGCGATCTCCTTCAGCTTGCCGGTCACCCGGGCGAACATGGCCTTCAGGCTCTCGCCATTTTCGAAGGCATAGTCGGCATTGCGCCCCTCGAAGGCACCGTAGCCGTCCGGATAACGTGCCCGCGCCTCGTCGTAGGTGAGCCCTTCGAAGACGCCGTAACGCCGCTCGCGCATTTCGGGCACCGATGTCGGCACCAGGCCGATCTCCGCGCCAATGGCCTCGGCAGTGGTCCACGCCCGTTTCAGGTCGCTGCTGTAGAGCGCCGAAATTCCGGCCCGCTTCAACCATCGGCCGGCGGCGGCGGCCTGACGGCGCCCCGTTTCGTTGAGGCCGATGTCGATTTGCCCCTGGATTCGGCGCTCCGCGTTCCACTCGGTCTCACCGTGACGCACCAGACAGATACGGGTTGGCCGGTTTGTAGGGATTTCCACCATGTTCCGTCTATGACCTTCGCTGTAAATTTGGCCCACTGGGATTTTCATTAACCCCGACCAATTCAAGAAGTCGGGAATTTTATCAACCGAGGAGGAATTTTCGTGACCCTTCTGCTCAAGCTCTCGCAACTGATCGACTGGATCAGCGAGCGAGTCGGCAAAGGCGCATTCTGGCTGATACTGCTCATGACCGTGATCAGTTCAGGCAACGCCGTGGTGCGCTTTGTGTTCAACTACAGTTCCAACGGGCTGCTGGAAATCCAGTGGTATCTGTTTGCCGCCGTTTTCCTGCTCTGCTCGCCTTACACGCTGCAGAAAAACGAACACGTCCGCATCGACGTCCTGTCCGGCAAGCTCTCGCCGCGCGGCCTGGCTGTCATCGACATCATCGGCACCCTGTTCTTCCTGCTGCCGATGGTTGTTCTGGTGCTTTATCTCTCGATCCCGCTCGTTGCCGACTCCTATCACATCAGCGAAATGTCGGCCAACGCCGGCGGCCTGATCCGCTGGCCGGTGAAGATCCTGCTGCCGATCGGCTTCACGCTGCTCGCCCTGCAAGGCTTTTCCGAACTGATCAAGCGCATTGCCTTCCTGCAAGGCCGTATCGACGACCCGAACAGCAAGAGCAAGGGCCCGAGCGCCGAAGAAGAACTGGCCGCCGCCATTGCCGCCGCCAAAGCACAGGAGGCCAAATAATGGCTGAGTTCATCATCGCCAACATGGCGCCGTTGATGTTCGGCGCCCTGGTTCTGTTCCTGCTGTTCGGCTACCCGGTTGCCTTCGCGCTCGCCGCCAACGGTATCGTCTTCGGCCTGATCGGCATCGAACTCGGCCTGCTCACGCCGGCCCTGTTCCAGGCATTGCCCGAGCGCATTTTCGGCATCATGGCCAACGACACGCTGCTGGCCATCCCCTTCTTCACCTTCATGGGGCTGATTCTCGAACGATCCGGCATGGCGGAGGACCTGCTCGACACCATCGGCCAGCTGTTCGGCCCGATACGCGGTGGCCTGGCCTTTGCCGTCATCTTCGTCGGCGCACTGCTCGCCGCCACGACCGGCGTGGTCGCCGCCTCCGTGATCTCGATGGGCCTGATCTCGCTACCGATCATGCTGCGCTACGGGTACGACAAGCGCCTGGCTTCCGGTGTCATCGCGGCCTCCGGAACACTGGCCCAGATCATCCCGCCGTCCCTGGTGCTGATCATCATGGCCGACCAGCTCGGCCGCTCCGTGGGCGACATGTATGAAGGCGCCATGGTGCCGGGCCTTGTGCTGACCGGACTCTACGTCGGCTACGTTGCCCTGCTCGCCATCTTCAAGCCATCGAGCTGCCCGGCCCTGCCGCCGGAAGCCCGCACCCTGCGCGGCGCCAAGCTGTTCCTGCGCGTCATCACCACGCTGGTCCCGCCGCTGGTGCTGATCTTCCTGGTTCTCGGCACCATCTTCCTCGGCATCGCAACGCCGACCGAAGGCGGCGCCATGGGTGCCGCTGGCGCGCTGATCCTGGCCATCGCCCGCGGGCGCATCAGCTTCAAGCTGCTCAAGCAGGCCATGGAAACCACCGGCAAGCTATCGTCCTTCGTGGTCTTCATCCTGGTCGGTTCGACGGTATTCGGCCTGGTCTTCCGCGGCGTCGACGGCGACCTGTGGGTCGAACACCTGCTGCTCGGCCTGCCGGGCGGCCAGGTCGGCTTCCTGATCGTGGTCAACATCCTGGTCTTCGTGCTGGCCTTCTTCCTCGACTTCTTCGAACTGTCGTTCATCATCGTGCCGCTGCTCGCACCGGTGGCCGACAAGCTGGGCATCGACCTGGTCTGGTTCGGCGTCCTGCTCGCGGTCAACATGCAGACCTCGTTCATGCACCCGCCGTTCGGCTTTGCGTTGTTCTACCTGCGTTCGGTCGCACCAAGCTCGGTCAAGACCACCGACATTTATTGGGGCGCCATACCGTTCGTCTGCATCCAGATCCTGATGGTCGCCATCATCATCATCTTCCCGGGCATCGTGAGCTACGGCGACCCGGCGGAAAAGGCCCGGATCGAACATCAGGGCGACGTGGACCTGAGCACGATGATGCAGGATGGCGACAGCACCAAGGCGCCCACGGAAGATTCGGCAGCCGATCTGCTGAAAAACCTGCAGAGCGAAAGCAAGTAAGTTTTATCGACACAGAACCAACTTCAGCGGGGCTCAGGCCCCGCTTTTTTTTCGCCATTGAATCGGTCTATGATTGCCATCGACATTGCTCATTGGCGTCAACCGCCCCACGGGCAGACAATGGACGCCATCAACTCACAACATCAGGAGGTTGCCATGGATATCGGAATCACCAAGAAGGATCGCGAGAAAATTGCCGAAGGGCTGTCGCGCCTGCTCGCCGACTCGTTCACGCTGTACCTGAAGACACACAATTTCCACTGGAATGTGACCGGCCCCATGTTCAACACATTGCACGTGATGTTCATGGACCAATACACCGAGTTGTGGAATGCCCTCGACCTGATCGCCGAACGCATCCGCGCGCTGGGTGTGGCCGCGCCGGGAACCTACCGGGAATTCGCCAAGCTGACGGTGATCAAGGAAAGCGAAGGCAAGGTCAGCGCCGAAGAGATGATCAAGCAACTGGTGGCTGGCCAGGAAGCCGTGACCAAGACGGCGCGCAGCCTCTTCCCGCTGGTCGACAAGGCCGGCGACGAACCGACGGCCGACCTGCTGACCCAGCGCATGCAGATTCACGAAAAGAATGCCTGGATGTTGCGCAGCCTGCTGGAAAGCTGAGCCGAAACGGCCGGCAATAAAAAACCCGCGGAATCCGCGGGTTTTTTTGTTGGGTGAGAGCCGCTTACTTGTGCGACTGGAGGAAGCGGTCCATGCGCATTTCGGCAACGCTGAACCAGGCGTTCTGCGTCTTCCGGTATTTCTCCCACTCGGTGTAGACCTTCTTGAAGGCCGGGTTCTTGCCGGCTTCGTCGGCGTAGATCTGCTGGGCTGCCTTGTAGGCGGCCTCGAGGATTTCGTCCGAGAAGGAATGCAGTTTGACACCGCTTTGGAGCAGCTTGGACAGCGCAATCGGGTTCTTGTGATCGTATTCGGCCATCATCGTGACGTTGGCTTCGTACGCGGCAGCCTGGAAAGCGGCCTGGTATTCCTTCGGCAGCTTGTCCCATTCCTTCTTGTTGACGAAGAAGTGGATAACCGGGCCGGATTCCCAGAAGCCCGGGTAGTAGTAGTTCTTGGCGACCTTGTAGAAGCCGAGCTTTTCGTCGTCGTACGGACCAACCCATTCGGCGGCGTCGATGGTGCCCTTTTCCAGCGCCGGATAGATGTCGCCACCGGCGATCTGCTGCGGCACGACGCCGAGTTCGTTGAAGACGGTGCCGCCCAGGCCGGCGATACGCATCTTGACACCCTTGAGGTCAGCCAGGGTCTTCACTTCCTTGCGCCACCAGCCGCCCATCTGGGTACCTGTGTTGCCGCCGGCGAAGGAGACGACGTTGTAGTTGGCGTAGAAATCGTCGAGGGCCTTCTGACCGCCGCCGTAGTAGATCCAGGCATTCATCTGGCGGGCATTCATGCCAAACGGAACGGCCGTGCCGAAACCGAAGGTCTTGTCCTTGCCGACGTAGTAGTACGAGCAGGTGTGGCAAACCTCGACAGTGCCCTGCTGCACGGCGTCCAGCGCCTGCAGGCCCGGAACGATTTCACCGCCCGGGAAAACGCGGATGTCGAACTTGCCGCCGGTCATTTCACGCAGACGGTTGGCCAGCACGTCGGCGCCGCCGTAGATGGTGTCCAGGCTCTTCGGGAAGGAAGAGGTCAGGCGCCATTTGATGTTCGGGGCGGACTGGGCAATGGCCGGGGCGGCCAGGGTGGTTGCTGCACCGGCGGCGGCGCCTACGGATGCTTTTTTCAGAAAATCGCGACGTTGCATATTGTCTCCTCCAGAAGGTAAGTCACGTCAAGCCTGTTGGCTGGCCCTATTTTTCACCAATCCCAATGCTTTTGCGAGTGGTGGAAAACCCTAATCGTTCACTCGCCGGCGACCGTCATGCGCTCGATCAGGATCGAGCCGGTCTGCTTGGTGCCGCGGATCTGCACATCGTTGCCGACCGCGACAATTCCGGCCAGCATGTTCTTGAGGTTGCCGGCAATCGTGATCTCCTCGACCGGATGGACGATTTTTCCGTTCTCGACCCAGTAGCCGGCCGCGCCGCGCGAATAGTCGCCGGTCACGTAGTTGATGCCGTGGCCGAGCAGCTCGGTGACCAGGAGGCCTCGCCCCATCTGGGCGAGCAGGCCGTCCAGGTCGTACTGGCCGGGCTGGATGATCAGGTTGTGGCTGCCACCGGCGTTGGCGGTCGTCTGCATACCCAGCTTGCGCGCGGTGTAGGCGCTGAGGAAATAGCCTTGCAGGATGCCATCGGTCACGATATCGCGATCGCGCGTCGCCACGCCGTCGCTGTCGAAGGCCGCGCTGCCGAGGCCGCAGGGAATATGGGGCCGTTCGGCGATCTGCACGAAGTCCGGCATGATCCGCTTGCCCAGATGATCGATCAGGAAGGACGACTTGCGGTAGAGCGCTCCGCCACTGGCGGCATGCACCAGACTGCCAAGCAGGCCGCCGGCCAGCTGGGCTTCGAAAATGACCGGAAATTCCCCGGTCTTGACCTTGCGCCCCCCCAGGCGGGCCACCGCGCGCTCGGCGGCAATGCGGCCAACCTGCTGCGGGTTGTCGAGACGGCTGGCATCGCGATGCGTCGTGTACCAGTCGTCGCGCTGCATGGCGTCCTGTTCGCCGGCAATGACCGAACAGGAAATATAGTGGCGCGAAGTCGGGTAGCCGCCCATGAAGCCCAAGCTGTTGGCCGACACGAAATGCGCCTGCTGCGTCGAGATCGAGGCGCCTTCCGAATTGCTGACCAGCGGATTGGCATCGAAGGCGGCCTGTTCGCAACGCCGCGCCGTCTCGATGGCTTCCTCGACGCTCAATGCCCACGGGTGATAAAGATCGAGGTCAGGACAATCCTTCGCCATCAGCGCGGCATCGGCGAGGCCGGCACAGTCGTCCTCGGCGGTGAAACGGGCGATATTGAGCGCCGCCTCGACCGTTTCGCGCAACGCTTGCGCGGAAAAATCGGACGTGCTGGCGTAGCCCTTGCGCTGCCCTGCGTAAACGGTGATGCCGATACCCTTGTCGCGATTGAACTCGATGGTCTCGACCTCGTCGCAACGAACCGTGACCGATTGGCCGAAGCCCTCCGACACATCGACCTCGCAGGCTGTCGCTCCCTTGTTGCTGGCGTGTTTGAGCACATCCTCGGCAAGTTGCTGCAGGGTGGCGAAGGCGTAGGAAAATGCGGCGGTTTCGGACATGAGGGCGGCGTCGGAGCGGTAAAATCGCTATCATAACAGCCCGCCCTAGACCGCCTCCGATTGGTTCACATGCAAGACGAAGATTTCACCGAAGATACTGGCCGCCCCTCGAAAACCAAGCAGAAGGAGGCGATGCACGAACTGCGCGACCTGGGTGCCGAACTAGTCGAGTTGTCGGTTGGCCAATTGAAGCGCATCAACGTGCCCGAGAATATTTTCGATGCTGTTCGCGAATGCCAGAAAATCACCGCTCACGGCGCCCGCCGCCGGCAGATCCAGTATCTCGGCAAACTGATGCGCGGCGTCGATGATGAGTCGATCCGTGCCGGACTGGCCATGCTGCGCGGTGAGTCCTCCGCCGAAACGGCGCGCCTGCATCGCCTGGAGCGCTTCCGTGTCCGCCTGCTGGAAGACGAGGCCGTCCTCGCCGAAATCGCCGCCCTGTGGCCGGCCGTCGACCTGCAGCATCTGCGCACCTTGCGCCGCAATGCGCTGAAGGAAAAGGAAAACAACAAGCCACCGAAGAACTTCCGCGCCATCTTCCAGGTCCTGCAGGAACTTGATCAAAAGGCCGCCCCCGCTCCCGAGGAGAATGGCGATGAATGAAGAACTCGTCGTCGGTCTGGTCTCCATCAGTGACCGTGCTTCGACGGGCGTTTACGAGGACAAGGGCATCCCGGCCCTGCAGGAATGGCTGTCGTCGGCGCTGACCTCGCCATGGCGCGCCGAAACCCGGCTCATCGCCGATGACCGGCCGAACATCGAGCAGACGCTGATCGATCTGGTCGATCGCGCCGGCTGCCACTTGGTGTTAACCACCGGCGGCACTGGCCCGGCCTTGCGCGACGTCACACCGGAAGCCACCCTGGCCGTCGCCGACAAGGAAATGCCCGGGTTTGGCGAAGAGATGCGGCGGATCAGCCTGAATTTCGTACCGACCGCCATCCTGTCGCGGCAGGTCGCCGTCATCCGCAAGCAGGCGCTGATCATCAACCTGCCCGGCCAGCCCAAGTCGATCCGCGAAACCCTAGAAGGCGTCCGCACCGCAGACGGCACGGTCAGCCACGTCGGCATTTTTGCCGCCGTGCCGTACTGCATCGACCTGATCGGCGGCCCTTACGTCGAGACCAACCCAGCCATCATCAAGGCTTTCCGCCCCAAGTCGGCCATCAGGCCGTAGTAAAGCGCCACCTCACACGGTGCCGATGGCGCCCTGGCGATAGCGCGCCAGTTCGTAATCGGCTGTCTGCTCAAGCAGCAAGACAGGATCAAGCACGAAGCGGCGTCCGTCGCGCACATATTCCAGCGACTCGCGCGGCGAGAACGATCCGTAAGGAAGGATCACGCGTAACTGGCCGGCTTCGTTGCCGTCCAGCAACAGGAGCACCGGCGTTGTCGCCGCCGCGCCATAGCTGGAAGCTGAACGGACGTGCACCTCCTGGGCATTGGCCTGGCGAGACAGCGCTTCGATGCCGATCCGGGCTTCATTTTCCGATTCGCGGTGATAGCGGCGAACGACGCCGATCAGCCAGTTGTCGCCGCCTTCCGGCTGCATGGCGATCAGCGCGCCGACCCGCAACCACTCCCCCGGGACATCCCCGAGCACGGCACCGAATCCGCCCCTGCTGACATTCTCGACCACCCAGCTTTCGATCGGCAATCCTGCAGGACGCCCGCCAAACTCGCCCGAAAAAACAACGAAGGCATTCACCAGGCCGTGCAGCACCGACATGCGGTGCATCACGCGATGCCGGTCATGCTTGCGCTGCGGCGGGACAGGCGCCAGATAACTGGTCAGATGATTGAGCACGCGTGCCACCAGCTTGGGCTGGTATTGCCCCCCCAGATCCAGCTCTGCCGGCACATCGCCGCCCCGTTCGAGGACGTCCAGCAGGGCCAGCATCTCCTGATGGGCACCGGCCGGCTTGATGAAGCGCTGGGTCGGTGTCGCGCAAGCCGGCATTCTGGCCAGACGAAGCGGCGGCTGGGCCAGTTGCAGATCGGACCAATATACGCTGTCGATCAGGGCGCTTCGTGTGAAGACGAAACCACCGAGGAAATGGGCGATCAGCCGCTCAGCGATTTCAATCTCCAGCGGCAGCAGACTGCCCAGCGAAGCGGCCTGGAAAACCATGACCTTCTGGTACTCGATGACCGGCGAGGTCATGCCCGCCTTGCCGATTAGCGGAACCGGTTTTTCAGCCGCATCGGCTGCTTCGGCGGCCAGCAGCGCCTGACCGAGCGATCGCCACAATTCGGCGCGCATGGGACCATAGTGAAACTGCTCCCACTTGAGTACCGCGCCCAATGCGGCGATCAAACGAACGCTGAGGGCGGGCACGACGCTTGACGGCAGTTCCCCTGTACCCGGCTTGTCCACAGCCCCCCCGAGACAGCGTGCGTAGGCAGCCGACAACAGACGCCAGAATCCGTAATTGATGGACCACAGGCGCTTCTCCTCCGAACGGGAAAGCCGGGCAGCCTGGAAATACTCACGAGACAGGCGCTTGAGATGGGGGTAGGCCGCCTCTTCGAGCGCCTGCGCCACATCATAGAGGCGCCCCACCGGGAAGTCGTCGATGCCGGCCAGCGACTCGAGCCAGCCGGTAATTTCATCCTGCGCCTTGAAGGCATTGTCCTTCGGCAATTCGCTGAGGATCTTGCGCATCTCGCGCGGGTTGGCCAAGGGATGATCGCTTTTTCCGCCCCACATCCCTCCCAGCGTTGCAACCTTCTCGAACACGGCGCTTCTCCAGAAAAACCATTTTTTTGACGAAAACTCCCGCCCCGGCATTCGAATCGGATAAATAGCCGAATGCTCTCCCCGAGGTAGAATAGCCGATCTGTATTTTCCCCGGATAGTCGAATCGATGCAGCCCTACCTAGACCTGATGCGCCATGTACTTGAAAACGGTCACGACAAATCGGATCGTACCGGCACCGGAACCCGCTCGGTATTCGGCTGGCAGATGCGCTTCGACCTGAACCAGGGCTTTCCGGTCGTAACCACCAAGAAGCTGCACCTCAAGTCGATCATCCATGAACTACTGTGGTTCATTCAGGGCGATACCAATATCAAGTACCTGCAGGACAACGGGGTTCGCATCTGGGACGAATGGGCCGACGAAAACGGCGACCTGGGGCCGGTCTACGGCAAGCAATGGCGTCGCTGGGAGACGCCGGACGGCCGCCTGATCGACCAGATCACGCAACTGGTGCAGGGCCTGAAGAACAATCCGGACTCCCGGCGCCACATCGTTTCGGCCTGGAATCCGGGCGACGTCGACAACATGGCGCTGCCGCCCTGCCACTGCCTGTTCCAGTTCTATGTCGCCAACGGCAAGCTCAGTTGCCAGCTCTACCAGCGCTCGGCCGACATTTTCCTCGGCGTCCCCTTCAATATCGCCTCGTATGCCCTGTTCACCCTGATGCTGGCGCAGGTGTGCGGCTACCAGCCCGGCGAATTCGTGCACACCTTCGGCGACGCTCACCTCTATTCGAACCACTTCGAGCAGGCCCGCCTGCAACTGAGCCGCGAGCCTCGCCCCTTGCCGACCATGTGGATCAACCCGGATGTGAAGGACATATTCGCCTTCCGCTTCGAGGATTTCCGCCTGGACGGCTACGACCCGCACCCCCACATTGCGGCGCCGGTCGCCGTCTGAACCATGCAGGTACCGCTTCGCCCCGCCTGGTTGGCGCTCGCCGACCATATCCGCAGCCTGAAGCCACGCCATCTGCGCGACCTGTTCGCCAATGACCCGGACCGTTTCAGCCGCTTCTCGCTGCGCCACGGCCCGCTCCTCATTGACTACTCCAAGCAGCGTATCAACGCGGAAACCCTGACGCTGCTCCGCCAGCTGGCCGAACAGGCCGACTGGAACGGCTGGATGCGGCGCATGCAGGCCGGCGAAGCGATCAACCATACCGAAGGACGCGCCGTTCGCCATGTCGAATTGCGCGCCGGCGACAAGGCACCTCACGAGGTCAAGCGGGTCCTGGCGCGCATCGCCAATTTCTGTGAGCAAATCCACGACGGCACTTGGCGCGGATATTCGGGCGAACGCATCACCGATGTGGTCAATCTGGGAATTGGCGGCTCGGACCTCGGCCCCCGCATGGTCGTGCACGCCCTGTCGGCCTGTCAGCAACCCGATTTGCGCGTCCACTTCGTCTCCAACCTGGATGGCGCCGACTTGGCCAGCACCCTGGCCGCACTGAATCCGCGCACCACCCTGTTCATCGTGGCCAGCAAGACCTTCACGACGCTGGAGACGATGGCCAATGCCCGCACTGCCCGCGACTGGCTCCTGGCCGCTGCTGGCAGCCAGGCCGCCGTCGGCAGCCACTTCGTCGCCGCATCGACCAATCTCGATGCTACGCGGGCATTCGGCATTGCCCCCGAAAACGTTTTCGAATTCTGGGACTGGGTAGGTGGGCGCTTTTCCCTTTGGTCAGCCATCGGCCTGCCCATCGCACTGGCCGTCGGATTCCACAACTTCGAGCAACTGCTGGCAGGCGCCCACGACATGGACGAGCATTTTTTTGCGGCACCAGCCCGCGAAAACCTGCCGCTGACGCTGGCGCTCATCGCGCT
>CALJZP010000203.1 GCA_937983545.1 uncultured Azonexus sp.
TCAATGCCGACACCGACGGCCTGGCAGGCATCCAGGAGCTGGCCGGCAACGCCACAGGCCTGTTCTACATGACCGACGAAGGCCAGGAAGGCCGCAACGCCTGGCTCGAACGCCGCTCACCCGATTTTGGGAAGTATCGCAAACGCCCGTGAACATCGTTGCCGCCGACTGGTTGCCTTACACGCTGCCCCTGAAACGACCCTGGCTCACCAGCAAGGGCAAAATCACCGAGCGCAAGGGCTGCCTGTTACGACTGCGAACCAGCGATGGTCGGTACGGCTGGGGGGATTCGGCCCCGCTTCCCGAGTTCGGGATTTCCGAGTCGGCGGCCAACGCCTTCGCCGAAGAAAGCGCCCACCTCGATCTCGTCGCCAGACAGGCCGGCCAGCCTCTGTGTCAATGGTTGTCCGGCGATGCGCCGGTCGCCGATCTGGCGGTCAACGGCAATCTCGGCATCTTGTCGGACAGCACGCCGGCCATGCTCGCGCTGGCGGCGGCGCAGGGCTTTTCGGTCGTCAAGCTCAAAGTCGGCATCAACCCGGTGCGTGAGGAAATCGCCCGACTGCATCAACTGGCGGCGGCGTCCGCTCCTGAAGTTTCATGGCGACTCGACGCCAACGGCGCCTGGAATCTCGCCGATGCGCAGGCTTTCGTATCAGGCTGCGCCGATCTTCCCATCGAAGGACTTGAGGAGCCGCTGGCCAATCCCGATCGTGAAGCATTAGGTCGCCTGCAATTGGTGGCTCCTTGGCCAATCGCCCTCGACGAATCGATACAACTGGTCGACGATGCTTTTTTTCGGCACCCGTTTGTCCGGCGTCTGGTCATCAAACCCGCACGACGCGGCCTGCTTGGCAGCACAGAACTGGCGCTGCGCGCCCGCGCTGCGGGTATCGAGACGATCATCACCTCCGGGCTGGAAAGCGCCTGCGGTCTCGCGGCCTGTGCCCAACTGGCCGCCGCCGTCGCCCCGGAAAACGTACACGGGCTGATGACCGCCGACTGGCTTGCCGCCGACACCGGAATGTCTTACCCCGTTTTCAAAGGCAGGATGCAACTCGCCACCGGCACCGGCCTCGGATTTACGCCGCATGGCACATTCGCTGTCACGCCGCCCGGCCATATGGAATGATCCTGTCGTCAGACAGAGGGGATGCGCCGCATCGCCATATGGACGCTGATCATGGCCGATACCTTCTGTGAAAGATCGGAACCGCGCTGGCAACTCAACAGCAAATGCAGCAAACCGCTGGTGAAGGCCCAGGTATCGCGTGCTGCATCCATGGGATCGATGCCCGGACGCAACATACCCTTGTCCGCCGCCTGCCGGTAGACCCGCTCGATCTTGGCCAGGAAATCGTATGCCGGACGGCCGATCTCCTCTTCCACTGAAGTGAATTCGCCAACGTATTCGCAACGTGAAATCATGATCTCGAAGACTTCGCGTACCACCGCACTGTCCTCAAGCACCCGGAAAAACTCGGTTATTGAAGCTTCTATGGCGTCCAGCGGATTTTCGAAGCGCTCCGACAGCAAATAGGCATCGGTGCGCTCGACCATCGGAGCAAAAACGTCCTCGCGCATGGCGAAGAACAACTCCGCCTTATCCTGAAAATGCCAATACACTGCGCCACGCGTCACCCCTGCCGCCTTGGCTATCTTTTCCAGCGTCGAATGACTGACGCCGCACTCATGGAATACGCGGCGCGCGGCATGGATGATCTCCTTGCGCGTCTGCTCCGCTTCTTCCTTTGTTTTTCTGACCACGCTTTTCCTCCGGCGAACCATTTACCGTCAACTACCTCTGACAGTGCAATTTTACACAAATTTATTTACATACATTCATGAATGTTTATAATCATCACAGCGAAAATAATCAAGGAGAATCCGCGTGACCCCAATCGCTATTTTTCAGCGCAAGACGCTGCCTTTCGTCATTTCGGCGTTGATCGGCGCCCTTGGCGCAGCCGGCTGCTCCGGCGACAAGCAGGCGGGCGGCCCGCCGCCGCAAGGACCGATGCCGGTCACCGTCATCGAAATGCAGCCGCAGAAAGTGCCGACCAGCATCGAAATCATGGCGCAAACCGAAGGGGCTCGCGAAACCGAAGTACGCGCCCGGGTCGGCGGCATTCTGGTCAAGCGGCTGTATCAGGAAGGCGACACCGTGAAAGCCGGCCAGCCGCTGTTCCAGATTGACCGTGCGCCCTATGAGATCGCCCTGGCCGAAGCCAAGGCCAAGGCCGAGCAAACGGCACGCGAAGCGGGTCGCCTGAAGGGGCTGGCCGAAGCGAAGGCCGTTGCCCAGAAGGATTACGACGACGCCGCTTCGGCCAATGCCATGGCTCAGGCCGCGCTGCGCCAGGCCGAACTGAACCTGTCGTGGACCACCGTCACCGCCCCGGTGGCCGGCACCACCGGTCGCGCCATCAAGTCGGACGGCAATCTGATTTCGACTGCCGACAGCCTGCTCACCTCGATCTACCAGACCAACCCGATCTGGGTGCGCTTCAGTCTGGGCGAAAGCGACCTCGCCAAGTTCCCTAACGGGCGCATGACGCAAAAGGACATCAAGGGCGTCGAACTGGTCATGCCGAACGGACAGATCTATGAAAAGCGCGGCAAGCTGAATTTCCTCGCCACCAACATCGACACTACGCTGGGCACACAGCAGTTGCGCGCCGAATTCGACAATGCCGGCGGCCAGTTGCTGCCCGGTCAGTTCGTCCGCGTCCGTATCCTGACCGGCGAGCGTGATGGCGTCTTCCTGGTCCCGCAATCGGCTGTTCTGCAGACTGAACAGGGCACGCTGGTCATGACCGCCGGCCCTGAGGACAAGGTCGCGCCGCGCCCGGTCAAGGCCGGCGAGTGGTACGGCAAGGACTGGGTCATCCTGGGCGGTCTCAATGCTGGCGACAAGGTGATCGTTGATAACCTGATCAAGCTGCGGCCCGGCGCACCGGTCGCCCCCAAGGGAGCGAACGATGCACCGGCAGGAATGGCGGGCGGCGCCCCGGCCAAGCAGTAAGGAACCGCCATGGCCAAATTCTTCATCAACCGGCCGATCTTCGCGTCGGTCATCTCGATCATCATCGTCATTGCCGGGCTGGTCGCCTCGCGGGTTTTGCCCATTGCGCAATACCCGCAGATCGCTCCGCCAACCGTGCTGATCACCGCCACCTACCCGGGTGCTTCGGCCGAAACCCTGGCCAAGACTGTCGCCGCACCGATCGAGGAGCAACTCAACGGCGTCGAGAACATGGTGTATTTCACCTCGTCGGCCAGTGCCAACGGGGCGGTCACCATTACCGCAACCTTCGAGGTCGGCACCAACGTCGACATGGCTGCGGTGAACGTCAATAACCGCGTCAAGGCGGCCGAACCGCGCCTGCCGGAAGCCGTAAGGCGCAATGGCGTGATCGTCCAGAAGCGCTCCAACGACATCCTTCAGGTCATCGCGCTCAAGTCGGAGGGCGGAAAGTACAACACGCTCTATCTCTCCAACTATGCCAGCCTGAACATCGTCGATGAACTCAAGCGGGTCCGGGGCGTCGGCGACGTGACCATTTTCGGTGCGCAGGATTATTCGATGCGCGTCTGGCTGAAGCCGGACCGCATGGCCCAGCTGGGACTGACAACCAGTGAGGTGGCGAGCGCCATCGCAGCCCAGAACGCCCAGAACGCAGCTGGCAAAATCGGCCAGGAGCCGGCACCGAACGATCAGCAACTGATTTACACGGTGACTGCCAAGGGGCGCCTGCTGAGCGAGGAGGAATTCGGCAACATCGTCATCCGTGCCAGCGGCCCGGGCGGCCTGTTGCGCCTGAAGGACGTCGCCCGCATCGAGCTCGGCGCCTACAGCTACGACCAGCGTGTGACGCTGGACGGCCAGCCGACCATCGCCATGGGTATTTTCCTGCAGACCGGCGCCAATGCGCTGGAGGTCGCCGAGCTGGTCAAGGCCAAGATGATCGAATTGAAGGGCAAGTTCCCGGAGGCAATGGATTACGTCATTCCGTTCGACACCACGCTTTTCGTATCGGCATCGATCAACGAGGTGATAAAAACCCTGATCGAAGCCATGATCCTGGTGTTGGCGGTGGTCTTCATTTTCCTGCAGAGCTGGCGCGCCACGCTGATCCCGATGGTCGCCGTGCCGATCTCGCTGATCGGCACCTTTGCCGGCCTGTGGCTATTCGGTTTCTCGATCAACACGCTGACCCTGTTCGCCATGGTGCTGGCCATCGGTATCGTTGTGGACGACGCCATCGTTGTACTGGAAAACGTCGAGCGCCTGATGGCCGAGGAAAAACTGCCGCCCAAGCAGGCAGCGATCAAGGCCATGCACCAGGTCACCGGCGCGCTGATCGCCATCGTGCTGGTGCTGTGCGCGGTATTCGTGCCGGTCGCCTTCCTGGGTGGCATTGCCGGCCAGTTGTACAAGCAGTTTGCCGTTACCGTGGCTGTTGCCGTGGTGCTCTCCGGCGTCGTCGCACTGACGCTGACACCGGCCCTTTGCGCCCTGCTGCTCAAGGCACAGCACACCGAGAACAAGCTGTTCGCACCGTTCAACCGCGCCTTCGAGCGCCTGACCGGCGCCTACACCCGGACGGTCGGTTTCACGCTCAAGCATGGCATCGTCGGTGCATTGGTCTTCGCGCTGATCATCGGCGGAACCGCCCTGTTCTTCCGCATCATTCCGGGCAGTTTCGTGCCGGCCGAGGACCAGGGCTACCTGATCTCGGCACTGATACTGCCGGACGGCGCCACGCTGAAGCGCACGGAGAAGACCGGTGAAGGCGTGCGCCAGATGATCGCCAAAGACGAGGCGGTGAAGCACACCTTCATCGTTTCCGGCTTCGACCTGATCGGCGGCGGCAACAAACCGAATGCCGGCACCATGTTCATTCCGCTCAAAGACTGGTCCGAGCGGCAAGGCAAGGCTCAGGATCTGGCCGGCAAGTTCATGGGCTTCGGCATGATGCAGCCGGACGGCATGGGCCTCGTCTTCAACCCGCCCCCCATCATGGGTCTGGGAACCGCCGGCGGCTTCGAGGTCTACGTGCAGAACCGCGTCGACGGCGACGCGCGCAAGCTCAACGAAGTCACGCAGGCATTCATGGCCGAGTTGCAGAAGCATCCGGAATTCACCCGCGTCTCGACCTTCTTCCGTCCGACCGTGCCCCAGTTGTATGTCGAAGTCGACGAACAGAAGGCGCTCGCCCTGGGTATTCCGGTCGCCGACATCTACTCGACGCTGCAAAGCACGATGG
>CALJZP010000204.1 GCA_937983545.1 uncultured Azonexus sp.
CACCGAAAACTCGAGGAGATCGAAGCCAGGCTGGCCGGTAGGCGTTGCCGCGGCGGAGAAGCCGCAGAGGAATGCCGCGGCGGCAGGGAGAAGGAGTCGGAGCGTGTGCATAGCTTGATGAGTATGCGGTCCTGCGTTTACCCACCCGTGACATCGGGGCACTTGAAACGTAGTCCGATCGGACTAGCAAACGGCGCCGACATTTAACATTGCCCACCCCAAAAAAACGGCCCGCCGAAGCGGGCCGAAATTGCTGCTGTGCCGCCATTGCGGCGGCGGGATGAGTCTGCGAGAGAATCAGTCGTTGTAGTTGCGGTTGTACGGCGCGCACTGGTTGTTGCCGAGGTAGGCGGCGTCGAGCATCTGCGAACCCGGGCCGGCCGGGAAGTCAAACGGTGCGTCCTGACCCGGGATGGCCATGGCGACGTTCTTCAGGCTTGAAACGACGGCGAGCACGGCCGGATCGCTGACCTTGGCAGCGAAGTTCTCGAGCAACGCCTTCTTGTTGCCCGTGGTGCGGCTCGGCAGGTTGAACGACACCCAGCCTTGCAGATCCCAGTCGCCATTTTCGTAGGCGGTCTTGGTCGGGAACTTGCCGGTACCGGTCAGCGAGGAGCCATCGACCACCGCCGTACCGCCAGCCTGCAGGTCAGCCGTCATCTTGCCGGCGCCGTCGAGCGAGCGGAACTGCCAGTTGCCGGCCGCCGTCGAGGAGGACAGGCTGTCCATCGACAGAACACCGATCGCCTTGTGGCCGGCGCCGTTGAAGGTAACCTTGACGAGGTTGCCGTCGCGGTCGGCGGTATCGTAGCTACCGCCGGTGACAGCCTTGTTCAGGCAGTCGCGGACCTGACCGGAAGTCGAGTTCTCGACGACGACGACACCACCGGTGCCGGCATTGATCGTGTACTGGCCGGTGTAGTTCTTCGTAACTCCAGCAACAGTTTCGCTGAAGTCGGTGCCGTCGTAGTTGCCGGAGGTGTCGCGGTCCGCCGGGGTATTCGCGTCGCCGCTGCACGGATAGCTGCCGGCCCACAGGTTCATCACAGCCTGCGTACCCGAACCCGGAACACGACGGCAGATGACGATATCGCCCGATTCGGCGGCATCGACCTGATTCCAAGTACCGACGTTACCGGACATGATTGCCGCGACAGTCGAGCGCGTGAACTTCACGTTGGAGCCAACGGTTTTGGTCACCGGCACGCCGAAGGCCAGGCCATAGATCGGACGGGCAGCAAGGTCGGCAAGTTCGGCCTCGTTCAACTGCTCAGCCGGGATTTCACCTTCGGTATTGACCGGCTTCTTGAACAGCGCCGGAGCCACATCGGAAACACCGGCATCCGGGATGCGAGTGGTGGTGGAGCACTTGTACGGCGCGGCCGCAGTACCGGAACCCAACGAACCGCAGTTGGCGGCGACGACATCCAGCGCTTCGATCGGTTCGGCGCGGGCAACCGGATTGACGCCCATGACAGAACCGCCCTTGACGCGATAAACCACAACCACGTTGGAACCTGCAGGCCAGCCGCCGGCCGCAACGGCCAGGGTGCCGGCGACGGCCAGGTGGTCGTTCGAATCGATGTTCTTGGTGTTATCGACGCCCAGGTAGAACGGCGTGCCGGAGAACAGGGAGGCCACACCGGCGGCGAAGCCCTTCTGAACAGCGGAAGCGCCGGAAATGAAGACGACGCGGCCGTTGTTGTTGGCATCGTTGAGGATGGTCGTCTGCGCGGCGGTCAGGGCAGCGTGGGCGGAACCGGCCATAGAGGCGAGGGCAATCGCGCACAGGGCGGAGAGTTTCTTGATCTGCATGGGAGTAATCCTTGGCGTAAGAGTGAATCAAGCCTGCTTCTGGGAACGGCGACGAGCGACGGCGCCAATCAGGCCGAGACCGGCCAGCAGCATGGCGTATTCGGACGGCTCCGGAACGGCGGCGATGTGCAGGCCAGCGCCATCGACCCAGGAACGAACGGCAACGCCACCATCGGTATAGGCGTTATTGGTGCCCTTGGTGATGCCGGAAGAGTTGGCAAGCGTCTTCTGGAAAACAACACCGTTGTCGTAGCTGTTGTTGGCAAACGAAGCCGAGGTATCGAAGTTGAACTTGTTGTTGATCTTGTCGCCAATCAGCTTGCCGGTATAGGAATCGGCGGTATTCGACGTGGTCACTGCAAAGTTGCCGGTCAGGACCGGGTTGACGTTGTTGACGTAGGTCTGGATATTGCCGGCGCCGGTGCGCAGCACGTCAGCATTGTTATTGAGCGCCGGCAGCGTGGCCGCGCCAACCGTGGTCAGGATGCGGCGTTGCCCGACGGTATCGGTGGCAAGGACGCTCCACTGCAGTGTCGACGTATTGGCAGTAGCCAGCCAGGAGGTGAACGAGGAATTGAAATTGCCACCCCAGATCAGGTTCTGATTGCCAGCAACAGCCAGGTCGGCTTCATAGGCATCGATCGACATAGCCATGTCGTAGTTGTACGAGGTTTGGCCATCCCATGCGCTGAAGAACAGGGTACCGTTACCGGTCGAGCCATCGTTGATCGCAGCGCTGGCGGTACCAGCAACAGCCGCCAGCGCGACGGCCGCAGCGAGAGTCTTGAGAGAAAACTTCATTGAATTACCCCTAACCAAAAATAGTTGAACGACCCCCCTTGCGGGGAAAGCGCGACATGTTCGGCAGTGGCATCTGGCTTGGGCGCCCGCTCACACGAACCGCGGATGGCATATTTTTCGCCGGACAGAGGACTCCGCCGCCATGTCGTCAGGGGCTACTTTAGAAGCCGGAAATGACGTCAGTTAGCAGAAAAACGGAGAATTTAATCGGCCGATGGAACCACGTTGCAGGTCCATTCGGCTCATATCGGCCGGGGCGGTTTGTCATACTCCGTAACACAAGTACGGACATGAACAGACGTGGCAACAAACTAGGCATTTGCGCTCTCGGGCAAGGCCGTCGGCGCCAAGACAGGAGACCACGATGCGCCAACGAAGTTTCGCGCCGCGGCCCTGTCCAAGCGCTCCTGCCAAGACGCTTCAGTTCGCTGCCGAATCCCCTATCAGCCTGGCCTTGACAGCCTTGGCAACGGCCTGGGCGCGGTTGGCCACTTCGAGCTTGCGCAGGATGTTCTGGACGTGGTTCTTGACCGTCAGTGGGCTGAGTTCCAGCGTCAGGGCGATTTGCTGGTTGGTTTTGCCGTCGCGGATCAGGGAAATAACCTCGGCTTCCCGGCCGCTCAGCTTGACGCCGGGACGCAAACGGCGCCCGGGAGCATCCTGCTCGGATTGCAGCATCCGGTACAGGGTGACATACAGGTAAGGCATCAGGACTTCAGCGAAGTACGCATGCCGGCGGTCAGGCGCCTGCGGCATGCGCAGAAAGACGAAGAACCCGGCATTGACGCGGGTGAATTCCCTCATGCCATGAGCCAGCGCGTTGCCGAATCCCAGGCTCGCCAGGCGAGTCCCGATTTTGCCTCCACCCTGCTCGGCAGCGTACAGGCGCGGCGTGCCACCGGCATTTTGCCAGTCGTCGACCATGGCCTGTACGAGTTCATCGATTTCGCGCAGCATCGCCCGATCTTCATAGATATTCGCCCGAGCCAGGACTTCGCACCGGAAGCCAGGCGTATCGTACTCGCCGTAACCAACGATCAGGATGTCGTGCGGCAGGAAGCCTTGCAGCGCGCCCTGCGACCACAGGAAATACTGGTGGCGACGATGAACTTGCTGCGATGACTCGATGGTGATGAGCAGCCGCTCCACCTCCAGCGGGCTCAGGGTAACCAGGGTATCCATGCGCGCCAGCTCTAGTCGACGTGGAGTGGCCACGCTTCGCGCACCGCGCCATGCCGGAGAAGCATTTCCTCAGCCAGCGGGCGCTCGAAGCGGCGAGCCCAGTAGAGAGCGGTCAGCCCCTTGCTATCCGGCAAATCGGGATCGACCCCGGCCGCCAGCAGAGCTTCGAGAGAGCCATGACTGCCTCGCGCCGCCGCCAATGCCAGCGGATGCATTCCTTCCCGGTCGTAGCGTGCGATCACGGGATCGGACTTGAGCAAGGACTCCACGACTGGCGCATGGTCGTAACGCACCGCTTCATGGAGCGGCGTACCGCGATTGTCGCCCGGCATGTCGGGCCGTGCGCCGCCACGCAACAGTATGCCCACCAGATCGTTTCTCCCTTCTGCGGCGGCCATGCCGAGCGGAGTCAGGCCAATGGCACCCTTGACATCGGGACTGGCCCCACGTTGCAACAGCAGGCGCACCGATTCCGCACTGCCGGCTGCCACTGCGGCAACCAGAGGCCGTTCTCCGTTCGCATCGCTTCCATTGGCCAGGGCGCCGTCATTGAGCAGGCGTTTCACCTGCTCGGCATCGCCCGTCCGGCAAGCCGCAATCAGCTCAGCGGCAAGCGCTGGCACTACGGATAGCGTATCGCTCCACAATGGGTTGCTGACAGCAGATATCTGTTCCGGCAACGACCGTTGTCGCATATCGCTGGCAGCGACGCGCGGATAGACCGCACCCGATTCCTCGAATGCCACCGCAACCCCGGGAACGAGGGCAAACAGGGAAACCAGCGCGATCATTTTTAAGTGCATGGTGAAAGTTCGGTAAGCCGGGAAAGCTGGGGACTGTATCAACCCTTGTTTACCCTTGTGTTTCGGAATCAAGACAACGCCGCTCGTTTGCACCGAGGCGAAGCGCTGTCCAGTCACCGTCAGGCTACCGTTTCCCCGGCCCCCAGCATGTCCGGCAATTTGCGCTCCAATAGACTGCTCACCCCGAGATTCATCGCCACCACCCGCGCCAATACGCCGCCTGTCGCCGCATCGACATCGTGCAACTCGAGGCCGACCAGCCCTTCCCGGCAGTAGGCGACAACTGCTGTGGCAGCACCGACTTCCTCCTGTCCGGCGTGATAAATCTCCAGCCGGCAGACCGTCCCAGGCGTGAGATCCAGCGGCTCCGCCGAAGAAAATAGCGCCCCCTTGAGCGACACATCGAGAATGCTGCCCAGGTGCTGCCGTTCGCCAATGGACAGGAAGCCTCGTGAATGGAAGGGGAAGCGGGGAAAACGACGACGCTCGTCAGTGGTCATGGCAATAGTGAACGTTGGTTGGTCGGTATTACGAGAAACGAGCGTAACCGCTGGATGTTACAAAGTGCTTTCCATCGCCGGAATCATCGTGACAGAAAATTGGCAACATGCCCCCCGTCCCCCCTTACTACCGGGAGTGACTCGGCGCCCTCCTCCACCCCTGTGCTCGGTGCTCGCATGCTGCTGACCGCGCGTTCCGTCGGTTTGCCCTTTACAACTCGTATCAGCGCCCGATCCAAACTTCCCATTCCTTGACCGGGGTTCCCGCCCTCAGCGAAGGCGTGCCAGACCTATCCGCCGGCATCAGCAGCTCTATCGTCATTCCACCCGAAGGACAAGCGCCAGCCCCTCAGGCCTGCGTGTTACAGACAACAACCAATAACTAGTCCTTTCGGACCAACCCACAATCCTTCCGGGCGGTAACCATTGTCATATCACACCCTTAATCTGAACCCACGATCACCACGCAAGGTGGTCCCGTGTCCAACATTTCAACAGGGGATAAATAGATGATTCGCAAGACTGCTCTCGCACTATTGCTGGCTGCCGCCGGCGTCAATGCGCACGCTGACACGATTGTTCAGTGGAATTTCAACTCCCCCACTCCCGACGCCAGCACCTCAACCGGCACCCTCAACCCTGCGGTTGGCAGCGGCATTGCAAGCCTTCTGAATACCACAGGTTCATTCTCATCCGGCGATGCCAGCGGCGGCTCCTCGGATCCGGCCACGGGTGACGACTCCGGTTGGCAAACGACCAGCTATGCAACGCAGGGAACGGGGAACAAATCCAAAGGTGTGCAGTTCAAGTTCAGTACGGTCGGCTACACCGGAATTCATTTCTCCTACGACCTGCGTCACAGCAACACCAGTTCACGCTATGAACAAGTCCAGTACAGCCTGGATGGCAACACCTTCAAAGATTTTGCAACCTTCGACGGCAACTCGGGCGACACCTGGTTCAACGGCCGCAGCGTTGATTTCTCCAGCATTCTCGGCGCCAGCAACAACGCCAATTTTGCGGTTCGCGTAGTCGCCACCTTCGCACCCGGCACGAACAGCTATGCAGCCAGCTCCCCCTCCGGCACTTATGGCACAGCTGGAACCTGGCGATTTGACATGGCCACCGCGACCGCCATGCCGGTTCCCGAACCCAAGAACTACGCCATGTTCCTTGCCGGTATCGGCCTGATGGGCTTCATGGTCCGCCGTCGTAGCCGCTAACCCCAACGGAGACACTCATGCGCCCCATGCTCAAACCACTTGCACTGGCTCTTGCGCTCGCCCTGCCGGGCTACGCCCTGGCTGAAAGCCTTACTGTCCTGCACGTCGGCGACCAGGAATCCTGGCTCATTTCCGCCCAGGGCAACCTGCGCGACAACGCCGGCCAGGCGATTTCCTTCTATGGCGGTGTCGACCGCCTGGCTACCGTGATTGCCAACGTCAAGACGGCCGCCAACGCAGCCGGGAAGTCGGTCCTCACACTGAATGCCGGCGACTCCTTCCTGCCCGGCCCCCGCCTGACGGCGAGCTTCGCCAATCTGGCCAACGCCCACCCGGAAGATGGTGGTCAGGATTTCTACGATGCCATTGCCGCCCGCCAGATTGGTTTCGATGCCACTACCTTTGGCAACCACGAGTTTGATCTCGATAACACCGGCCCGGTCGCCGCCCGCTTCGCCAAGGTTTCCGGCTCAACCTATCTGTCGGTAAACCTCGACTTCGGCGTCACGCCGGAATTCGCCGACCTGGAAGCCTCCGGCAAGGTCGCCAAGTCCAAGATCATCGCCACGAAGGGGGGCAAGAAGGTCGGCATCATCGGTGCGACGACGCCGCTGTTGCCCGGCATCTCCTCGCCGCCGGACGGCATTATGAAGAACTGGAGCGCAAGCAATACCGAAGACCAGAACATCCAGGCCATGCTACCGCTCGTTCAGGCCGAGATTGACCGCTTGCGCAACGACGAAGGCGTGAC
>CALJZP010000205.1 GCA_937983545.1 uncultured Azonexus sp.
GGAAGATCATTTTTCTCGGCGCTTCCACGGGAGGGACGGAGGCCATCAAGGATTTTCTGATGGGGGTCCCGGCGGACTGTCCCCCGATCCTGATAGTCCAGCACATGCCGGAGTCATTCACGGCATCGTTTGCGCGCCGTCTGGATGGACTATGCGCCCCCCAGGTTATCGAATCGCAAGGGAACGAAAAGGTGGAGCCCGGAACCGTCTACATTGCGCCGGGTCACTCGCATATGACAATCAAGCGGGTGGCGACGGGCTATGCTACCGAGTTGGCTGCCTCGCCTCCGGTCAATCGCCATCGTCCTTCCGTTGACGTACTTTTTGACTCAGCTGCCGCACTGGTCGGCAAAAAGGCTGTCGGAGTGATATTGACCGGTATGGGAAAGGATGGCGCCCAAGGCCTTTTACGCATGCGTCAGGCTGGTGCGAGAACTTTCGGGCAAGATGAAAGTAGCTGCGTCGTTTATGGCATGCCCAGAGAGGCATTTCTCATCGGCGGTGTCGAGGAGCAGTATTCGCTTGAGGAAATTTCCCGAAAGGTTTTAGCCGCTGCGGCGCTGTGAAGCGCATTTAGGCTTGTTCCCCGTCTGTAAAGTATTAAACTAATGTGAGATTTGGCTTTTTGAATAGGAATACCGATGCAAGCGAGCATTCTCAAAGACTCCGGCAAGGCGACGATCAAACTGGTCGGCCGTTTTGATTTCAATACTCATCGCGAATTTCGGGGGGCTTATGAGCCTTTGGTTGGCGATGCCTCCGTCCGTTCAGTCGTCGTTGATTTTTCCGGCGTAGATTATCTGGATAGCTCGGCTTTGGGTATGTTATTGATGTTGCGGGATAAATTAGGCGGTGCCAATAAAGAGGTCTGTTTGTTCGGGGTGCGCGGCAACGTAAAACAGGTGCTAGATATTGCAAATTTTGGTAAATTGTTTCAAATTTCCTAAAAAAGCGATAACGTAGTTGTTGGCGAATGGCAGGTGAATGCCTGCGTATGCTTGAGTGAACAGCCCTTGTTGCCACGGGGCTCGGCAGGCAGGTGGCCTGATCGGTTGGTAGCAGGTGACGTGCGAGAGGAATGCGATGTCGGAACTATTAAAGAATATTGATGCACGGACCAAGTTGGCGGGAACCAACAAATTGGAGATTTTGCTGTTTTTCCTCGGGGTCGATCAGCGTACCGGTCGCCGCGAAACCTACGGCATCAATGTCTTCAAGGTTCGCGAAGTGATGCGCACGCCGGCTATCACTGCCGCACCTGACATGCCATCCTCTGTTGAAGGGATGGTCAGCTTGCGCGGTGCGCTGGTGCCGGTAATCGATCTGGCGAAGTACTCGGGCATCACGGCGGGTACGCCGCGCGAAATCATGATCGTGACGGAATACAACGGGCATACCCAAGGCTTTCTGGTCGAGGGCGTCGATACCATTTTGCGCCTTGACTGGAGCAAAATGCGGGTGCCTCCGGAAATGCTTACCGCCCAGACCGGCGGCTTGGTGACCGCAGTGACCGAGTTGGCGGATAACCGACTGGTGATGATGATGGATGTCGAGAAGGTGTTGTCGGAAACCACCACTATCGATCAGGAAATCATGTTCCGGGACGTCGTGACGATCAACCGGCCCGAGTGCACGGTGTTCTACTGCGACGATTCCAGTGTTGCGCGTAAGCAGATCGAGCGCACCCTGGCTGCAATGGGGGTCAAAGGCGTGGCGGCAGTCAATGGTCGCCAGATGTGGGAAGAGATGGAAAAAGTCGCGACTTATGCACAGTCAGTCGGCAAATCGCCATCGTCGATCATCAGTCTGGTCCTGACTGATATCGAAATGCCGGAAATGGACGGCTATATCCTCACCAAGAGAATCAAATCGGATCCGCGCTTCAGTGGCATTTCGGTCATCATGCATTCGTCACTTTCAGGGATGTCCAATCAGAAGCTGGGGTTGTCGGTCGGCGTAGACGAATATGTACCGAAATTCGAGCCGCTGCGTTTGTCGGAAACCCTGGCCCGTCGCCTTGGGGTTGAAACGACACCTGTTGCTGTGGATTGAGGGAGCGGGAGAAGAAGATGAATCTCGTTGAAAGCAAGAATCTGCTGGATAGTGTCGATGCCAGGACGCGGCTGGCTGGCTCGAACAAAATGGAAATCCTGTTGTTTTCGCTGGGAACACGCGAGATTTTCGGGATCAATGTTTTCAAGGTACGCGAAGTTGGGCGGACTCCCCACATTACCAAGACCCCCAACATGCCGCGCGGTGTCGAAGGCCTTATCTCGTTGCGAGGTAACGTGATTCCCGTGCTTTCGCTGGCGCCATTCCTGCAACTGGAAACGCAGCCGGGCCGTGGGAAAACCATGATGGTGGCTGAGTATTCAAAGCGTACCCTGGGTTTTCTGGTGCATGATGTGGATCGGATCATTCGCGTTGATTGGGAACGGGTAAAGGCGCCGGAGAGTGTGCTCTCTGCCAACCAGGGGCTGATTACCGCGGTCATCGAGCTGGACGGTGGTGGTCTGGTGTCGATTCTCGACGTCGAGCAGATTCTCGCCAACGCATTTGGCGAAGCGATGATCATTGATATCCCACCTGCACGCGTCGATCCGGATACCAGTGTGTTTTTCGTGGATGACTCGATTGTGGCTCGCCGGAAGATTTCCGAGGTGCTGGACAAGCTGGGGGTTCGTCACAAGCATGCAACGAACGGCCTGGAGGCCTGGACACGCTTGCAGGGGCTGGCTGCGCACGCGTCCCAGATGGGGCGGAACATTCGCGATGATGTCCGGCTGATTCTGGTCGATGCCGAGATGCCGGAAATGGATGGTTATGTGCTGACCAAGAATATCAAGTCCGATCCGCGCTTCGATGGCGTCCCGGTCGTCATGCACTCTTCGCTCTCGTCGGAGGCGAATCGTGCAATGGGCAAGTCGGTGGGCGTGGATGCATATGTGGCCAAGTTTGATGCCGAAGCTTTGGCAGATACCTTGCGCCCGCTGATTGAACGATAACAAACAGAGTTACCGGAGTAGTTGATGGCTGATCCCAAAATGAGATTTCTGGTGGTGGATGATTTTTCCACAATGCGTCGTATTGTCCGAAACCTTCTCAAGGAGCTGGGTTACACCAACGTAGACGAAGCTGAGGACGGGGCGATCGCCCTGCAAAAGCTGCAGGGTGGTGGTTTCGAGTTCGTCGTGACGGACTGGAACATGCCCAACATGGATGGACTCACCTTGTTGCAAACCATCCGCGCAACCCCGAATCTCAAGCACCTGCCAGTGCTGATGATTACGGCGGAAGCCAAGAAGGAGAACATCATCGCCGCGGCCCAGGCCGGTGCGAGTGGCTATATCGTCAAGCCATTCACGGCGGGTACGCTTTCCGAAAAGCTGAACAAGATATTCGAAAAAATGGGTCAGGCCTAAGGGGATATCATGGCTGCCAATAACGACTCCGCCGATCTGGAGGCTCTGTTCGACTCCATCGCTGCCGATTTTCCGCCGCCTGCGGCTTCGGCGCCTCCTCCTGTGGCATCGACGCCGAAAGCGTCGGGCGATAGCGATTCGGACGATCTGCAGGCGCTGTTCGACAGCGTCGCCGCCGAAACCAAGGCGACGGCTGTTCCCGAATCCTCCGTTACGTCGCCTTCGTCGGGGGGCGCCCCGGAAGACTGGCCGCAGCAGGAGGCCGTATTCAATCGACTTGGCCACATGGCGCGATCGCTGCACGACACGCTGCGGGAACTGGGCTATGACAAGTTGCTGGAGCAGACGGTGACCGCCTTGCCGGATGCAAAGGACCGCCTGGCTTACGTGGCCAATCTGACTGAGCAGGCTGCTTGCCGCGTCCTCAATGCCACCGATATTGCCGGTCCTTTGGTTGATGAAATAGAGAGCGGTGCTTCGGAGCTTGGCGCTCGCTGGGACAAGGCTTTTGCCAACCAGCTTGGCGTTGCCGACTTCAAGCAGCTGGCCGAGGAAACCCGCGCTTACCTGAAGGATCAGTTGCCGACCAAGACGCGCGCAACCCATGTCCAGCTGACCGAAATCATGATGGCGCAGGATTTTCAGGATTTGACCGGGCAGGTTATCAAGAAAGTCGTGCTTCTGGCTCAGGAGCTTGAGGCGGGGCTGATGGGGGCGCTGATTGATGTCTTGCCGGCCACCCGGCGGACCGAAGAGGTGGCGAATCTGATGAACGGGCCGGTCGTCAATGCCGAGGGGCGCAGCGATGTCGTGGTCAACCAGGAGCAGGTCGACGACTTGCTCGACAGCCTCGGATTCTGAGGAGGGGCACTATGAGTGACTTTAGCGGAATGGAAGATCTGCTGCAGGATTTCCTGCAGGAGGCGAGCGACCTGTTGTCCGACGTTGACAACAAACTTGTCGATCTTGAAAAGATGCCGGATGACCGCGGGCTTCTCAACGACATTTTCCGTGGATTCCATACCGTCAAGGGCGGCGCTGGATTCCTGAATGCCACCGAACTGGTGACGCTCTGTCATTTGACGGAAAATCTCTTCGATCGCTTGCGTAATGGCGAGCTGGAGCTGACGCCCGAGTTGATGGACGTCATCATGGCGGCAACCAAGGGCGTTCGCGAGATGTTCGGCGAACTGGGGCAGCTGGTACAGCCGCAACCGGCCGATCCCGAGGTATTGGCTGCCTTGCAGGGGGCGCTGACCGGCGAGCAGCCGGTGGCCGCTCCGGCGGCGGATCCTGCTCCGGCAGCGCACGAAGTCGCACCGGAGCCATCCACGGCTAGTGGGGAGCCCGACTGGAGTCTGCTCCATGCTGCCGTCGCGGGGCAGCCGGCAACGCAGGCACCGGTGAGCGAATTGATTACCAAGGCGGAAGCGGCTGCCGGTGGCATTGCCGTGACGCCGGCAGCCGGCATGCCTGCTCAGGCCTCCGGCCAGCAGGCGCCGGCTTCTCCCTACGGACGTCGGGCAACCGATCGTCCGGGAGCTCAGCCCGTCAATGCAAGGCGCGCGGAAGAGCGCGTCCGCGAAAATACCATTCGTGTCGATACGTCCCGACTCGACCAGGTGCTTAACCTGTCCGGTGAAATTGGCCTGACCAAGAACCGCCTGACCAGCTTGCGCGCCGATATCCTGGCCGGGAAGAACGATTCCGAAACATTGCATGCCCTTGATCAGGCGGTCAGTCAGCTCGACTTGCTGGTTTCCGATCTGCAGAACTCGGTCATGAAAACCCGCATGCAGCCGATCGGGCGTCTGTTCCAGAAATATCCCCGTATCGCCCGCGATCTGGCGCGGCAACTGGGTAAGGATGTGGAGCTGGTGCTGGCCGGCGAGGAAACGGAGGTCGACAAAACCATGATCGAGGATTTGGCGGATCCGTTGATCCACCTGATCCGTAATGCAGTCGATCACGGCGTTGAAATGCCCGCCGAGCGCCAGGCGGCCGGCAAGCCCTCGAAGAGCTTGGTGCGTCTGGAGGCGCGCCAGGAGGGGGATCACATTGTCCTGATCATCGCCGATGACGGTAAGGGCATGAGTGCCGAGCGTATTCGTGCCAAGGCCATCGAGAAGGGGCTGATTTCCGAGGAAGAGGCGAATACGCTGGATGAGCGTCAGAGCCTGAACCTGATTTTCCTGCCTGGATTCTCGACCAAGACCCAGATTTCCGATGTGTCCGGGCGTGGCGTGGGCATGGATGTGGTCAAGACCAATATCCAGAAGCTCAATGGCTCGATCGAAATTCGCTCCGAGCCGGGCAAGGGCTCCGTATTCATGATCTCCTTGCCGCTGACGCTGGCCATCCTGCCGGTATTGTTGGTGCTTCTGGGGGATCAGCCGTTTGCGTTGCCCCTGTCGCTGGTCCGCGAGATCCTGCCGATCGAGCAGAGCCGCATTCAGGAGGTGGGCGGCAAGGAAACGCTGGTGGTGCGTGGCGAAGTCTTGCCCGTCATTACCTTGTCCCGCCTACTCGGTTGGCCACAGGAGCACTACCCGGAGTACGGGGTCTTCATGCAGACGGCAGAGCGAAGCTTCATCCTGGGGGTCGACAGTTTTGCCGGACGCGACGATGCGGTGATCAAGTCGCTCGAGGACTTCCGTCCCAAGGGGGTTGCCGGGGTAACAACCCTGTCCAACGGTCAGATTGTGCTGATTCTGGATATGAAGGAATTGCTGAGCGATATCGGGCAGCATGTTGATATCGGATCGGCGGTGAGGGCGCTCGACTTCGCCTGATTCCCGTTCCAAGTCAACGAGTTGAGAGAGGGCTGCGGCCCTCTCTTTCTTTTTGGATGTTTACTCTGATGTCATGGGCTTGCATCTGGCATCTGAGAAACAATCTAAAAAAAGCGGTGTACCTATTTAATTTTTCTCGTTTTTTCCTATAATAGCCACAACATCAACTAGAAATGGCTATGGCGGAAGATAGCGATCTCGAGAAAACCGAAGAGCCTACAGGCAGGCGAATCGAGCAGGCCCGCGAGCAGGGTCAGGTCCCCCATTCCCGTGAACTTGGTACTTTTCTGGTCTTGGCTGTCGCTGCGGCAACTATCTGGATGATGGGCGGCTGGTTTGTGCAGCGCGCCATGGCCATCATGCGGAAGGCCTTCGTCATTGACTCGCAGGTCGTGCGCGAGCCGGATCTGATGCTTCCGCGGCTGGCCGATATTTCCAGCGATGCACTTTTTGTGTTTTCCCCCTTGTTGGCCCTGCTTCTGGTCGCCGCCATCCTGCCGCCATTTTTCCTGAACGCCTGGGTGTTTTCGCCCAAGGCGCTGGTGCCGGATTTGAAGCGCCTGAATCCGTTGAGCGGTTTCGGGCGCATGTTTTCCTGGTCCAGCCTGATGGAATTGGTCAAGGCGATACTCAAGGCGGTGCTGGTGGGGGGCGTGGCAGCCCTGTTGATATGGAAGGAGCGGGAAGAGTTGTTCGGTCTGCTGGGTGAGCCGCTGGAGGCGGGGCTGACGCATGCCGGCCATATGGTCGCATTCTCGTTTCTGATCCTGGTGGCCACGCTGGTACTGGTTGTTGCTGCCGACGTCCCATTTCAGCTCTGGCAGTACTTTGACAAGCTGAAAATGACCAAGGAAGAGGTCAAGCAGGAAATGAAGGAAATGATGGGTGACCCGCACGTCAAGGGGCGCATCCGCAGCCTTCAGATGCAGGCCGCGCGCAGGCGGATGATGGCCGCCGTACCGACGGCGAATGTAGTGGTCACCAACCCGACGCATTACGCGGTCGCGCTTTCGTACAAGGCAGGGATGGCTGCGCCCAAGGTGGTTGCCAAGGGGGTTGGCGCGGTTGCCTTGAAGATACGCGAGGTGGCTTCCGAGAATGCGGTGCCGATCCTGGAGGCACCGCCTTTGGCGCGGGCGCTCCACAAACACACCGAGATCGACGCCGAGATTCCCTCCGCCCTGTACAACGCAGTCGCGGAGGTTCTTGCTTATATCTAC
>CALJZP010000206.1 GCA_937983545.1 uncultured Azonexus sp.
GTCGTTCGGGCCGGAGGCCAGGCGATGCAGGATGGGCAGCGTGAAGCCGGCCGTCTTGCCGGTGCCGGTCTGCGCCGTGGCCATCAGGTCATGGCCGGCGAGCACGGCCGGAATCGCCTGCTGCTGGATGGGCGTCGGCGTGTCGTAGCCCTGTTCGGCGACGGCGCGCTGGATTTCGGCCTTCAGGCCGAGGTCGGAAAAATGCATGGGGAGTACTCCAAAGCGAAGCGCCCGGCCGGAGCCGGGCGCCGCGCATGAATCAGATCAGAGAGAAGCCGCGCTCAAGGTCGGCTTGCAGGTCTTCCACCGCTTCAAGGCCGACTGCGATGCGCAGCAGGCCTTCGTTGATGCCGGCCGCAGCCCGGGCTTCCGGACTGATGCGACCATGCGTGGTGGAGGCAGGGTGGGTGATGGTGGTCTTGGTATCGCCGAGGTTGGCGGTGATGGACAACAGCTGGCAGTGATCGACGACGGTCCACGCCTGCTCGCGCCCGCCCTTGACTTCGAAGGAGACGATGCCCCCCCCGTTTTTCTGCTGTGCCCTGGCCAGTTCGTGTTGCGGATGCGAAGGCAGGCCGGGGTAAAACACGCGCGCCACTTTCGGGTGGGCTTCCAGCCAGACAGCCAGCCGGGCGGCATTGGCGGCCTGCGCCTCGACGCGCAGCTTGAGGGTTTCCAGCCCCTTGAGCAGCACCCAGGCATTGAAGGCCGACAGCGTCGGGCCGGCTGTGCGCAGGTATTTGAAGACCTCCTCGGTCAGCTTCTTCGGGCCGCACACGGCGCCACCGAGGACGCGCCCCTGGCCGTCGATGTACTTGGTCGCCGAATGGATGACCAGATCGGCACCCAACTCAAGCGGCTTTTGCAGGATCGGCGTGCAGAAGCAGTTATCGACGGCGACCAGGATGCCCTTGGCGTGGGCGATGGCGGCCAGCGCGCGGATGTCGGCAATCTCGGTCAGCGGGTTGGACGGCGTTTCCAGGAAGAACAGCTTGGTTTCCGGTCGGATCGCCGCTTCCCAGGCGGCCGGATCGGTATGCGACACGAAGGTCGTCGTGATGCCGGTGCGCGACAGGATGTTGCTGAACAGCTGCACGGTGGCGCCGAACAGGCTGTTCGAGGCGACGATGTGATCGCCCTGCTTGAGATGCGCCAACACAGCGGCCATGATCGCCGACATGCCGCTGGCCGTCGCCACGCAGTCCTCGGCGCCTTCGAGCGCGGCGAGGCGCTCTTCGAACATGGTCACGGTCGGATTGGAGAAACGGGCGTAGACATTGCCCTCTTCCTCGCCGGAGAAACGCTTGGCAGCCTGCGCGGCGCTTTGGAAGACGAAGCTGGAGGTCAGGTACAGGGCCTCGGCATGCTCGCCGAACTGGCTGCGTTCCTGCCCGGCACGCACAGCCAGCGTCTCCGGACGATAGCCCAAAGTAGCGTCAAACTTAGGCATTATTCCTGCCCGCCATTGCTCAGGCCGAGCACCATCTGCTCGGAGGAGCGACCATCGGCATCGTCGTCGCTCTTGGCCGGCTTGCCGCTGCGCTTGCCTTCGACGGCATCGAGGTAATAGCTGTCGATGTCGCCGGTGATGTAGCACCCGTCGAAGCAGGAGGCATCGAATACCGTCAGGTCGGAACGCAGGGTGGTGATCGATTGCTTCAGCGCCTCGATATCCTGATAGACCAGCGCATCGGCGCCGATTTCGGCAGCGATCTGGGCATCGGTCCTGCCGGTGGCGATCAGTTCGGCACGGGTCGGCATGTCGATACCGTACACGTTCGGGAAACGCACCGGGGGGGCTGCGGAAGCGAAGTACACCTTGACCGCGCCGGCAGCGCGCGCCATTTCGACGATCTCGTGACTGGTCGTACCGCGCACGATGGAGTCGTCAACAAGCAAGACACGCTTGCCCTTGAATTCCTGGCCGACGGTGTTGAGCTTCTGGCGCACCGACTTCTTGCGCATGGCCTGACCCGGCATGATGAAGGTGCGACCGACATAGCGATTCTTGACGAAGCCTTCGCGGAACGGGATGCCCAGCGCCTGCGCCAGTTGCATGGCCGACGGGCGGCTGGAATCGGGAATCGGGATGACGACATCGATTTCTTCGACCGGAATCTGCTTCTTGACCTTCTCGGCCAGCAGTTCGCCCATGGCCAGGCGGGCTTCATAAACGGACACGCCGTCGATCACGGTATCCGGGCGGGCCAGATAGACGTATTCGAAGATACACGGGGCGTACATCGGCTGTTGCGCGCACTGACGGGCATGCAGCTGATGGTTGAGATCGATGAAGATGGCCTCGCCCGGCTCGATGTCGCGCACCATCTGGAAACCCAGGGTGTCGAGGGCGACCGACTCGGAGGACACCAGGTATTCCATGCCTTGCGGCGTTTCATTCTGGCCGTAGATCAGCGGGCGGATACCGTGCGGATCGCGGAAGGCGAGCAGCCCGTAACCGGCAATCAGCACAACCACGGCGTAGGCGCCGCGGCAACGACGATGCACGCCGGCGACAGCCTGGAAGATGCTGTCGACATCCAGCTCGTAGCCGTGCGCCGCCGACTGCAGTTCATGCGCCAGCACGTTGAGCAGGACTTCCGAGTCGGAGTTGGTGTTGATGTGCCGGCGATCCATCCGGAACATTTCTTCCTTGAGCTGCTCGGCGTTGGTCAGGTTGCCGTTGTGACCGAGGACGAGGCCGAAGGGCGAATTGACGTAGAAAGGCTGTGCTTCGGCAAAATTGTAGGCCGAACCGGCCGTCGGGTAGCGGACGTGGCCGATGCCCCAGTTGCCCGGCAGGGCGCGCATGTTGCGGGTGCGGAAGACATCGCGCACCAGCCCCGGCCCCTTGTGCAGGTGGAAGGTATTGCCTTCCGCCGTCGCAATGCCTGCTGCATCCTGGCCACGATGCTGGAGCACCATCAAGCCGTCGTAAAGCAGCTGATTGACCGGCGTTGTCGCCATTACACCGAGAATCCCGCACATATTTTTTTCCTGCCTAGCTAAATCGAATTCGTTTTGCCAAATCGTCCGGCAACCAGGACCTGGTTGCCAGGACGGCTGTTTCCAGAGGCGCCGACAGCGTTGCCTGCCGCCACCAGGGTTGGGTTGGCGCCGAAGTCATGCCGCCGAGACCGACCAGCACCATGCACACCAGCACACCGCGCGCCAAACCGAAGAGCATGCCGAGAATGCGATCGGAGACGGACAGCCCCAAGGCCTTGACCATGCTGCCGACCAACATCCTGAACAACGCCATGACCACCAGCACCCCAACAAAAATCACCACGCAACCGGCCAGCGTCCGCAGCGCCGGATCAGACAAGCCGGTGAACACGGATGTTCCAACCGTGGCACCAAACTCCACCGCCGCGACAATCGCCAGAATCCAGGCAAGCAGCGCAATGATCTCGCCGACCACGCCCCGCCACAGACCAAAGATCAAGGAGACGCCGACGATGCCCAAGGCAACGTAGTCGAATCCGGTCATGGCTTGGCTGAAACGACTCCGGAAACACCGATGCGACGCATCTTCTCCAGCGCCTTCTCCGCCGCTTCACGGTTCGGGAAGGGACCAGCACGAACGCGGGTTTTCCTGCCCTGCGGCGTGTCCAGCGGCTCGCTGAAGGTTTTGATGCCTTGCTCCGACAACTTGTCCTTCAGGTTTTTGACATTGGCTTCGTTGGAAAATGCCCCGATCAGCACCAGAAATTCTCCGCCTTTCGCCGCCGTCTTGCTGTCGGCAGCCTTGGCATCAACCGACTGGCCGGCCAGGATGGCAGCTGCACGCTTGGCATCATCCCCCTTGGGTTTATCGGTTGGCTGGTCGGTCGGCTTGGCGACCGGCTTTTCGGGAGCCTTCTCCGGCTTCGCGGCCGGTTTTTCGGCCTGTTTGTCTGCCGGCTTTTCCGGCGCCTTGGCATCCTTGACCACCTCCAGCACACGGGCTGTCGGCTTGGCGGCCTGGTCGACGGGCGCCTTCACCTCGGGCGCTGGCGGCACGGCCTTGTCGGAAGGCATGACGATAGGGGGTTCGGGAGTTTTTTCCGGCGCCTTTTCAACCGGTGCAACGGCAAATTTGGGCGCAAAAGGCTTCTCGTCCTGCCCTGGAATCCGAATTTCGACGTCCTGTACCGCCTGACGCGGCTCATGATCCATCACCATCGGCAACACCATGGCGACAACCGAAACGAAGAAAATCGCTCCGACCAGACGTCGGCGGGCGCGTTTCTTGAGGTGCAGCTGTGCGTCGTTGTCGTCCATGATCAGGCTTTTTTCCCGAGCGCCTCAAGCGCACCGGCTACCGTGTGGAAGGATCCAAAGACCAGAATTCTATCACTTTCAGAGGCTTGCCCCTTGGCCGCCTGCATTGCCTCCCGAGGGGAAGCGTGGCAGCGGATCTCCCCGCCCAGCCCGGAGGAAACAAGGATGCCGGCCAGCTTGTCGGCCGGCGTTCCGCGCACGCCGCCGAGGGTCGCAACGTGCCAGACATCGACCTTGCCCTTGAGGGGCGCCAGCGCCCCGGCGATATCCTTGTCGCTCAGCATGCCGACCACGGCCAGCGTACGATCGAAAAATCCCATGCCCGAGAGGTTGTCGGCCAGCACCTTGACTGCCTGCGGGTTGTGCCCGACATCGAGCACGATCGCCGGTTTGCCCGGAACAACCTGGAAACGGCCAGACAACTCGGTCTCGATCAGGCCCGGACGGATAGCCTGCATGGTCACCGGCAACTTGTCCGAAATGGCTTCCAGCGCGGCCAGCACGACGGCGGCGTTGAACAGCTGTGTCGGTCCGCGCAAACCGGGATAAGCCAGCGCGCGTTTGATCACTTGCTCGCCGGCACGGCACCACCAGCGCCATTGCAGGCGGTTTTCACCACTTTCCGCCGCCGGCCGCTCGAAGCCGAAGTCGCGCCCGATCAGACGCAGGTCGGCGCCGATGGACGCCGCATGATCGAGCAGGCGCTGCGGCGGGTTCGGGTCGGCACAGAAAGCCGGCTTGCCGGCACGATAAATCCCGGCTTTCTCGAAGCCGATCGATTCGCGGTCCAGCCCCAGCCAGTCGGTGTGGTCCAGCGCCACGGTGGTGACGATGGAAACGTCCGGCTCATAGGCATTGACGGCATCCAGCCGCCCGCCCAGGCCAACCTCAAGAATGGCCGCCTCGACCTTGGCCTCAGCAAATACTTCCCAGGCGGCCAGCGTGCCGAACTCGAAATAGGTCAGCGCAACCCCACCGGCCTTCTGGCGTGCCGCCTCGACCCGCTCGAATGCCGCGCAGAGCGCCGCATCGCTGGCCGGTTGGCCGTTGAGACGAACACGCTCGTTGTAGGCCATCAGGTGTGGCGAGGTGTAGCACCCCACACTGTAGCCGGCGCGATCGATGATGTTGGCGAGATAGGCGCAGGTCGACCCCTTGCCGTTCGTGCCGCCGACAATGATCACCGGGCAGTGCTGAACCTGCCCGAGCGCTTCCTTGACGAGGCGGATGCGATCCAGCCCCAGTTCGATACCGGCCTGCCCTTTGGGGTGCAGGCCTTCGAGATGCTGCAACCAGCCTTCGAGTGTTTTCAAGCGGCAGCCGGCAGTTTTTGCAGAAGGGCCAACACCCGGGCAACCTGGTCACGCATGTCGCGACGGTCGACGATCATGTCGATGGCTCCCTTTTCGAGAATGAACTCGGAACGCTGGAAGCCTTCCGGCAGCTTCTCGCGCACCGTTTGCTCGATGACGCGCGGGCCGGCAAAACCGATCAGCGCCTTGGGTTCGGCGATCACCACGTCGCCGACGAACGCGAAGGAAGCGGAAACGCCGCCCATGGTCGGGTCGGTCAGGATGGAAATGAACGGCAGACCGGCCTCGGACAGCTTGGTCAGCGCCGCCGTGGTCTTGGCCATCTGCATCAGCGAGAACAGGCCTTCCTGCATGCGGGCGCCGCCGGAGGCGGTGATGCAGATGAAAGGCATCTTCTGCTCGACGGCATTCTGCACGCCTCGCACAAAACGCTCGCCGAGCACGGAACCCATGGAACCGCCCATGAATTCGAATTCAAACGCGGCCGCCACGACCGGTATGGTCTTGATGGCCCCTTGCAGGACAACCAGCGAATCGCTTTCACCGGTAGCCTCGTTGGCCTCCATCAGGCGCTCCGGATACTTCTTGGAATCCT
>CALJZP010000207.1 GCA_937983545.1 uncultured Azonexus sp.
ATCGGCGTCCGGCTTGAGGTTTTCCTGTGTGGCGGCAATGCGCAGCGCTTGCTTCAGCGCGGCTTCGACCTTGTCGAGAAGGGCGTTGATGCGAACCTGCAGGCGCTCGTTTTCGTTGACCAGCGCGTCACCAATCAGGACACGAGTCATGCCGCGGTTCTTTTGGGCAAAACGGAGCAACAGGCCGATGATCAGTTCGACCTGCTTGAGGCCCTCGCTTTCTTCCGAGGTGATCTGGTTGATGACGCCGAACAGGCTCGCCTCGATAAATTCGATGAGGCCCTCGAACATCTGGGCTTTGCTGGCGAAATGTCGGTAGAGGGCGGCTTCGGAGCATTCGAGCGCCGCTGCCAGGGCTGCCGTGGTGATCTTTTCCCCTTTGGGCTGCTCCAGCATTTCGGCCAGTGTCTGCAGGATTTTCAGGCGGCGTTCGCCCGGTTTTGTCGCCATGGTGTCCCTCTCCTAGGTTGTGCTTTTTCCGAAAATTATAGATGAGTACAGCGCCCGGGCAAGTCGAGGACACTGGCAATCTTCACATCGACAAAAGGAGACTGGCGTAAGCCAGTACTCACCCACACGGTCTTCATGCGCAGTTTCTTGGCCGTAACGAGGTTGGGCAGGCTGTCTTCGACCATGATGCAGTTGCGCGGGTCGAGCCGCTCGGCGCGAAGCAGTGCGAGAAATCCGGCGCGCATGGGTTTGGGCTGATAGCGAACGTTTTCAACGGCGTAGACGGCATCAAAGCACGGCCTTAGGCCCGTGATGTCGAGGACCGCTTCGGCGTACCGGCGCGGACCATTGGAAAAGACGATTTTTCGACCGGGCAGTCGGCGCAAGGCGTGGGCCAGTGGTTTGTCGAAAACGAGCATGCGTTTCAGGTCGGGGAATTGATGGGTCTCGTGCAGAAAGTGATCCGGGTCGGTGCGGTGATGGCGTATCAATCCCAACAGCGTTGCGCCGTAGCGAACCCAGTAATCCTGGCGGATGCGCGTCGCCTCGTGTGCGCCGACACCGAGGTGGCGCTCGATGTATTCGCGCATGGACCGGTTGATGTGAGGGAAGATGTGCGTCGACGCATTGTGCAGGGTGTTGTCGAGGTCAAAGATCCAGACGTTTCTTTTCATCGGGTGCGCTCGGTGTGCCATTGAAAAAGCCCGCTTGCGCGGGCTTTGAAGGCGATGCGGCGGGTCAGTGCGACTTGATCATCGTCCCGACACCGTGGTCGGTCAGTATTTCGAGAAGCAGCGCATGTTCAACGCGGCCGTCGATGATATGCACGCCTTTGACACCGTTGCGGGCGGCGTCCAGCGCCGATCCGATCTTGGGCAGCATGCCGCCGGACAGGGTGCCGTCATCGACCATTTCGTCGATCTGCTTGGGGGTGATGCCGGTGATCAGGTTGCCTGCCTTGTCCAGTACGCCGGGCGTATTGGTCAGCAGGACCAGTTTTTCGGCCTTGAGGACTTCGGCGATCTTGCCGGCGACGACGTCGGCGTTGATGTTGTAGGTTTCCCCTTCCTCACCGACCCCAATCGGGGCGATGACCGGAATGAAGGCGCCCTTGTCGAGGTGGTCGATCAACGAGGGGTCGATCTGGGTGATTTCGCCGACCTGGCCGACATCGATCAGGTCGCCCGGATTGTCCTTGTTTTCCAGCATCAGTTTCTTGGCGCGGATGCAGTTGCCGTCCTTGCCGGTCAAACCCACGGCCTTGCCGCCGTGCTGGTTGATCAGGTTGACGATGTCCTTGTTGACCTGGCCGCCGAGGACCATTTCGACGACTTCCATGGTTTCGGCGTCGGTAACCCGCATGCCCTGAATGAATTCTCCCTTTTTGCCGACGCGGCTGAGCAGGCTTTCAATCTGCGGGCCGCCACCGTGCACGACAACGATGTTGAAGCCGATCAGTTCGAGCAGGACCACATCGCGAGCAAAGCAGTTTTTCAGATGCTCGTCGGTCATGGCGTTTCCGCCGTATTTGACGACGATGGTCTTGCCGTGGAAGCGCTTGATGTAAGGGAGGGCTTCGGCCAGGACGGCGGCCTTCGTGCCGGGGGAGAGGTCTTCGATGCTCATGGCGGGCTCCTGATGGAATCGCCGCGGATTGTACAAAGAAAAAGGCCGGAGCGGGGTCCGGCCTTTTGGGGGAAGGAGGGATGGTCAGGCGATTGTCAGGCGCTTACTGGGGCTGGCGGTGCGTTTGGGCAATGTGAGTTCCAGTACGCCGTCGTTGAATCGGGCACTGGCCTTGGCATCGTCCAGGTCCTGCTCCAGCTGGAAGGAGCGCGACACCTTGCCGAAATAGCGCTCCGAGCGCAACAGGCGGTCGCCTTCCTTGGTTTCCTTCTCCTGCTTTACCTCGGCGCTGATCGAGACCAAGTTGCCTTCGACCACCACATGGATGTCCTCCTTCTTCACGCCGGGGAGTTCGGCGTGAACGAGGTAGCTATCGCCTTGTTCCTTGACGTCCATCTTGATCGATGGGGTTTGTGCGGGGGCTCCGTTGAAAGCGACCGGGCGCACGAAAAAACCGCGGAACAGATCGTCGAACGGGTCGGTACGGGTGATGTTTGCCATGGTTGTCTCCTGAGTGAGTCAAGCTTTACGGACCTAATATAGGAGAGGTTTTGGCAGTTTCAAGTCCCCTGTCGAGCGCGTTCCGGGAGCATCAGGATGGCATCCCGGTTGCTCCAGGAAAAGCAGAGTCCGGCCGCTTCCCGCCAGGGCAACCACTGCCAGGCGCGGTGTTCGCTGGGGCTGGCGGTGATGGTGGCGGGCTTGGGCAGGCACAGACTGAACACGTGCTCGACATTCGACGTGACACCCGGGGCATAACGATGCCGCCACTGCTGAAAAATCTCGTAAGTGTTGGTCAATGACCAGTTGCGGTAGCTTGCGAGAGGTTGGGAAATGCCGGTTTCCTCGAAGACTTCGCGTTGGGCGGTGATTTCCGGTGGTTCGTCGGCTTCACGGCTGCCCGTGACCGATTGCCAGTAGCCCGGATGGGCTGCGCGTTCAAGGAGCAGGACTTCGAGTTCGGGCGTGTGAATGACGACCAGCACCGAAACAGGTTGTTTCGGTGCTGTCATGCCTCGATAAAGGTTGGAATGCCCCGGGCCGGGGTGTCGAGGAGGATCCAGAACGGTGATTGGGCCGCCTTGCGCGCGTCTGCGGCAGCACCCAAGACGTCAATCAACGTGGAGAAATCGTCCGGGTTGGCCGTGCGCAATTCGGCCATTCCCTTGATCATCAGGACATGCGCTTTGGCGGGCTGCCAGTCCGGGTCGGTGAGGCAATCGAAGAGCGCATCGAAATTGCTGCCGTACCAGATGGGGAAGTCGAGATCGGCGCCCAGTTGGGCCAGTCTTCTTTCCGTGGCGACGCGGGGAGGAAGTTCGGCTTTCAGAAGCCGCACTTTTTCCTTGGTGGCGGCGCTTTCAATGGCAAGCCACCGCGCGGGCGGAAGGTAGTAAACACCGGATGTTTCGTTCGTCCTGAACAAGTGGCTGCTCATGGGGCTTAGTCCTTGATCCGTCGGAATGTCCGATAATGGTCTTCCGTGTAGAAGTATTCGCCTCGTTCTCCGGCAATGATGCGGCGCGGGCCGCGGTCTCTGCGCCACGGGGATTTTACGGTGTATTCCCGATAATAGCCGCGGGGCTGCAAAGGCAACCGTTTTTCGAAATTGCCAAAAACGATACCGTCGCGCTCATAGGGAAACGGACCGCCTTCCTTGATCAAGGCCAACGTCTGGCGAGCTTCGCGCGGGAGATCGGCGACCGATACGACCTCGTCGGCCAGGTTGTCCCGCGTGAACGCAAAAGCGCTTCCAACCGCCAGCCAGAGGACGAGAAGGAAGCGCAGCCAGGTCGGCATGGCGGTGGCCGTTTAACCCTGGGTGATTTCGACCTGGGTTTCCACCTTCTGACGCAGGCGGACGTGCAGTTCGCGCAGTTGCTTCTCGTCGACCGCCGACGGGGCGTCGGTGAGCAGGCACTGGGCGCGCTGCGTCTTCGGGAAGGCGATCACGTCGCGGATCGACTCGGCGCCGGTCATCATGGTGACGATGCGGTCGAGGCCGAAAGCCAGGCCGCCGTGCGGCGGGGCGCCGTACTTCAGCGCGTCGAGCAGGAAGCCGAACTTGGCCTGCTGTTCTTCCGGGCCGATGTTCAGGGCGGCAAAAACCTTCTCCTGCACATCCGCGCGGTGGATACGCACCGAGCCGCCGCCCAGTTCCCAGCCGTTCAGTGCCAGGTCGTAGGCCTTGGCCAAGCACTTGCCCGGATCGGTGGCGAGGAATTCGAGGTGCTCGTCCTTCGGGCTGGTGAAGGGGTGGTGGCAGGCGGTCCAGCGCTTCGATTCGTCGTCGTACTCGAACATCGGGAAGTCGATCACCCACAGCGGCGCCCACTTGGCCCCGGTGACGAAGCCCTTTTCGTGGCCGATCTTGATGCGCAGCGCGCCGAGGGCGTCGCTGACGATCTTGGCCTTGTCGGCACCGAAGAAGATCAGGTCGCCAGACTGTGCGCCGGTGCGTTCGAGCACGGTGCGCAGGGAGGCTTCGGAGAGGTTCTTGACGATCGGCGACTGCAGGCCGGTTTCATTGACCTGAGTGACGTCGTTGACCTTGATGTAGGCCAGCCCCTTGGCGCCGTAGATGCCGACGAACTTGGTGTATTCGTCGATCTCGCCCCGGGTGAGGCTGGCGCCGCCCGGAATGCGCATGGCAGCGATGCGGCCGCCTTCGCTGTTGGCGACATTGGCAAAGACCTTGAAGGCGACATCCTTGAAGGCGTCGGCTACGTCCACCAGTTCGAGCGTGACGCGCAGATCCGGTTTGTCGGAACCGAAACGGCGCATGGCTTCGGCGTAGGTCATGCGCGGGAATTCCGGCAGCTCGACGTCGATGGCTTCCTTGAACACGGTACGGATCAGCTTTTCCATCAGCGCGGTGATTTCGGCCTCGCTCATGAACGAGGTTTCGATATCGACCTGGGTGAATTCCGGCTGGCGGTCGGCGCGTAGATCCTCGTCGCGGAAGCACTTGGTGATCTGGTAGTAGCGGTCGAAGCCGGCGACCATCAGCAGCTGCTTGAACAGCTGCGGCGATTGCGGTAGCGCAAAGAATTGGCCGGCGTGGACGCGCGACGGGACCAGATAGTCACGGGCGCCTTCCGGGGTCGACTTGGTCAGCATCGGCGTTTCGACATCGATGAAGCCGTTGTCGTCGAGGAAGCGGCGGAAAGCGCGGGCCGTCTTGTAGCGCAGCATCAGGTTGTTTTGCATCTGCGGGCGGCGCAGGTCGATGACGCGGTGGGTCAGGCGGACGTTCTCGGAGAGGTTTTCCTCATCAAGCTGGAACGGCGGGGTGACCGACGGGTTCAGCACCTCGATCTCGTGGCAGAGCACTTCGATTTCGCCGGAGGCCAGGTTGGCGTTGGTCGTGCCTGCCGGACGCGGGCGCACCTTGCCGGTGATCTTCAGGCAGAACTCGTTGCGGACGGATTCGGCGATCTTGAATGAGTCGGCACGGTCCGGGTCGCAGACGACCTGGGCCAGGCCTTCGCGGTCGCGCAGGTCGATGAAGATGACGCCGCCGTGATCGCGGCGACGGTGGGCCCAGCCGCACAGGGTGACGATCTGGCCGTCGAGAGAAGCGTTGAGTTGTCCGCAGTAATGGGTACGCATGAAGCTTTCCGGTTTGTTTCAGGTGTTGGTGATGACACGGGCGTGCGGCGGCGGAGCCACGACACCCATGGATATGATGTATTTGAGCGCTTCATCGACCGTCATGTCGAGTTCGACGACATCCTTGGCCGGCATCATCAGGAAGAAGCCGGAGGTCGGGTTGGGCGTGGTCGGTACATACACACTGACGTGCTCGCCGCGCAGGTGATTGACGATGTCGCCACCCGGCGCGCCGGTCAGGAAGGCGACTGTCCAGCTGCCTTCACGCGGGTACTGGACCAGCAGCGCCTTGCGAAAGGCATTGCCATTGGGGGAGAAGAGCGTATCAGAGACTTGCTTGACACTGTTGTAGACCGAATTGACGACCGGAATGCGGGCGAGCAGCTTTTCCCACCAGACGACCAGTTTCTGGCCGATGAAGTTGGCTGCGAGCAAGCCGGTGAGGAAGATCATGGCCAGTGTCAGCACGGCTCCCGCACCTGGAATGGCGAATCCGACCAGGGTTTGCGGGTGAACCGATGACGGCAGCAGGCGCAGCGATTGATCCAGTGTGCTGACGATGAGCGACAGAACCCAGCCGGTAATGACCAGCGGAACCCAGATCAGCAGGCCGGTGATGAAATAGCGCTTGATCAGTTGGCCACGCACGACGAACAGCTTCCTTCCCCGGTTTGGCAAGGGGGCGGTGTGTCAGCTTTCTTGCTGCCACCCTTGAAGTCCGTTGCGTACCAGCCATTGCCCTTGAGCTGGAAGCCAGCTGCAGACAATTGCTTGCTGTAGCTGTCCTTGCCGCACTCGGGGCAGGTGGTCAACTGCGGGTCGCTCATCTTCTGCAGATGTTCTTTCTGGAAACCGCAGGAGTCGCAGCGATATTCGTAAATCGGCATGAGAGTCCTCCAAAACCTTGAATTATAACCGAGAGTTGAAGCCGGTTATATCAGGCCTGATGCGTCGCTTTCAACCGATCATGCCGAGATAGGTGCGGGTGATCTGCTGTCCCCAGAAAAGAGCGATCACACCGGCCGCGGCAAGATAGGGGCCGAACGGGATCGGAATGTTCCGGCCGTGACGTGCGGCGGCGATCAATGTGATGCCGACAGCGGCACCAACGATGGAGGAAAGCAGGATGATCGCGGGAAGCATTTGCCAGCCGAGCCAGGCACCCAAGGCGGCGAGCAGCTTGAAATCTCCGTAGCCCATGCCTTCCTTGCCGGTGACCAGCTTGAACAGCCAGAAAACGCTCCACAACGCCAAGTAGCCGGCCATTGCGCCGATGACAGCGGACGGAAGGTCGCAGTAGGTCGTCCACAGATTGAATGCCAAGCCCAGCCATAACAGCGGCAGGGTGATCGAATCTGGAAGAAGCTGCGTGTCGAGGTCGATGCCGGACAGGGCAATCAAGGCCCAAAGCAGCAGAAGGGCGCCAGCCGCCTGGGCGGTGGGGCCGAAGTGCCAGGCAGCATAGGCCGACAATAATCCGGTCAGTGCTTCGACGATGGGATAGCGCGCCGAAATGGCCGTGCCGCAGCCAGAACATTTGCCGCGCAGGATCAGCAGATAGCTGATGAGAGGAATATTTTCCAGTGCGCTAATCCGGTGGCCGCAGGATGGGCAGCGGGAGCGGGGTTTTGCGAGCGACAGCATCTCGGTGGGGATGGCTTCTTCGCCACGGAGTTCCGCGCACTGGATTCGCCAGTCGTTCTCCATCATCTTCGGTAGGCGATGGATGACCACGTTCAGAAAGCTGCCGACGCAAAGTCCCAACAGGCCGGCGGCAAGCGCCAGCCCCTCCAATGTCTCCGGAATCATCAAACGACCGATCCGAGTTTGAAGATGGGCAGGTACATGGCCACCACCATGCCGCCGATCAGGCCGCCAAGGACAACCATGATCATCGGTTCCATGAGGCTGGACATGGCTTCGACGGCGTCGTCGACTTCCTGTTCGAAGAAGTCGGCGACCTTTCCGAGCATCGAGTCCAGCGCACCGGATTCCTCGCCGATGGCGACCATTTGGGTGACCATGTTGGGGAACAGATTAGTATTTTGCATCGATGTCGTCAGGTTTGTGCCGGTGGCGACCTCGCCCTGGATTTGCCGGGTGGCCATCTTGTATACGAAGTTGCCTGATGCGCCGCCCACCGACTCCAGTGATTCGACCAGAGGAACACCGGCAGCGAACATGGTTGACAGGGTGCGGGTCCACCGGGCAATGACCGATTTGCGAACGATATCGCCAAAAACAGGCATTCTCAGCAAGAGGCGATCCATTGCCATCTGTACCTTTTCGGATCGTCGCCAGGCTTCCAGGAAGGCATAGAGGCCGCCGCCAATCGCACCGAAAATGGCCCACCAGTAGGCAACGAAGAAATCGGATATGGCGATGACGAGCAGCGTGGGGGCCGGCAGATCCGCGCCGAAGCTCTTGAAGACATCCTTGAAGGCCGGAATCACGAAAATCATGATGACTGCAGTAATGATGAAGGCGACCACGATCACCGCGATAGGGTAGAAAAGAGCAGATTTGATCTTGCTCTTGATGGCAAGAATCTTTTCCTTGTAGGTTGCCAGGCGGTCAAGCAGGGTGTCGAGAATGCCCGCCTGCTCGCCGGCGGCTACCAGGTTGCAAAACAAGGCGTCGAAATACAGCGGATATTTGCGGAATGCTTGAGAAAGTGAACTGCCGGTCTCCACGTCGGCCTTGATGTCCAGCAGGAGTTTGCCGACGGCGGGATTGGCATGGCCGCGGCCAACAATATCGAAGGATTGGAGGAGCGGAACCCCGGATTTCATCATTGTCGCCAGTTGGCGGGTAAACAAGGTGATGTCCTTGTCGGTAATCTTGCCGCCGGTCTTGAAACGCAGCTTCTTGACCTTGGCCTTGGTTATGCCCTGGCGGCGCAGGGTTGTTTGGACCACCGACTCACTGGCCGCGCGCATTTCGCCGCGTACGGCTTTTCCGTCCTTGTTCTTGCCTTCCCACTGGAAAGTGCTTTCCTTGACTGCCGAGGCCTTCGGTCGAGCGGTAGCCATGCGTTGTCCCTTTGATTAAGCGTTGGTGGTGCTGAGAACCTCGTCGAGCGAGGTGACACCTTGTTTGACTTTTTGCAATCCGGACTCCCGGAGGTCCTTGACGCCTTCGGCTTTGGCCTGAACCGCCAGATCCAGCGCCGATGCGCCACTCATGATCATGCGCTGCATGGCTTCCGAGATGGGCATGACTTGATAGATGCCAACCCGTCCTTTATACCCGGTTCCTTTGCAACGGTCGCATCCCCCGGGGCCGTATAGGGTCCACGAACCATCGAGTTCGCTTTCGGCATACCCGGCGTCCAATAGCGCCTGCCGTGGTACTTCCATGGGTTTCTTGCAATTGCAAAGACGGCGCGCCAGGCGTTGCGCCGTGATCAGCAGAACGCTGGAGGCGATGTTGAAGGTGGGAACGCCCATATTCATCAGGCGGGTCAGGGTCTGCGGGGCGTCGTTGGTGTGCAGCGTCGAAAGGACAAGGTGGCCGGTCTGGGCTGCCTTGATGGAGATCTCGGCAGTTTCGAGGTCGCGAATTTCGCCGACCATGATGATGTCCGGATCCTGGCGCAGGAAGGCCTTGAGCGCAACGGGAAAGGTAAGACCGGCGCGGTCGTCAACGTTGACCTGATTGATGCCGGCAAGGTTGATTTCAGCCGGATCCTCGGCGGTGGAAATGTTGATGCCGTCCTTGTTCAGGATGTTGAGGCAGGTGTAGAGCGAGACCGTCTTGCCGGATCCGGTGGGTCCGGTGACCAGCACCATGCCGTAGGGGCGGCTGATGGCGTCGAGCAGGGCGGCCTTTTGCTCAGGTTCATAACCCAATGCCTCGATGCCAAGTGTGGCAGAGGTTGGGTCCAGAATACGCATCACGATTTTTTCGCCCTGCAGCGTAGGCAGGGTGCTGACCCGGAAGTCAATGGCTCGGGTCTTGGACAGGACAAGCTTCATCCGGCCGTCCTGCGGCACACGTTTTTCGGCGATATTCAGTCGCGAGATGACCTTGATGCGCGATGCGATTTTCTCCTTGATGGCCAGCGGCGGCGTGGCGACTTCGCGCAGGATGCCGTCAACGCGGAAACGAATCCGGTAGAACTTTTCGTAAGGTTCGAAATGGATGTCCGACGCGCCATCGTTAATGGCATCGAGGAGCATTTTCTGGATGAATTTGACGACCGGCGCGTCGTCGATCTCCTGGCCGGCGGCATCATCTGTCTTGGCGGCGGCTTCTTCATCGAGAAAGTCGAGGTTGATATCATCGCTGGCCAGATTTTTCAGTGTTTCGGCGGCCGACTCTGCGTATTTGCCGACAAGCGGAGCCAGCTTGGGATGCTCGACGACGATCGGGTCGACGGCAAGGCCTGTCTGGAAGCGGATTTCATCCAGGGCGCGCAGATTGGTCGGGTCGGCGATGGCGACAGATAGCCGGTTGCC
>CALJZP010000208.1 GCA_937983545.1 uncultured Azonexus sp.
GACGATGGCTCGTATTGGTCGCAGATGCAGTCGAGTGTCGATTTTCGTTTCGATGTCTGGAATGGCATCGTCAAAAGTTTTGTTTTCGGTGTCGCGGTATCGTTGATAGCTGTCTTTGAGGGATATGACTCGGTGCCGACTGCCGAGGGGGTCTCGCGGGCGATTACGCGAACCGTGGTGACATCGGTGCTGGCCGTGCTGGCACTCGATTTCGTTCTGACATCGTTCATGTTCCGGGGAACTTCATGAACCGTACCGTTCTCGACCTGTGGGTCGGCTTTTTCGTCGCAATTGGCATTGCTGCTGTTATGTTCTTGGCACTCAAGGTCGGCAACCTTTCGACTGCGCATCTGTCCGAGACTTATGTCCTGCAGGCCAAGTTTGATAACATTGGCGGCCTCAAAGTACGTGGTCCGGTGAAAAGCGCTGGCGTTGTGGTCGGTCGCATTACCGACATCCAGTTTGATTCCGCGACTTATGAGGCCGTGGTGACCATGTCCATCGACGGCCGCTATCGTTTTCCGAAAGATACCTTCGCTTCGATCTTCACGGCGGGCCTGCTGGGTGAGCAATACATCGGATTCGATGCCGGTGGCGACGAGAAGATGCTGAAAGCAGGGGATACCATTGGTAAGACACAGTCGGCTGTGGTGCTTGAAAAGCTGATCAGCCAGTTTTTATTCAGCAAGGCAGCAGACGGACAGGACAAGAAATGACGAAAAGTCTCGGCTTATCTCCGATGCGCATGGGGCGCCACTGGGCGCTGGGGGCGCTGCTGGTGCTGGCATGTGCGGGCAATGCACTTGCCGAGGAAAACCAGCGCGATCCTTACGAAGGTTTCAACCGTTCGATGTTCGCGGTTAACGAAGCGATCGATAAATATGCCGCCAAGCCGGTGGCGCAGGTCTACGACGCTGCCGTGCCGCTGCCGGTCAAAGCCGGTGTTGGCAATTTCTTCGCTAACCTCGGCGATCTGTGGATCGGTGCGAATAGCGCGCTGCAGGGCAAGTTTGCCGATGCGGGCGTGGATGTCGGGCGTTTGCTGATCAATTCCACGGTCGGTATTTTCGGGCTGTTCGATGTGGCCAGCGAACTGGGCCTGGAAAAGCACGAGGAAGATTTTGGCCAGACGCTGGCGGTTTGGGGCGTTCAGGATGGCGGTTATCTGTTCTGGCCGTTCATCGGGCCGCGTACCGTACGCGATACTGCCGGCTTTGGCGTAGATTCCTTCGTCGACCCGGTCTGGCGCGTGCGGCCCGTTCCCGTGCGCAATAGCATGGTACCGCTGGGCTTTGTCGATGTTCGCGCCAGCCTGCTGCCAGCCGACAAGATTGTCGAGGAGGCTGCGCTCGACAAGTACGCCTATATTCGCGATGCTTACCTGCAACGTCGCCGTAACCAGATTTTCGACGGCCGCCCGCCGCGGCTGGATGATTGATTGTTTTTCCTGCTGACCATGAAAAAAATATTTGCCCTGTTTTTCGCTGGCCTTGTCTCTACTGCGGCATTGGCCGAGGATGCCCCGGATGCGCTGGTTCAGCGCGTGACGGAAGAAGTCCTGGAGATCATCCGCCATGACAAGGATATCCAGAACGGCAGCACCAACAAGGTGATCGACTTGGTCGACAAGAAGGTTCTGCCTCACTTCAACTTCCAGCACATGACCGCTCTGGCGCTGGGCAAGGAATGGCGCAAGGCGACGCCGCAGCAACAGCAGCAGCTCACGGTCGAGTTCAAGACCCTGCTGGTGCGTACCTATTCCAACGCGCTGACCAGCTACAAGAACCAGAAGGTCGTTTACAAGCCGTTCAAGATGGCCCCGTCCGATACCGATGTGCTGGTGCGTACAGAGATTCATCAGCCTGGAAACAAGCCGGTGCAACTGGATTACAGCCTGGAAAAGCTGGATTCCGGCTGGAAGGTGTACGACGTGGTGGTTGCCGGGATCAGTCTGGTGACCAACTATCGCGACCAGTTTGGCCAGGAGGTCCGCAATGGCGGTATCGATGGCCTGATTGCTTCGATTGCGGCCAAGAACAAGTCTCTGGAAGCGAACCAGAAGAAATGATCGAACGACAGGACGGGCGCCTGCTGGTGATGGTGCCCATGACAATGGCCAATGCCCGCGGCCTGCTCGATGCAGGCCGTTCTGCTTTGCAGCAGGGCGAGGTGGTGTTCGATTTTTCGGCGGTGGACGAGGCCGACTCGTCGGCTATTGCCGTGATGCTCGGCTGGTTGCGGGCGGCCGATGTGGCCGGCGCACGCGTGAATTTTGCCCATATTCCGGCTGGTGTGCGTTCGCTGGCCGAACTGTACGGCGTTACCGACCTCCTGCCCCTGGCCTGAAGGGCGATTCATGGTCGCAGCTGTATCCATCGTTGACGTCGTCAAGCATTTCGGGTCTTTGCAGGCGCTGGCCGGGGTGTCGCTCGATATCGAGCAAGGTGAATTCTTCGGTCTTCTGGGGCCGAACGGGGCCGGCAAGACGACGTTGATATCCTCCCTGGCGGGTTTGGTCCGTCCTGATTCGGGCGCGATCAGCGTGATGGGTCACGACGTGATCCGTGACTTTCGCGAGGCCCGCCGTTTGTTGGGGGTCGTGCCTCAGGAATTGGTGTTCGATCCTTTCTTTAACGTGCGGGAAACGCTGCGCATTCAGTCCGGTTATTTCGGTATCCGCAAGAACGACGACTGGATTGACGAGATTCTCGAAAACCTTGATCTGACGAGCAAGGCCGACGTCAATATGCGTCGCCTGTCCGGCGGCATGAAGCGCCGGGTGCTGGTCGCGCAGGCACTGGTGCATCGGCCGCCGGTGATCGTGCTGGACGAACCCACGGCCGGTGTCGATGTCGAATTGCGCCAGGGACTGTGGCAATTCATCCGGCGCCTGAATGGCGAAGGGCATACGATTATTCTGACGACGCATTACCTTGAAGAGGCAGAGGCGCTGTGCAACCGTATCGCGCTGATGAAGCTGGGCAAGGTTGTGGCGCTTGATACGACCACCAATCTGATGGCCGCGCACCCGGGGGCGTCGCTGGAAGAGGTGTTCGTCAGGACGCTGCAGTCATGATCGGCTTCCTGACCCTGCTCGAAAAGGAGTTCCTGCGCTTCTGGAAGGTGGCTTTCCAGACGGTTGCCGCGCCGGTTCTGACCGCACTGCTCTACCTGTTGATCTTCGGGCATGTGTTGGACGATCACGTCACCGTTCACGGTGTTCGCTATACCAGTTTCCTGATTCCGGGCCTGATCATGATGCAGGTCTTGCAGAACGCCTTCGCCAATTCGTCGTCCAGCCTGATCCAGGCCAAGATCACCGGTTCCATCGTTTTCGTGCTGCTGCCGCCGATTCCCTATGGGGCCTTTTTTGCCGCCTATGTCCTGGCGGCCGTCTTGCGCGGCCTGATCGTTGGGCTGGGTGTTCTGCTCGCGACAGTCTGGTTCGTCGATCTGCAAGTGATGGCGCCACTCTGGATCGTCGTATTTTCAATGCTCGGCGGTGCCCTGTTCGGCGCGCTCGGCATGATTGCCGGCATCTGGTCGGAAAAATTCGACCAGTTGGCCTCCTTCCAGAATTTCCTGATCATGCCGCTGACCATGTTGTCGGGCGTTTTCTATTCGATTTACACCTTGCCTACATTTTGGCAGGGGGTGTCGCATTACAATCCTGTCTTTTACATGATCGATGGCTTCAGATATGGCTTTTTCGGTGTCTCGGATGTCGCACCGGAAACCAGTCTGCTGGTCGTCATTGCCTGCTTCACGGTGGTGTCCTGGGGGACGCTGAACCTGTTGAAGCGGGGCTGGAAGCTTAGAGCCTGAGTAACATGCACCCCGAACATATCAAGCAGCTGATCCTGGCCGGCATGGCCTGCGACTTTCTCGAACTGGATGGCGACGGCCAGCATTTTCAGGCCATCGTCGTGAGCAGCGAGTTCATTGGCAAGAATCGTGTGCAGCGCCAGCAGCGCGTCTATGAAACCCTGAAGGAAAAGCTGGCGACCGGCGAGTTGCACGCCCTGTCCTTCAAAACCCTTACCCCGGAAGAATGGAGCGCACAGCGTGGATAAGTTGTTGATTGAGGGGGGCAAGGTGCTCTCCGGCGAAGTGGCCATGTCCGGTGCCAAGAATGCCGCTCTGCCCATCTTGTGCGCCTCGCTGCTCACCGCCGAGCCAGTGCATTTCACCAATGTGCCGCACCTGAACGACATTTCGACCATGTTGCGCCTGCTCGGCGACATGGGCGTCGGCGTCACCATGGATGGCGTGGATGGACTGGTGCTCAATGGCGGCGGCCTGAACAATCCGGTCGCTTCCTACGAGATGGTCAAGACCATGCGTGCCTCGATCCTGGTGCTCGGCCCGCTGGTCGCCCGCGGCGGCGAGGCCCGCGTCTCGTTGCCCGGTGGCTGTGCCATCGGCGCCCGGCCGGTGGATCAGCATATCAAGGGGCTTCAGGCCATGGGCGCCGAGGTCAAGGTCGAACAAGGCTATGTCCATGCCAAGGCGACCCGCCTGAAGGGGGCGCGCATCTGCACCGACATGGTGACGGTGACGGGTACCGAGAACCTGATGATGGCGGCCTGTCTGGCCGAGGGCGAGACGATCATCGAGAACGCCGCCCGTGAGCCGGAAGTGGTCGATCTGGCCAACTGCCTGATTTCGATGGGTGCCCGCATTTCCGGCGCCGGTACCGATGTGATCCGCATCCAGGGCGTCGACAAACTGCATGGCGCGACGCACGCCATCATGCCGGACCGTATCGAGACCGGTACCTATTTGTGTGCGGCGGCCGTGACCGGCGGCGATATCCGCCTGCTGAAAACCTCGGCAGCCTATCTCGACACGGTCGTCGACAAGCTGATGGATGCCGGTTGCGAGATCACCGTCGAACGCGACGCCATCCGGCTGGTTGCCCCGAAGCGCCTGAAGGCGGTCAGCCTGCGCACGGCGCCTTACCCGGCCTTCCCGACCGACATGCAGGCCCAGTTCATGGCCATCAACTGTGTGGCCGACGGTGTGGCAACCATCCGCGAAACCATCTTCGAAAATCGCTTCATGCACGTCAACGAATTGATGCGCCTGGGCGCCAATATCCAGATCGAAGGCAACAATGCCATCGTGCGCGGTGTCGAGCGACTGGAGGGGGCGACCGTGATGGCGACCGACCTGCGTGCCTCGGCGTCACTCGTCATTGCGGCCCTGGTGGCAGACGGCGAAACCTTGATCGACCGTATCTACCATTTGGATCGCGGTTACGAGCGGATTGAGGAAAAGTTGGCCAAACTGGGGGCGTCGGTCAAGCGAGTGCATTGATTCTCGGTCTGTGGGGCTGCTCGTTTTGTCGCGGAAAATTCATTTACCGGGTAGGGTGTCAATGGAAAATGAAAAAAATGCTTGGCGTATTCGAAATGCTGCTCCATACTCCGAACTTCGGGATTTCCAGGCAGTGTGTTGTTCCTGCACCGTAATCGGTTTGTCAGCTCCTCGGTCTTGGCTCTCGTAATTTTTTTCAATTTTTTCCAAGGAAGCTACAAATGGCAACTGGTACCGTCAAGTGGTTCAACGACGCTAAGGGTTTTGGTTTCATCTCTCCGGACGGCGGTGGTGAAGACCTCTTCGCCCACTTCTCCGCAATTCAAGGCAACGGTTTCAAGTCTCTGGTCGAAAACCAGAAGGTCACCTTCGACATCGTTACCGGCCCGAAGGGCAAGCAAGCCGCGAACATCCAGAAGGCCGACTAAGTCGTCCTGCTGATCGCGAAAAGCCCGGTTCGCCGGGCTTTTTTGCGTTTACGCGACCGGTTGCACATGGCATGGGCTGCCCCCATAATCGTCGCTTTACCCCAGAAGAACGAGGAGAGATCGATGTTGCGCAGAACCTTCATCGCCACCGCCGTGGCTACAGCCCTATTGGGTGCCGCCGCTGCCCACGCGCAGACCTACCGTGCCGAGTATCGTCTGTCGACCACGCTGGGCACGGCCTTTACCTGGGGGCAGGCCGGCGAGCGCTGGATCGAGCTGGTCAAGGAAAAGACGCAAGGGCGCATCAACATCAAGCTCTATTCCGGCAACTCGCTGGTCGGCGGCGAGCAGACGCGCGAATTCACCGCCATCCGCCAGGGCGTGATCGACATGTCCATCGGCTCGACCATCAACTGGTCGCCGCAGATCAAGGAACTGAACCTCTTCTCGCTGCCCTTCCTGATGCCTGATTACAAGGCCATCGACGCACTGACCCAGGGCGAGGTCGGCAAGGATTTGTTCGCCGTGCTGGAAAAGCGCGGCGACGTGATTCCGCTGGCCTGGGGTGAGAACGGCTTCCGCGAAATGTCCAATTCCAAGCGCCCGATTGCTTCGCCGGCCGACATGAAGGGCATGAAGTTCCGCGTTGTTGGCTCGCCGCTCTATAACGAAACCTTCTCGGCGCTCGGCGCCAATCCGACCCAGATGAGCTGGGCCGATGCCCAGCCGGCGTTGGCCTCCGGCGCGGTCGACGGCCAGGAAAACCCGCTGTCGGTATTCGTTGCCGCCAAGCTGCCGACGGTCGGCCAGAAATACCTGACGCTTTGGCACTACGTCGCCGACCCGTTGATTTTCGTGGTGAACAAGCAGGTCTGGAACAGCTGGACGCCGGCCGATCGCGAGGCGGTGCGCCAGGCTGCGCTGCAGGCCGGTCGCGAGAACGTCGAGAAAGCCCGCAAGGGGATTGCCGGCAACGACAATGCCGTGCTCAAGCAGATCGAGGCTGCCGGCGTGACCGTCACCCAACTGAACCCGGCCCAGCGCGATGCGTTTGTCCAGGCGACCCGCCCGGTGTACGACAAATGGACGAAGGCCATCGGTGCCGATCTGGTCAAGAAGGCCGAAGCGGCTATCGCCAAGCGCTGAGCTTGTCTGTGTCTCGCCGCGCCGGCGGTTGTCGGTGCGGCGTTTTTCCTGAAGTGATCCATGTCTGAATCCGACAAGGCCGCCCCTGGCGGCAAGCTGACGCTCGGCGCCATCGAGCGCGTCCTGATGGCTGCCTCAATGGGCATCCTGTGCCTGCTCACCATGGCCAATGTGCTGGTGCGCTATTTCACCGATATTTCCTTTGCCTTCACCGAGGAAATCTCCGTGGCGCTGCTGGTGGTGATGACGCTGGTCGGGGCATCGCATGCCTTTGCCAGTAACCACCATATCGCCATCAGCTTTTTTGTCGACCGCAAGCCGGGTCTGCGCAATGCCGCCCGCCGTTTTGCCGCTTTCTGCTCGCTGCTCATGTTCGGCCTGCTCGCCTGGTATGGCGTGCTGATGGCCTGGGACGACTACAGTTTCGAGGTGACATCGCCGTCGCTGGGCGTACCCCAGTGGTGGTACACCATCTGGTTGCCGCTGCTCTCGGTCGTTATCGTGCTGCGCTTGCTGGCCGTGCTGTGGCGAGGTGGCAAATGATGGACTGGATACTCTTCGGCATCTTCATTGTCCTGATGTTTTCCGGCGTGCCGCTGGCGGTGGCCATGGGCCTTGCCGGCGTGGCGGTGGTGGCGATTGCCGACTTCGGCATGTTGTCGCTGCCGACCAATGTCTATACCGGGATCGCCAAATATCCGTTGATGGCCATTCCGGTCTTCGTCATTGCCGGCCTGATTTTCGAAAAGGCCGGCGTGGCGGCGACCATTGTGCGTTTCGCGTCGGCGCTGGTGGGCCAGCGCCGGGGCAGCCTGGCCATCGTCGCCATCCTGGTGGCGATGATCCTCGGCGGCATTTCCGGGTCCGGGCCGGCCGACTCCGCGGCAGTCGGTGCGGTGATGCTGCCGTCCATGCTCAAGGCGGGCTATCCGCGTTCCTTCACGGCCGGCGTCATTGCCGCCGCCGGATCGACCGATATCCTGATTCCGCCGTCGATCGCCTTCGTCATCTACAGCCTGCTCGTGCCGCAGGCCTCGGTGCCGGCGCTGTTCGCCGCCGGCATGATTCCCGGCATCCTGTCCGGTCTGACGCTGATCCTGGTCGCCTGGTGGCTGTCGGTCAAGCATGGGTTCGAGGCCGATGTGACGGATGAACGCCCGCCGTTCTGGCAGAGCCTGAAGGAGGCCGGCTGCGGCCTGGCGGCGCCGGTCATCATTCTCGGCGGCATGCGCAGCGGCCTGTTCACGCCGACCGAGGCGGCGGTCGTCGCCGTGTTCTACGGCGTGCTGGTCGGTACGGTCATCTACCGTACCCTGAGCTGGAAAGACATCTACAACGTTCTCGTCGAATCGGCCGAGATTTCCTCGGTGATCCTGACCGTCGTCGCGCTGGCCAGTGTCTTCGCCTGGGCCAGCAATACGCTGGGTACCTTTGACCATCTGGCGGCGGCCTTGCTCGGCACCGGGCTGTCGGAAATTCCGATGCTGCTGAGCATCCAGTTGTTGCTGCTGATCGCCGGCATGTTCCTCGACGCCATCTCGATCTACTTCATCTTCCTCCCGCTGCTGGTGCCCATCGCCATGCATTTCAACTGGGATCTGGTGTGGTTCGGCGTCATCATTACCATGAACATGGCGCTCGGCCAGTTCCACCCGCCGCTCGGCGTCAACCTAATGGTGACCTGCCGGATGGCCGGCGTGTCGATGGAGTCGACCGTGCCTTGGGTGTTGTGGATGGTCGCGGCGATGGCCGGAACGATGTTCCTGGTTACCTTTATGCCCGATCTGGCACTCTGGTTGCCGCGTCACCTCGGGTATCTGTGAGGGCCTCTGCTAAAATGGCGCTTTCGCCTTTTTAGCAAGCCTTCCCGTGACGACCATCACCATTGCCCTATCCAAGGGCCGCATTTTCGACGAAACCCTGCCGCTGCTGGCCGCTGCGGGGATCGTGCCGACCGAAAACCCGGAAACCTCGCGCAAGCTGATCATCGAGACCAACCAGCCGAACGTGCGGGTGGTCATCGTCCGCGCCACCGATGTGCCGACCTATGTCCAATACGGTGCCGCCGACATCGGCGTGGCCGGCAAGGACGTGCTGATCGAGCATGGTGGTGAAGGCCTCTACGCCCCGCTCGACCTGAAGATCGCCAAGTGCCGCATGATGGTCGCCATTCCCGAAGGGTTTGACTACGAGAATGCCGTCCGTCAGGGCGCCCGTCTCAAGGTGGCGTCGAAATACACCAAGACGGCGCGGGAACATTTTGCCGCCAAGGGCGTTCATATCGATCTGATCAAGCTCTACGGCTCTATGGAGCTGGCGCCGCTGGCCGGCTTGGCCGACGCCATCGTCGACCTGGTGTCCACCGGCGGCACGTTGAAGGCCAACAAGCTGGTCGCCTGCGAGCACATCATGGACATTTCGTCGCGCCTTGTCGTCAATCAGGCCTCGCTGAAGGTCAAGCGCGAAACCTTGCAACCGATTATCGACGCCTTTGCCCAGGCGGTGGAGAAGTAAGCCCTATGGTCGCCATCAAGCGCCTTTCTACGGTTGACGCCGATTTCAAGGCAAACATGGATGCGCTGCTCGCTTTCGAGGCAGCCGCCGATGAAGGTATCGAGCGCACGGTCGCCGGCATTCTGGCCGACGTCAAGGTGCGTGGCGATGCCGCCGTCGTCGAATACACCAACAAGTTCGACCGCCTGACGGCTGCTTCGATGGCCGATCTGGAGTTGTCGAAGAGTGAATTGCAGAAGGCCCTCGACGGCCTGCCGGCCGACCGCCGTACCGCCCTCGAAGCCGCTGCTGCCCGAGTCAAGGCCTATCACGAGCGCCAGAAGCTCGACGGCTGGTCGTACACCGAAGCCGACGGCACCCTGCTTGGCCAGATGATCACACCGCTGGATCGCGTTGGCCTCTATGTGCCGGGCGGCAAGGCAGCCTACCCGTCGTCGGTGCTGATGAATGCCATTCCGGCCAAGGTTGCCGGCGTCAAGGAACTGATCATGGTCGTCCCGACGCCGGGCGGCGAGCACAACCAGTTGGTGCTGGCGGCGGCCTGTCTGGCCGGCGTTGACCGGGTGTTCACCATGGGTGGCGCCCAGGCTGTCGGTGCGCTGGCCTACGGCACACAAACCGTGCCGCAGGTGGACAAGATTGTCGGTCCGGGCAACGCCTATGTGGCCACCGCCAAGCGCCGGGTATTCGGCATTGTCGGCATCGACATGGTCGCCGGTCCGTCGGAAATCCTGGTCATCTCGGATGGCTCGGGCAATCCGGATTGGGTGGCGATGGATCTCTTCTCGCAGGCCGAGCACGACGAACTGGCGCAGTCCATCCTGATCTGTACCGACGCGGCCTTCATCGAGCGTGTGCAGGCCAGCATCGAGAAATTGCTGCCGACCATGCCGCGCCGGGAGGTTATCCGCACTTCGCTGACCAATCGTGGCGCTTTCATCCTGGTCCGCGACATGGATGAAGCGGTGGCCATCGCCAATCGCGTCGCGCCCGAGCACTTGGAACTGGCCCTCGACAACCCCGATCCGTGGGTCGAGAAAATCCATCACGCCGGTGCCATTTTCATCGGCCACTACACTTCGGAATCGCTCGGCGACTACTGCGCCGGGCCGAACCACGTGCTGCCGACCTCCGGCTCCGCTCGTTTCTCGTCGCCGCTCGGCGTCTACGATTTCCAGAAAAGGACCAGCCTGATCAAGGTGTCGCAAGCAGGGGCGCAGACGCTGGGCCGCATCGCCTCGACCCTGGCGCAGGGCGAGGGGCTGCCGGCGCACGCCAAATCGGCTGAATTCCGGCTCGACACCTAAGGCTGCTGCTATCTTGAGCGATAAGGCTCGCGAATCGCAAAGCCGCCCGGATCTCCGGGCGCTTTTTTTGGGTTTTTCTTCGGTCGGCCTGTCAGGCTTCGGCGGCGTGCTGCCTTTCGCCCGGCGCATGCTGGTCGAAGAGCGGCAGTGGATGAGCGCCGATGAGTTCAATACCCAGCTGGGCCTGTGCCAGTTCCTGCCTGGGCCGAACGTGATCAATCTGGCGGTGATCGTCGGCAAGCGCTACCAAGGGCTGGCGGGCGCCATTGCCGCGCCGGTCGGCCTGCTCGCCGGACCGTTCCTCGTCGTGTTGATGCTCGCTTTGCTCTACGACGCCTATGGTAGCTTGCCGGCGGTACAGGGCATGCTGCGCGGCATCGCCGCCGTCGGTTGCGGATTGCTGTTCGCGATGGCTTGGCGCATGGTGCTGGCGATCAAGGACAAGCCGGCTTTCTTGCCTTTTACCGTGCTTGTTGTTGCGGCCATTGCCTGGCTGCGTTGGCCGATGCCGCTGGTCATGCTTGGTGGCTTGCTGCTCTCCGGCGGCATAGCCTACTGGAAGCTGGGGCGCAAATGATCGTTGTTCAGCTCTTTCTCGAATTCGCCTTGCTCTCCTTCGTCGCCTTTGGCGGGGCGACCGCCTTGTTGCCCGAAATGCATCGCGTCGTCGTCGATAACCACCACTGGATGAACGATGCCACCTTCACGCATCTCTACGCCATCGCTCAGGGCGCGCCGGGGCCGAATGTCCTGGTCGTAACCCTGATCGGCTGGCATGTCGCCGGCCTGGCCGGGGCCTTGGCGGCCACGGTCGCGATGTGTTTGCCGATGAGCGTGGCCATCTACCTCCTGATCGACCGTTGGGAAGGGTTTGCTGGCGCCCGCTGGCAAAAGGCGATCAGCCTCGGCGTGGCTCCGCTTGCCGTCGGACTGATCTTTTCGGGGGCTACGCTGATCGCGCAGGCTGCCGCTTTCGGATGGGCGGCATGGCTGATCGTTGCAGCGACTGTATTAGTCGCGCTGAAGACAAAGCTGCATCCGCTTTGGCTAATTGCCTTGGGCGGGGTCGTTGGCCTGTCGGGTTGGATCTGAGCGATCCGGAGCCGTGGGGTTTTCGTTGGTTTCGTTGGACAAGCGGCCTGAGGGCGCGCCGAGCCGCATCAGTGCGGCCAGCTCTTGATCGTTGTTCGTCAGATCGGCGAGCGTGTAGGCATCGAGAGCCTCGAACAAACTGTCGAAAGCCTGGGCAAGTATGCGATTCAGGCGGCAGACCGGGGCAATGCGACACCCGTTTCTTTCCGCGGAGAAGCACTCGACGATGGGGGCGTCTCCTTCGCTGGCGCGGATAACGCTACCCAGCCTGATTTGATCCGGCTGGCGTGCCAGCTTGATGCCGCCGCCCTTGCCGCGAACCGATTCGACGATTCCGCTCTTCGATAGTTGATGCACAACCTTCATCAGGTGGTTTTGCGAAACGCCATAGGCGGCGGCGAGTTCCGAGATGGTTGCCAGGCGGTCCTTGGCGATGGCCAGATACATCAATACGCGCAGCGTGTAGTCGGTGAAGGTGCTCAGGTGCATAAGGTGTCATCCGCACTGTGCGGATTGCATTTCGTTTCCGGTGTCAGCACCCTAAAGATGTAAAAAATATACATCTTTAGGGTGCTTCTCATGATACCTTTGGGAGTCTATCCCAACTCAATGCGAGCATTCGAACTCAGGACGATGGCAGAGAACAAGCACAGCAAGCGCGTGATCGAGATAAAGCCCGTTCTCGATGTCGATGCAAAAATCTATCCACGTTCGATCAAAGGGTATTTCCAGCGCTGGCGCTGGGTCATGGTTGGGCTGACCCAACTCGTTTTTTACGGATTGTGCTGGCTGCCGTGGAATGGCAGGCAGGCGGTTCTGTTCGATCTCGATGCCCGCCGTTTTTACCTCTTCGACTTCGTTCTGTGGCCGCAGGACACCATCTACCTTGCCATCCTGCTGGCACTTTCAGCCCTGGCCCTCTTTCTGTTTACAGCGGTTGCCGGGCGTTTATGGTGTGGATATACCTGTCCGCAAACGGTCTATACCGAGATTTTTCTATGGATAGAGCGGTGGGTGGAAGGTGATCGCCCCAAGCGAATCAAGCTCGATGCGGCGCCCTGGTCGCCCCACAAGCTGGCGGTCAAGAGTGCCAAGCACGCCCTGTGGCTGATCCTGTCGCTGTGGACCGGTCTGACCTTTGTCGGCTATTTCACGCCCATCCGCGATTTGCTGGCGGGTGCGGGTAGCTTGTCCCTCGGTCCCTGGGAGATTTTCTGGATATTCTTCTACGGCGCCGCCACTTACGGAAATGCAGGATTCCTCAGGGAGCACATGTGCAAGTACATCTGCCCCTACGCCCAGTTCCAGTTTGTAATGTTCGATCGCGATACGCTGAATATCACCTATGACAAGGAGCGCGGTGATCCGCGAGGCGGAAGGGCGAAAGGTGCGGACCCGCGCTCGGCGGGACTGGGCGATTGCATCGATTGCAGCATTTGCGTCCAGGTCTGCCCGACCGGCATCGATATCCGCGATGGCTTGCAACTCGAATGCATCGGCTGCGCTGCGTGTGTCGATGCCTGCGATCAGGTCATGGACAAAATGGGCTATCCCCGGGGCCTGATACGTTATTCAACCGAGAATGCAGTGCTCAGCAAGGCATCGCGGGGGGAGATAATCCGGCGAGCCTTCCGCCCACGGGTACTCATCTATCTGGCCATATTTTTGTCGGTATCCGGTGCCACGGCCTGGTCGCTGGCTACCAAGGTGCCGCTCAAGGTTTCGGTGATCCGTGACCGGGCGGCCATGTCGCGGGAGGCTGCGGATGGCAGCATCGAGAACAGCTATACCCTGCAACTGACCAACGCCAGCGAGCAGGCACGCCGCTACCGCATTTCTGTGGACGGCCTGCCCGGCCTGCGTATTGCCGATGAGCAGGAGGTGTCGGTATCTGCGGCGGCAATTGGCGAGGCGGCGCTGGTTTTGTCGCTTGAGCAGGGGGCTGTCGGCGCCGGTGCTCACGACATTCGCATCAGGGTCGAGGATGTGGCCGATCCGACGGTGGTGACGACCGAGTCAGCCAGGTTCTGGATGCCATAGCAATCCCGGCCCGGCCTTAGCGATCCTGCTTGTAGGGATTCTCGAGGCCTGTCATCAGATCCTCATACGGGGCGCCGCCCCAATCCTTGCTCACGGCATCGCACCAGCCCTGTCCGTAACCCTTTGATCCGCGTGGATTTATAGCGACAACGACATAGCCGGGTGCGGCGAACATAGATGTGTTCCACCGATAGTGAAATTCATCGCTCCACATGCCTTGTGGGCCACCGTGAATCAGAAAAATGAGTGCGTATTGTTT
>CALJZP010000209.1 GCA_937983545.1 uncultured Azonexus sp.
GCATATCGACGCCGTCGTCGAGATCGCCCGCCACCTCCGCGATGAGGCGGGAGAGAAGCTGGATTTCAGCTTCGATCAAGCCATGGCCACCGGGGTGACTCCCGCAGCGGCTGCGCCGGTCGAGGGCGAGGCCTGCTGCACGCCCACCGCGTCGGGCCTATCCTGCTGCTGAAAGGCGAGATCGACAATGAAACGACTGATCTTTCTTTCACTGACCATGGGTGTGGCCTTGCCTGTGTTTTCGGGCGAGGCGGTGGACAAGCGCACTCTGGTCAAAATGCCGGGAATGATGCAGGCGCACATGAAAGCCAACATGCGCGATCATTTGCTGGCGCTATCAGAAATCGAGGAGGCACTCGGTGCGAGTCAGTATGCCAACGCGGCGGACATCGCGGAACGGCGCCTGGGCATGAGTTCGCTGGATGCGCATGGCGCATCGCACATGGCGCAGGTGATGCCCAAGGACATGCAGGCCATTGGCACGGAAATGCATCGCGCCGCCAGCCGCTTCGCGGTCAGCGTGCGCAATGCCGAAGTCAATGGCGACCTGCGTCCAGCCATGACGGATCTAAGCAAGGTTTCGCGGCAGTGCGTGGCTTGCCACGCGGCTTATCGTATTCACTGAATCAACACAAGGAAACGACCATGAAAAACATCAAGGTACTCGGCACCGGCTGTGCCAACTGCAAAACCACGCTCAAGCTGATCGAGGAGGTCGCCGCCGAAAGAGGCGTGGCGGTACAGCTCGAAAAAGTCGAGGACATCCAGGCCATCATGGGCTACGGCGTCATGTCCACGCCCGGCGTCGTCATCGACGGCAAGGTCGTGCATGCCGGCGGCGTGCCCAGCCGCGAGAAAATCGCCGAGTGGCTGGTTGGCACGCTGTCCGCGCCGCAGGCTGCACCCGCCGAAGGTTGTTGCGGCGGCGGCAAGTGCGCCTGAGAGGCCGCACATGAACGTTTCCGTATACGAGGTATCGACCGCCGGCATCTGGTGCGGCAGCGGGATCGTTCGCGCCAAGAAGGCGCTCCTCGCGATTCCAGGCGTGACGGCGGTGAAGATGGACTTGCCTCGCAGCATGGCGCGGGTCGAGGGCGACTTCGACCGCGCAGCGGTCGATGCTGCGATCGGCGCAATCGTCCGCGATGCCGAGGCCAAGCTCGATGCGGCCAACCGCTGCCGCAGCAAAGGCTGAATCGTGGACGGCATCAAGAATTCGCCAGGCTTCACGGCTCGCATGCAGGGCGTGTTCTGGGGGGTGTTGGGCTGGCACGACCTCGATGCCCTGTGGGCGCGCGTGCGTGCGCAACCCGAAGGCTGGTATGCCAGCCTCGTCGGCGAAACGCCGCCCGACGCGCCGCTCGCGCCCGACGCGCTCGCACGCTTTGTCGATGAAGTCGATGCCTTGTTGCGGCGCGAGCACGAATACGACTACTGCGGCATCGTCTACACCGACGATCTTGAATCACCCAGCTTCGTCAAGATTTACGATCCCAACAATCTCGGCAGTTCGTGCGGGTGCAGCACCGTGAAGATTCCTCCGCGCTGGGTGTTGTCGCGCATTCCCCCCGAACGGGTGGAAGACACGGCGCCGATGCCCAACGGACGCCGGCGCTGGTGGCAGCGCCTGTTCGCGCAGCCGGTCTGAGAGAGGCGAGCACATGGGAAGCGCATCCTGTCATTCGCCGCGCGGCGGCCCCTGCCTGCCGCCGATCACCCTCCCCGAAGCGTTGGCCGCGCAGGCTGCCGAGGTTCAACTCGCGCGCGGCGACAATCTGTTCTGTCGCGGGGGCAGGGTCGAAAAACTGTATTTCGTGCGGCACGGTGAGCTCGCCGCGATCCGGCCGATGGCCGACGGCGGCGAAGCCATCATGCTGACCGCGCGCTCGGGCGAGTTTTTCGGCGAGCCCAGCCTGTTTGTCGCGAGCTATACCTGCGAGGCGCGCGCGCTGGCCGATTCCCTGCTGATCGCCTGGCCGCTCGCGGCATTCAGGGACGCGCTGCGCGACGATTCGACCTTCTCGCTGGCATTCCTGCAACACGTCATCACCAAGATGCGGCTGCAATGTTCTCGCCTCGAACGCCTGCGCCTGAAGTATGCGCACGAACGCGTGTTGCACTACATGACCTGCGGCGCTGATGCGGAAGGCTGGATCACCCTGCCGGGCACGACCCAGGAGTGGGCCTGCGAACTGGGGCTGCAGCCCGCCACCCTGTACCGCACCCTGACCCAACTGGAAGAAGCCGGCAAGATCGTGCGCGACAAACGCCGCATCCGGCTCGCCTGTCCGACCGGCATGCACTGCGCGCGCGTCGTCTGACGCGCGATTTCCCGGCGATCCGAAACCGCGAAACCGGCCGACGTGCCGGGAGCGGAGCGATGGTGTTTCTGCCGGGGACGCGCCCGTGCGCAAGCCCGGGTTTCCCGCAGGGTTGCGCGCATCATGTCCCTGAAAAAATCCCACCAGTGTTATTTAGATCATATGGGAGGCGGAGTTTCTCTCCCTATAGTTCTCCTGCGCCATATGGGTTGAGTAAATCACCGGCGGTGCATGAAAACCGATATCACAGAGGGGAAAAAGAATGATACGAAGTGCAAGGAAACCGCTTGCCGTCGCGCTGGGCAGCGCGGCACTGGCCGCGAGCATGGGCGCGCAGGCGACCGACTACATCACGCTGCAGGGGGTGGAGCCAACGGGGATATCGCACCGCATTCTGGGCGACATCGGTCTGGTTTACATCAACAATTTGTGCGATCCGCTGTCTGGCCTCGCCGCGCCGAACGGCACGCCGACCGGCAACCCGAACGCTGGCTATGGCCTCAACAATGGAACATATCGCAACCCCTGCCGGGTCGGGCCGAAGTTCAAAATGGATACCGATGGATTCGTTGTCAGCCCGATCAACATCCGCGCGCGCGGTCATCTGGTTCACGACAAAATCAATTACTTCATTGCGCTCGAAGCGGGCGAGAACGCGCTCAACTATCTGCGTTTCGACGGCGACCGCAAGCACACTGTTTCGGTCGGCAACGCGACGCTGACTTTCAATTACATCCCGGGCGTACGTGTGCGCGCCGGCCTGATGAAAACGCCCGGTCCGGAAGAAGCGCTGCAGGGTATCGAAGCGGCCGACTACATCGGCTCGACCGACTTCATGAACCGGCAGATGAACGAGGTCTTCCTCAAGGGCAACTCGCGCAGCTACGCGCCTATCGCTGGGCAGGGTTACGCGGGCAATATCTCCGACTCCGGCTATGACCAGGGCGTGTTCCGAGACTGGGGCGTGCAGTTCTTCGATGCCTTCCAGAAAGGCCCCTGGACGCATACCTATGCGGTGATGCTGGGTAACGGCAATGGCATCCACCATCCTTTCACCGGCAACCATGGCCGCCCGGACGTCAACCTGTACTGGTCGTCCGAGCACGATCTGTCCGGTTACGAACCGTCCTCGCTGCGCGAGCTGTCGCAAAACCCGCTGAAAGACGGCGTCAAGCTCTACGGCTGGTACCAGAACGGCGTGCGCAATTTCGAAATCGACGCCGCCGGTACCAAGAGCCGCGATTTCACCCGCGAACGCTACGGCGTCGGCATCAAGGCGCTGGGCTACCTGTTTGGCGAGGACTACGGCCGGCATCGGCTGGGTATCGAACTCATGAAGGCGCGGGGCATGGTCTTTGTTGGCCAGTCGGGCGCCATCGCCTACCCCAACTGGGCCGGCGCATCAGGCATCGCCTCGCATCAGATCGCCGCCGAGTCGGGCAATACGGCCACCGGCGTGACCTTCGATTACGGTTACTACTTCAACGAGCATTGGAGTGCGGGCTATCGCTACTCGCGCGCCAATACCTTGGACAACGTAGACGGCGTGTGGCGCGATTCCGACCGCCGCGACCGCATCAACCAGGATATTGCCTTGTCGTGGCGCGCCACGCCGCGCCTGCGCCTGACGCTGGCCTATACCTTCCGCGAGTGGGATGCGCCGAACCCGGTATTGCCGGCTGGATCTTCGGCGGCCGCCATCAACAACGCCGCGGTCCAGACCAAAAACGCCAAGTTGTATACCAGCGGCGTGGGCGACCAGGTGGCGGTACGCCTGAACTACCGCTTCTGACGGACCCAAGGAGAAATTCGCCATGAAAGAAATACTTGTTACGTTCGCGCTGGGCGCGGGCATTGCCGTCGGTCTGGCAGGCTGCGAAACCGTCAAATCCGTGCCGCCCAACCATTCTCTGGTCTGGTTCGCCGATCCGCAATTCGACAGTTTCTCGAAGTGGACCTGCATGTCCTACAGTGCGGACTGCGCAAAAATCCCCATGCCCGCCATCGTCAAGAAAGAGCTCGCCGGTCCACTCAATGGCGACGCCGCGCGCGGCAAGGCCGTGTTCACCGACCGCGGCAAGGGCAATTGCCTGGCCTGCCACAAGATGCAAGACGGCACGCAGCCCGGCGAGGGCGGCCCCGATCTCAGCCAATACGGCACCTGGGGGCGCGCCGATGGCGAGGTGTATGCCTTGCTCTACGACATCCGTTCGCGCAACCCCGCCAGCCCGATGCCGCTGTTCGGCGTGAACGGCATTCTCACCGAGCAGGAAATCCGCGACATCGTCGCTTTCCTGCAATCCGCCAAATGAGGAGAGCGCACACCATGAAAACCAAGAATATGTATTCACCGGCCCGCCTGCTGGCCGGCTTGTCGATGGCCGCGGCGCTGGGCATGGCGGTCGCTGCCGACGAATCGCTCGAATACTTTCCGCGCACGCCGATCGATCCGGCCAAGGGCGTGGAAGGTGATATGGAATGGTCGGGCACCCTGCCATTCTGGCGCGACGACCAGGCACTGGCGGCCAACGCGAAGCTGATCGGCGACCATCATGAGGAGTGGAAGCTCAACATGAAATTCATCGATCACCAGGACGACATGCACCCTGGCACGCTGGATATCGACATCGCGGAGAAACTGCTGAAAGACTGGGGCAAAAAGCATCCCAAATTCCTCACCTGCCTGGGCGAAGGCAAGACCGACTACACCGGCCTGGCGGCGACCTATCCGAAATACGACGCCAACCTCGGCAAGGTGATGACACTGGAAGGGCGCGTACAGCAATGCGCGCAGGACGAACTCTTCATCAACCTGCCACAGGGTTCGCTTACCAATATCCGCATCACCTACTACCTCAAATCGAAGAGTGCTGGCATGCCGGTCAAGGTCGATATCTCGTCCAAGCCGATCATGGAAGCGTTCAAGCGCGGCGAAGACCTGTTCTTCAAGCGCGCCGGGCAGTTCGGTTTCTCGTGCGCCAGCTGTCACGCGCCCAACGGCCTCCTGGGCAAGAAGCTGCGCGGGCAGACGCTTACCACGCCCTTCGGCGACTACGCCAGCTATCCGGCCTATTTGTCCGGACGCGGCGAACTCACTTCACTGCAGCAGCGCTTCCGCATTTGCCACGTCCAGATGCGCACCGCGCCGCTGCGTCCCGGCGATCCGGTCTATCAGGACCTCGAAGTGCTGTATGCCGTGATGTCCAACGGCGCGCCCATCCCGGGTACGTCGATGCGCTGAATCCTCTGCAGAGGATCTCCTTGGGTGCACCTGCATCCTTTCCAGCCGTCACGCCTCCCACTCCAGCTGGTGACGGTTTTTTGTAACCAGGTTCAAGGAAAGTAACGCATGAAATTTGGCATCGCTCTCATTGCAATCACCCATCTGACGCTGGCTTCCAGCGCCCTGGCGGCGGGCTTCACCTGCAACTCGCCGCTGATCGCGCACGACAATCCCAACATGATGAAAGGCGATTTCTCGCCCTCGGTGAAATTCGACGCGGTCACGATCGAGCCGACGATGGTCGGCTTCGGCGCCACCGGCGGACGCTTGCAGGAAATCACCCTGGCCGACGGCAAATTGTTTCTGGTGAAGCGCGAGGGCGAGTCGCTCAAGACTCGTCACAAGGCCGACAAGGGCGAGGGTGCCGTCGTGCTGGTTGCCAGCGCACCGGCCGCCTGGAAGGCCTTCGGCAAGGCTGACGGCGTGGGCTCCTTCGATGGCCTCAACTTCCTGCTCGACAACGCTGTGGACGACATGAAGTGCGACGACAGCGCACGCGTGCCGTTCAAGATCACCGCCCGTGCCAATTCGGTGACCTGGAGCGTGGTCGATGGCCCAGGCAAGGACAAGGTTGTCACCAGCAAGGATGTGGACGTGATGGTGGTCGGCATCTATTCGAAGACCGACAAGGAACACCTGCACATGGTGAAGGGTTACAACATCCATGCGCACGTCGTCATCCCTGCTCAGGATGTGGCGGGGCATATCCGCGAGCTCAATCTGCAGGACGGCGGCACGCTCTATATGCCGGCCGCACGCTGAGCATCCGGCTGGCACGATGCGCCGGATGCTTGCCCTGCTGCTGGTTGCCGCAAGCCCGTTCCT
>CALJZP010000210.1 GCA_937983545.1 uncultured Azonexus sp.
CATGACCATCACCTATCCAGTTGATCCACCATGACTTTATCGAATGGTATCCATTAGAACCGTCCCCGCTCCACCCCTGAGACGATGGCCCACAGCTTGCCTCAAATTCACGAAAATGGCTAATGGACAATCTGGGTTGAATTTGTCATGAAGAAGATAAATACATGGCTTTCCGATTTGTCACGTCGAATCGCACCGGATCGTTCACTCGAACGCTATCGCCGGCTGGATGAATTCATCGCTCGCCGGCTGCGCGAAGACATCTACCCCGAGATACCAGATCCGGGCCACCTGGAGATCACGCGCCGCATGATCGAACATATTGCCGAACGCTGGGGACTGGCGGGTCGGCGGGTGTTGGATGTCGGTTGCGGCCAGGGACAAGCACTGGAGCTGTTTGCCGCCCAGGGCGCCGTGCCGACCGGGCTGACTTTCGGGGCAGACTTCGAAGAATGTCAGCGCAAGGGGCTCGATGTCATCGAGATGGAAATGTCATTTCTCGAATTTCCGGAGGAGACCTTCGATCTGATCTGGGCGCGCCATGCGCTGGAGCACAGCCTGTTCCCGTATTTCACGCTGGTCGGGCTCTACACCGCCTTGAAGCCAGGCGGCCTGCTCTATGTCGAAGTTCCTGCCTCTGACACCTGCGCCCAACACCAGCGCAATCGCAATCACTATTCCTGCCTGACGCGCAGCAGCTGGCTCTCGCTATTCGAGCGCACTGGCTTCGTGGTCGAGGAAAGCCACGACATCCATGTGCAGCTCAAGTGTGGCCCGGATGTCTGGTTTTCTTTTTCGATGAGCCGGCCGGCGCTTGGCGAGTCAGAAAAGTCGCCAACTTTATGAACCTTCGATCTTATCCACCAAATCGGCATACGGCCCGAAATCCGGTGCATGGCCAGCCGCATGACTATAGTGGTCGTAATAAAGGTAATAGCGCGGTGGATTGTAAAGTTCCGCCACGCTCAGTCCGTGGGCGAAGTGATCGGCAAGCAGATCGTTCCTGACCAGGAAAGCATTGGCGCCAACAAGATTGGTCGCTACCAAAGTATAGCCCTTACGCTTTCCCGCTTCGTCAATCGCCAGCAGGCTGGATCCCATATAATCGCCGCCGGCCCAATGGTAATCTGGATCGAATATTGGCCGCTTATTGATATGGGGCGGAAATTTGGCGTTGTATTCTATGCACAGCACTTTCGGTCTGATTTTCAACGCCTCGAATAAATAAATATCCATTCCATCGATGTCGATGGATAAAAAATCGAGCGTTTGAACGTCGATACCCATCGGTTCGAGCACCGCCTGCAGCGTAGCCTCGATGTTGTCGGGTGTCACAAAACCAACGCCGAGCGCCAGTCGTTTATTGCGCAGAATGTGGCCAAATTTTCTCTCGATAGCTTTGGCATGACTGGTGTTGCCTTCCATCCAGGCACCGCGCCAGCCTTTGTGCAGTAGATAGAGCGTATTGCATTCCAGGCCGTTTTCGACGCCGATTTCACAAAACGTCCCCGCTGCGATGCCCAGCCTGCGAAAGATTTCCTCGATGATGCCATCTTCGTCGTTTTGGCTATAAACCTTGTAGCCAAACGGTTCGAGTCGTCGTGGATCGGACGCCATCTTGACTTTCAATTCCTCGATTTCGCGACGAGCAAGATAGCCGGCATTTCTGCGCAGCTGTAATTGCAGGGCAACGATCCGTCCATCCAGTCGTTCGGCAAGCCGATCCGGCGTGGCCGCAGGATCGGCAGCCACACGCTCACCGTTCTTTGTCGCTTTATTGAAAAACATTTTGAATAACATGCGCCGCTTTGGAAAATTTTTTCGCCAGTCACATACCACCAATCATACTCATATCCTGATCCGGGCTGATGATCTCCTGCAATCGGCCAAGATCAGGTATTGCTGCTTCTCTGGGCAAACAGATCATATTGATCGAGGCAATGTTGCGGTAAATGTTTTCCATTTCGCCGAAGAAGTTGTCAGGATTGAACAACGGTGGCAGATGCCACCACAAACGGTAACCTCGATCGAGCAGCCAGGCAATCAGGGCTTGGCGCTTGGCCAGACGGTCGTTCTCGACATACAAAATCGGTCGCTGCTCGTCGATCAGGTGGATCGCGCCTTGCAAGACCTCGAGCTCCATGCCTTCGACATCGACTTTCATCAGCCTGATTTTCAGCTCAGGGCTGACCAATTCATCGAGCGGCAGGATACGCACCGCAACGCCTGGCCCTGAATCGGTCAGCGAGACGCCGCCAGAATTGTGCGGCTTCGCCGCGCCATAATCGGGCGTCGGCACGATCATTTCGCCCACCTCACGTCCGCAACCGATGGCGTGCGTTTCCACGTTGAGCAAGGCATTGAGCGCCAGATTGGCGTTCAGAATGCGAAAGACATGGGGTTGCGGTTCGATGGCGATCACCTTGCCGAATGGCCCGACACGCTTGGCTAAGCCGACGGTGTGGGTACCGATATTGGCGCCGACTTCGATCACATTGTCTCCCGGTTGCAGCAAGGAGGCCAGGAACCGATGCTCCAGTTCGATGCATTCGCCGTAACGCACCAGCGCAGTGCCCAGATACACATCGAAACGGTTGGCTAAAAACCAGCCATGCCGTGCCCGCACCAGCCGATTGGCATCATCCAGTTCGATGATGTCTTGGACGATGGCCGGCTGGTTCGGCGTTTGCTTGACGAACAACTGCTTGATCACGTTTCCCAACATTATTTATATTCCTTGAATTGGCGTGAAAATAACTCAAAAGGCATCAATCTTCGTGGGGGCGGGTTTGCCCGCGATTCAGCGTTTCAATTTTCTGCCACCCTTGCTATCGCGGTCAAGGCCGCTTTTACGACAGTGCCGATTTTCATCTTTCTGGGTGGCGGGAACCACCATGCGCCGTTGGGTGTCATGAAATTCGAGTGCATAAATCACTGATTGGATAAATTGAACAGAGGTGCCGACCAGGCCGGCTTTTTTTGATATGCAATATGAAATTCATCGGACAGGCTGGCGCAGTGAAAGCCATAGCGATGAAAGGCGGTCGCCAGACTGGTGGTCGAAAACAAGCTGACATGGCCATTACGTGGCGCGGCATACCACCATTGCAAGTCCCCTCCCGGCCTAACCGCCTTGTCGCTCAACAGGGTGCTAAAAAAAACCAGGCTATCGGGTTTCGAGATGCGCTGTAAATCACGCATCATCACATTGACATTGGGAACATGCTCGATGACCTCGAAAGCAGTAATCAGGTCCCACTGCCCCTCGATAGGTTCATCGGAGACGAAAGGGTCCCAGGAGCGGGAATGCCAGCCGGCATCCTGCAAAGCCAACGACAATCGGCCGCTGCCGCCGCCGTAATCGAGGTGCGAGATTTCTTTTTTGTATGTCGCAAAGAGCTGTTCGATGAATTTGAATTGGTTGTCCTGCCGCTGTCCCGTGCTGTCGGGATCGATCAGGCGATATTCCTCGTTGTAAATGTATTGTGCGAATTCTTCCCTGGTCCAGAAAAGGAATTCTGGCGCGAAGAGATGGCGACAATTTTCGCAGCGGAAGTATTGCACCATCCTCCAGGCCGGCGGCAGATAAAAGCCCCGGACTTCCTCGCAGGACTTATTGAAATCGACAGCGTCAAAGGGATAGGCGGTATACCGACAAACCGGGCATTCGTGGCTTCCGCCGACCCCCTTTTCCGGGGGCACCGCGCTTTTTTTGACCTCTTTTTGGCGCGCCAACACTGCAGAGAATAAATTTTTTAGCATCGCACATCAATTCCTTTATCACCTAACTAAAAGGCCAGAAAAATTTTTTGTCCGGTCGATGACATACTCAGTCGTCCCCGTGGCAAAACACCCCTGGCCCAGGGCAGTCCCGCGCTAACGAGTAGCACAGGGTCCGAGGGCACGCTATCAACCCAAAACCTGCGCCTTGGCCGATGCCGGCCAGCGGGCTCATCTCCAGGCGGTACGGTTCTACCTGCCGTGCCTCCGGGTCGATCAGCACATATTCGCGCAGACTGGGCCGCCGACGATAGGCTG
>CALJZP010000211.1 GCA_937983545.1 uncultured Azonexus sp.
AGGCGACCATCCAGGCTACCGGCGTCACCAGCGAATCAGGCAGAAGACGGTAGTTGTCGACCGCGGCGGCAAAAACCACCATGTCGCGCAGCTTCTGCCAACTCCCGATCAGCAACAACACGGAGAGCATGGCTCCCAGGCTGCGCGTCACCACCGGATCGCCGAGAAAAACCAGGATGGCTTCCATCACTGTGCCTCCAGCAGGGTTGGCGTAAAGCCGAAGCCGCCTCGCATGCCAGCCAGTTTCAGCTTGCGCCCCCCTTCATAGGCGGCGATCTGTGCCTTGTCGGTATCGTAGGCAAAGAGGCGGGGGGCAGCGCCCTGGCTAACGACAAAGCCAGTGCTATGCACGATCCTGTTACGCGCCACCAGCCGCTGAGCCTTGAAGTCGTAGGTCCAGACTTCGTGGGAGGCATTCTTGTGGCTGCCTTCGAAACCCTTGGGATGCATGCCGACATACAAGGTACCGCTATCGCGATGCAGGGCCACCGGCTGGTAGCCGCCTGGACGCCAGCCGCCCTTGGCCTCCTTGGTGCTGAGCAGCGGCCACGGCTTGCCGGCCTGGGCGACTTCGCCGGAGAGATCGACCGTTACCAGATTGCCCTTGAAGGAAACGAAGTGATAGCGATCGTCTTCCTGCGCCGCCGTGACAAACAGTGCATCCTCGTCCGGATCGAAGAACTTGGCGCTCTTCTGCTTGCCGATCGGATTGCCGTCGCCATCGAGGGCGATGGTCAGCATGGTACCGTCACCGCACAGCGTCGACACTCGCGTTGCGCTATGCGACGGATAGACGTTGTAGCAACCCGGTGTGGCAATATCGGCGACCATCTTCCGGGTCTTCAGGTCAACGATGCCGATAGACGTTGCCGGAGTGGCATTCTGGATGAACAGGAAGCGACCGTCACCAGAAGTCCGCATCGTTCCCCGATACGGCAGCGCTTGGGCGTGACGGGCTGGATACGGGATCTCCGCCTTCAGTTTCAGCGTCGCGGCGTCATAGACCACGATTTCTTCGCTGCGCTCACCGCGATTACCCTTGGTGTAATAGGTGGTGACGGCATAGATCTCGGAGCGGTCCGGAGAAACAGTCGTCTGGCCGAAGGTTCCGGTATGGACCATACCTTCGACCTTGAGGTTGCGCCCGTCGATGATGGTCATCTTGCCGTCGAGCAACGAGGGAATGTTTACATCCGTGAAGTACAAGCGGTACGGATGCGGAGCCGGCATCTTCGCGACCGTGATCTGGTCGAGCGGAAGCTCAGCGTGAGCCGTCAGGCTGCCCCCCAGGGCGGCGACGGCGGTAAGCAATGCAATTCTCTTGGGTATCACCAGCGACCTCCTTTTTTCTATTTGAATCGGGAGCGGAACAAAAAAACTGTCCCGTTCGATGGCTCAAATTGTGTTGGTGGAGAACTGGAAAGCGGTATCCGAAATCGGAACCGAAACCGATCAAAACCCCGGTTTGATATCCGATTTCGGAAAAGACGATAGAAAACTCGAAAAAACACGACTTAGATCAAAGCATCGATGATCATATCGCGCTAGTTCGCGTCGATTTCCTGAAGAGCGAAGATCGTTTGCCCGTCACGGTGGCTGGCATCGGTTTTGCATAAAGAGATATGGAGTTTCGATTCTCTCCACAAGCAATCAAAAAAATAGACTACCCGACTGTTTTTAAATAATTTTTCAAAAACCCCGCGCACCCGAAATGCGTGCATCAACCCATAAAAATGCCCCGATGTGGCGCATCCCGACCAATCCACAGCATCGACCCGAAAACAGGCTGTAGCCGAAATTGGAAAAATCCTGATGTCACCAATCAAAATCTATTTCCCTAAACGAAATTCTGAACTATCCTGAACCGCATAGAGGCCCCTCCAATCAGTCATGACGACGTTGGCGCGGCCATTGATCCCAGGTGTATCCATGCCCCTTTCAGCCACGTCGACGACTTACTCGTTTTTCAATCGCACAACCCGTGATTCGGATGAGCACGCCGAATCGTTGCTAGGTTGGGAACAAACCTACAACCAGTTGTCGCCGGGTAACTTCGAAGGGCGGGTCGTCGATATCCGGTTCAAGGGCCTGCAAATCTTTCGCGAGACAACCAATCGCGCAATCGCGCAGAGCGGTATCTCGTGGGATGGCTGTTTCGTCGTCGGGATTCCGGTCACCATGAAGGGAAGTTGCCTGTTTTCCCGGCAAGTCCTGACCCGTGACTCGATGCTGACCTTCCATAGTGGCCAGGAATTTTCCCTGACCTCCCCCGAGGAATTCGACATCGTCGCCCTCGCCATCCGCAAGGAAGCGCTGCTCGATACGATGTACCCTGAAGGCCAGGAAAGCCTGCCCAGCCTTTTTTCGAACACCCCGACCGTAATGGTTGCCGACCAGCATCTGCTCAGTGAGTTGCGTAACTGCCTGCTTGCCATCTTCGACCCGGCCAGCTTCGAGCCGTCGCTGCTCCGCTACCCGCAGGTACAGAGGGCGATGAGCTCGGCCATCATCGGCCATCTCACCGAAGTACTGCAGGCCTCCAACCGTGCCCCCTTGCCCACCCGCTCCTTTGCCGGACTCTGCCAAGTGGTCCGCGAGGCGACCGATTATGCGATGACCCATACATCAGAACCGATCACGGTCGCCGAGCTCTGCCAGAAGCTGAATATCAGCCGGCGCATGCTCAATTACTGCTTTCAGGACGCACTGGACATCAACCCCGTCCAGTACTTGCGCTCGCTGCGCCTTAACGGTGTCCGGCGTGCATTGCGCGACCCCGATGGCGGCGGACAGCAGATCCGGGACATCGCCGCCAAGTGGGGCTTCTGGCACCTGCCGCGCTTTGCCGCCGAATATAGAGCCCTCTTCGGCGAACTACCCTCCGACACCCTGCGTCAAACTCACCAGTAAGCACGCCACTGATAGCCCCCATTCTCATGCCAGTGCGCTGCCAGCCATCGGCATGGCTTCCTCGCACCCCCAATGGGACAAAATGTCCCACTCGGCAACCAAAAGGACAAAATGTCCCACCCCGAGGGAAATCGCCGCAAGCCGATTTCCCATCGTTCAATAACTTACGAAAACTGGCCTGCTCCTTGCTGCATAATCCCATTGCGACACGGAGTCGCATAAGGAGGAAAAACCTAAATGAACATGAACAGGCGGCAGTTTTTCAAGGTCTGCTCCGCCGGGCTCAGTGGGTCGTCCATCGCATTGATGGGCTTCTCGCCGACCGCAGCCCAGGCGGAAGTACGAACCTTCAAGCTGGCCCGCGCCACCGAGACACGGAACATCTGTCCGTACTGCTCGGTGTCCTGCGGCGTACTCATCTATTCGACGGGGGACAAGTCCAAGAACACCCCGGCCGAGATCATCCACATCGAAGGCGACCCGGACAATCCGGTGAACCGTGGCACCCTGTGCCCGAAAGGCGCCGGCTTGCGCGACATGGTGCAGAGCGCCAATCGCCTGAAGTGGCCGGAAGTGCGTGAAGCCGGCAGCAACGAGTGGAAGAAGATTTCCTGGATGGAAGCCTTCGACCGCATCGCCAAGCATATGAAGGCGGACCGCGATGCCAATTTCATGGCCCAGAACAAGGATGGCGTGACCGTCAACCGCTGGACCAGTACCGCACTGCTCGCATCGTCGGCAGCCCCCAACGAGGCCGGTTACCTGACCGTGAAAATGGCCCGTGCGTTGGGGATGACCTCGATCGACACCCAGGCACGCATTTGACACGCTCCCACGGTGGCCAGTCTGGCTCCGAGTTTTGGGCGTGGTTCGATGACCAACCACTGGGTGGACATCAAGAACGCTGACTTGATTTTCGTCATGGGCGGCAACCCCGCTGAAGCGCACCCCTGCGGCTTCAAGTGGGCAATTGAAGCCAAGAAAAACCGCAAGGCCAAGCTCGTGGTCGTCGACCCGCGCTTCAACCGCACCGCATCGGTGGCCGACTTCTATGCGCCGGTCCGTCCGGGTTCCGACATCGCCTTCCTCGGCGGCGTCATCAATTACCTGCTGACCAACGACAAGATCCATCACGACTACGTGAAGGCGTACACCAACGCGTCCTTCCTGATCAACGAAGGCTTTACCTTCGACGATGGCATCTTCGCCGGCTACAACGAGGAAAAACGCAGCTACGACAAGGCCACCTGGTCCTACCAGATGGGCGCCGACGGTTTCGTCAAGGTCGATGAAACGCTGCAGGATCCGCGTTGCGCCTTCCAGATGCTCAAGGCCCATTACGCCCGCTACACCCCGGACGTCGTGCAACAGGTCTGCGGCACGCCGAAGGAAGCCTTCCTGAAAGTCTGTGAGTACATCGCCGAAACGGCCGCGCCGAACAAGACGATGACCAACCTGTACGCGCTGGGCTGGACCGAGCACTCCGTCGGCTCCCAGAACATCCGCTGCATGGCGATCATCCAGCTGCTGCTCGGCAACATGGGCATGGCCGGTGGCGGCATCAACGCATTGCGCGGCCACGCCAACGTCCAGGGCATCACCGACTTCGCGCTGTACGCCCAGAACCTGCCGGGCTACCTGGCGGCGCCGACCGATGCCGAACCCGACCTGAAGACCTTCCTCGACAAGAAGACGCCGAAGCTCTTGCGTCCGGGCCAGATGAATTTCGGCCAGAACCTGTCGAAGTGGTACGTCAGCCTGCACAAGACCTGGTGGGGCGATGCCGCCCACAAGGACAACGGCTTCGCCTACGACTTCATGCCCAAGCTGTCCGGCGCTTCCGACGTGCTGTCGATCTTCGACCAGATGTACCAGGGCAAGATCAACGGTTTCCTGTGCCAGGGCTTCAACCCGCTGGCCTCCGTCGCCAACAAGAAGAAGGTCGGCGACGCGCTGGCCAAGCTGAAGTACATGGTGGTGATGGATCCGCTGGCGACCGATACCTCGGAATTCTGGAAACCGCACGGCGAGTTCAACGACGTCAAGCCCGAGGAAATCAAGACCGAGGTGTTCCGCCTGCCGGCCACGCTGTTTGCCGAAACGACCGGTAGCTTCACCAACTCCGGCCGCGTCATCCAGTGGCGCTGGAAGGCTGCCGACGGTCCGGGCGATGCCAAGGACGATACCGAAATCCTGGCCAACCTGTTCCTGAAGCTCAAGGAGATGTACGCCAAGGATGGCGGCGCCTATTCGGAGCCGATCCAGAAGCTGACCTGGGCCTACCGCATCCCGACCAAGCCGTCGCCGGAAGAACTGATGATGGAGTTCAACGGCAAGGCGCTGGCCGACGTACTCGACCCGAAGGACCCGACCAAAGTGCTGGTCAAGGCCGGCGAGCAGTTGCCGAGCTTCGCCATGCTGCGCGACGACGGTTCGACCACCTGCGGCAACTGGATTTACTGCGGTGTCTGGTCGCAGGCCGGCAACCTGTCCGCACGCCGTGACAACAGCGATCCGTCGGGCCTCGGCCAGACGCTGAACTGGGGTTTCGCATGGCCGGTCAACCGCCGCATCCTGTACAACCGCGCCTCGGCCGACCTCTCCGGAAAGCCGTGGGATCCGAAGCGCACCGTGCTCAAGTGGCTGGGCGACAAGTGGGGAGGCAACGACATCCCCGACATGCGTCCCGATGCCGCGCCCGACCAGAACGTCATGCCGTTCATCATGACCGGTGAAGGTGTAGGCCGCCTGTTCAGTCTCGGACTGATGGCCGAAGGCCCGTTCCCCGAGCACTACGAGCCGTTCGAAAGCCCGCTCGACGCCAACCCGATGCACCCGAAGAACCCGAAGGCCCGCGCCAACCCCGCGGCCCGCGTGTACAAGGGCGACATGGAAGCGTTCGGCACGGCCAAGGACTTCCCGTACGTGGCGACCACCTACCGCCTGACCGAGCATTTCCACTACTGGACCAAGCAGAGCAAGATCAACGCGATCATGCAGCCGGAACAGTTCGTGGAAATCGGCGAGGAACTGGCCAAGGAAAAGGGCATCGCGGTCGGCGACAAGGTCAAGATCCGCTCCAACCGTGGCTTCATCAAGGGTGTGGCGGTGGTGACCAAGCGCATCAAGGCGCTCGATGTCGATGGCAAGAAGGTACACACCATCGGCATTCCGATCCACTACGGTTTCAAGGGAGCGACGAAGCCCGGCTTCATCACCAACACCCTGACGCCGTTCGTGGGCGACGCCAATACGCAGACGCCGGAGTACAAGGCGTTCCTGGTCAACATCGAGAAAGCGTAAGGGAGAGCTGATATGGCACTGCAATCGCTAGATATCAAACAGCGCTCCGCGACGACGACGCCCTCCACGCACGTGCGGGAGACCATCGAAATCGCCAAGCTCATCGACGTGTCCGCCTGCATCGGCTGCAAGGCCTGCCAGGTAGCGTGTTCGGAGTGGAACGACATTCGCGACGAAGTCGGCAACTGCCACGGGGTGTACGACAACCCGATGGACCTGTCGGCCAAGTCGTGGACGGTCATGCGCTACACCGAGGTCGAGCAGAACAACAAGCTCGAGTGGCTGATCCGCAAGGACGGCTGCATGCACTGCGCCGACCCCGGCTGCCTGAAGGCCTGTCCGGCCCCGGGCGCGATCATCCAGTACAGCAACGGCATCGTGGATTTCCATCAGGAAAACTGCATCGGCTGCGGCTACTGCGTGACCGGCTGTCCGTTCAATGTCCCCCGCATCTCGAAGGAAGACAGCAAGGCCTACAAGTGCTCGCTGTGCTCCGACCGGGTAGCCGTCAACCAGGCTCCGGCCTGCGCCAAGGCCTGCCCGACCGGCGCCATCCAGTTCGGCAGCAAGGAGGACATGAAGGACTACGCGGCCAAGCGGGTGGAGGATCTCAAGGAACGCGGTTACGACCAGGCGGGGCTGTACGACCCGCAAGGGGTGGGCGGTACGCACGTCATGTACGTGCTGCACCACGCGGACAAGCCGAACCTGTATGCCGGCCTGCCGGAAAATCCGTCGATCAGCCCGCTGGTCTCCCTGTGGAAGGGCTTCGCCAAGCCGCTCGCCACGCTGGCCCTGGCCGGCGTTGCGCTGGGCAGCCTGTTCCACTACGTCACCAAGGGTCCGAACGAAGTCTCGAAGGAGATCGAGGACGAGATCGAGGCTGAAGACAAGGAGGAAGCAAAATGATCCGCGACCCGAAAGACCTCAAGCGCTATGAGCCCAAGGAACGGGCCAATCACTGGGTGGTGGGCATCAGCTTCATCCTGCTCGCCCTCTCCGGACTGGCCTTCTTCCACCCGGCGTTCTTCCCGCTGACCCAGCTGTTCGGCGGCCCGACCTGGGCCCGCATCATCCACCCCTACCTCGGGGTGCTGATGGCGGTGTCCTTCCTCGGGCTGTTCATCCGCTTCAAGCATCTGAACAAGATGACCCCGGCGGACAAGGAATGGCTGGCCAAGGCCAAGAACATGGTGGACGGCAACGACCACGACATGCCGGAACAAGGCAAGTACAACGGCGGCCAGAAAGTCATGTTCTGGGCATTGGCCGTGTGCATGCTGCTGATGACGGTCTCCGGCCTGTTCATCTGGCGTGCCTGGTTCGGCTTCGACATCACCCTGGTTCGCCTCGGTGCCGTCGTGCACGCCGCCGCCGGCGCCGTCATGATCGCCCTGATCATGGTCCACGTCTATGCCGCCATCTGGGTCAAGGGCACCATCCGCGCCATGTGGTACGGCACGGTCACCCGCGCCTGGGCCAAGCAGCATCACCGTGGCTGGTACCGCCAGGTCACCGGCAAATAAGCCACACCGGTCTCTCCCGCCCAGACGGGAGAGACCTTACCGTTTTACCTTGCGTTTTTGGGGGCTCTGCGAAAAACAATTCGCATCCCCCGGTTTTTTTGAAATACTCCCTTTCGGTACTGACCGGATAAACAGAACAAAACGACCCCATGCACAGCCAACCGATCGATTTTCATCCCCCGGCGGAAGAAGCCGCTCCCATCCTGCTACCGGTCACCACCACCCTGTTCGCCGACCGGGCAGCCCGTTTCAAGGCACTGTCCGACCAGCACAGCCTCGCCGACTGGCTGTTGTTTCTCGGCGACCTGAGCCAGGCCCAGCAAGAAGCCCTCAAAGTCCTGCCCACCATCGCCCTGCCCGATGCGGCAGCGCTCGTACAATCACGCACGCATGGCATGCCGCCCCTGAACGCCGCTTCACTGGCCCGTCCCGCAGCCTGGCGCGTTGCCCTGCAGCAAATCGTGCAGCGCCTGGAGGCCGACGCCCCGGAAGGTGCCCAGGCGACGCTGAAGAAAATCTTTGCCACCTCGGAAGCCGAACTTGAACAGCTGGCCGACATGCTGCTTAAAGGCGAGCCCGACATGGCCCATGCCGCCGAATTGCCCTTCGTTGCCGCGGCCTTGCAGGTCGTTTTCACCCAAATGGCCAGCCAGCTCGACACCCAGCATTTGCAGAAGCTCGATGCCCATGGCGTCTGCCCCTGCTGCGGCAGCCTGCCGGTAGCCAGCGTCGTTCGCCTCGGCGCCACCATCAACAACCTGCGCTACCTGCACTGTTCGTTGTGCAACACCGAATGGAACGTGCCACGCGCTACTTGCACGACCTGCGATACCGACAAGGAAGTCTCCCTGCACGAGATCGAAGGCAGCAAGGGCGCCGTCCGCGCCGAAACCTGCGACGCCTGCAAGAGCTACCTGAAGATCGTGTATCAGGAAAAAGACCCGAATGTCGATCCGGTTGCCGACGACCTCGCCACCCTGCCCCTCGACATGCTGGTCGACGAAGCGGGGTACGAGCGCTCCGGCCCCAACCTGCTCCTCATCGGTGCGCATAGCGGCTAATGTGCTCTGCTTCGCAATTGACGAAACATGAAAGCTTGTCTTTGTGCCCCTGGCGTTGTTGCCCATCCTCGCGATAGCTTCGGCTATCGCTGTGGTTCGCGCCTAGCCATGAACACAAATCCGGCACTTTCATTTGTTCCGCCCATTACGAAGTAGACCACTCGCCATCCCATCAACCTTTCTGCCCGGTTCGGGTGAAAGCCATGAACGACAATAAACGCCTTCCCGCGGTCGACCGCGTCCTGCAGCAACTTCCCGATCTGATCGAACGCCATGGCCGCCAGCTGGTTACCGGCTGCGTCCGCGCCGAACTGGCCGCCGCCCGCGAGGGCCTCAGGCATGGCCTGCCGCTACCGGACGAAAACGTCCTGCTCGCCGCCATCCGGCGCCGGGCCGACGATGCCGGACGTGCCAACCTGCGTCCGGTCTTCAATCTGACCGGTACCGTTCTGCACACCAACCTCGGCCGCGCCCAACTGGCCGAGGAAGCCATCGCCCTGATGGTCGACGCTGCCCGTGCCCCCTGTGCGCTGGAATACGACCTTGCCTCCGGCGGTCGCGGCGACCGCGACGACCTCGTCTCCGGCCTGCTCGCCGAGCTGGTGGCCGGCGGCGACCCGAACGTCGCTGCCACCATCGTCAACAACAACGCGGCGGCGGTTCTGCTGTGCCTGAACGCGCTGGCCCAGGGCAAGGAAGCCGTTGTCTCGCGCGGCGAACTGGTCGAGATCGGCGGCGCCTTCCGCATCCCCGACGTGATGCGCCGCGCCCAGGTCCGCCTGCACGAAATCGGCACCACCAACCGCACGCACGACAAGGATTACGCCGAAGCCATCGGCCCGAAGACCGCCCTGTTGATGAAGATCCACACCAGCAACTACGCGGTCACGGGCTTCACCAAGTCGGTCGATGAAAAGACCGTGGCCGACATTGCCCACGCGGCCGGCCTGCCCTTCATCGTCGATCTCGGCAGCGGCACGCTGACCGACTTCGCCGCCTACGGCTTGCCGCCGGAACCGACGCCGCAACAGGCGCTGGCTGCCGGGGCCGACATCGTCACCTTCTCCGGCGACAAGCTGCTCGGCGGCCCACAGGCCGGGCTGATCGTCGGTCGCAAGGACTTGATTGCCAAGATCAAGAAAAATCCGCTGAAGCGCGCCCTGCGGGTCGGCAAAACAACGCTGGCCGCGCTGGAAGCCACCCTGCGCCTCTATCGCGACCCCGATCGCCTGGCCGAGCGCCTGCCCACCTTGCGCCTGCTGACCCGGCCGGTCGCCGATATCGCCGCCATCGCCGAGCGCGTCCTTCCCGCCATGCAAGCGGCCCTCGCCGGCCAGGCCGTGGTCGCTATCGACGCGTGCAGCAGTCAGATCGGCAGCGGAGCCCTGCCCGTCGAGCGTCTGCCCTCGGCCGCACTGGTTTGCCGGCCAACGGCCAAAAAACCGGGCAAGGCGCTGATCGCCATCGAAGCCGCCTTCCGTGGCCTGCCGACCCCAGTCATCGGCTATATCCGTGACGACGCTTATCATCTCGACCTGCGTTGCCTGGAAGCCAAAGACGAAGCGCGCTTCATCGCCCAGCTGCAAGTACTGGAATTCTGAGTACGGCCTCGCACGGCGGTCTGCGTACCGCCTGCCGTCCTCACCCGCGTCGGCAACGGCGCACCCGTAAATCCGGGCATCTCCGTGCCCGGATGGTTCAACCAATGGAGACGACATCATGACCATCAATCGACGACAGTTCCTCGCCGCCGGTGCGGCGCTGGGCGCAACGGCAAGCATTGCCGCGCCGACCAGCCCGCTGCCCTTCCTGATCCAGATGCAGTCCGACCCGCTGTTGCCGAAAGCCACCGGCAAGCGCGTCGTCATCTGCGGCGGCGGCTGGGGCGGCGTCACCGCGGCCAAGCACCTGCGCAAGCTCGACCCGACCCTGGATGTGGTTCTCCTCGAGCGCAATCCGGTCTTCTTCTCCTGCCCGATGAGCAACAAATGGCTGGTCGATGTCGTCGACGCCCAGTTCCTCACCTTCAGCTACCTGCCGGTCGCCCAGAAGTACGGCTACACCTTCATCCAGACCGAAGTCACCGCTTTCGAGCGCGAGAAAAAGCGCGTGATCACCGCCCAGGGCTGGATCGACTACGACTACCTGATCCTCGGCAGCGGCATCCGCTACAACTACGAAAGCTGGTTCGGCAACGACCGCAAGGCGGCCGACTACACCAAGGCGATGTTCCCGGCGGCCTACATTCCGAGCGCCGAGCACTTCCGGTTGAAGCAGAGCATCCAGAACTTCCAGGGCGGCGACCTGGTCATGACGCTGCCACCGCCGCCCCATCGTTGCCCGCCATCGCCCTACGAGCGCGCCTGCCTGATCGCCGGCCTGTTCAAGCAGCGCAAGATCAACGGAAAGGTCATCATCCTCGACCCGAAACCCAGCCCGGCACCGATCACCGGCGGTTTCCAGGAAGCCTTCGCCAACCTCTACAAGGACCAGATCGTCTACGTGCCCAAGGCAACGATCAGTGAAGTCGATCCGTTCAACAAGAAGATCAAGACCGCCGCCGGCGACTTCAGATTCGATCACGCCATCCTGATGGCCCCGCACCAGGCGGGCGACATGGCCTGGAAAGCCGGCGTCATCGGCAAGAACGAGGAAGGCAAGCCGACGGGATGGGCCGGCGTCGATCCCTTCTTCCTGAACCTGAAGGACGATCCGGACGTCTACGTGATCGGCGACTCGGTCGGCATCGTGTCTCCCCAGTTCCGCTTCTATCCGAAGGCCGGCCACGTCGCCAATGCCCACGCCCGGATCGTGGCCAAGTACATCGCCGAACGGGCGAAGGGCCGCACGCCGAAGTACGATCTGCCAGACAACCTCTGTTTCATGATGGTCAATACCGAACCGCGCGAAGATATTGCCGTCCGCTTCAAGTACTACGTCAACGACAAGGGCGTCATCATTCAGGATCAGGACGACGACAACCTGCGTCGCGACGAACTGGTCACCGAGGATTTCGCCTGGGCCGGACGCATGTACGAGGACATGTTCGGCTGAGAACCCGGGCCGCGGGCGGCGGTCTTTCCACCGTCGCCCCGCCTTATGGAGAAAACCGTGGAATTGCTGCGCATCGCCGGCCTCTTCGCCGTCACTGCCCTGGCCGAGATCGTCGGCTGCTACCTGCCCTGGCTCGTGCTGCGACAAGGAAAGAGCGCGTTGCTGCTGCTCCCGGCGGCGCTCTCGCTGGCCGTCTTCGCCTGGCTGCTGACCCTGCATCCGACCGCCGCCGGACGCACCTACGCGGCCTATGGCGGCATGTATATCGCCGTTGCGCTGGCCTGGCTGTATTGCGTCGACGGCTTGACGCCGACGCGCTGGGATATCGCCGGGGCCGTCGTTGCCCTGTGCGGCATGGCGATCATCGCACTACAACCGGCAACAAGCTGACACAATAGAGCCCACGCCAGCCCTCCCCTCCTTCCATCATGTCCCACTTTCTCTTTCTCAACGCCAGCACCCGCGAACCCGGTCATATCGGCAATACCGAGCAACTGGCCAGACACGCCGCCAAAGCGCTCTCCGCCGACGCGCAGCAAACCTGGTGCAAGCTCGCCGATCTGGAACTTCCCCCTTTCATAGACCTGCGCCACACCGCCGGCACCTACCCGATGCCTGTCGGCGAGGCCAAGCCGCTGCTCGACCTTACGCTGGCGGCGACCGATCTGGTCTTCGTCTCACCGGTCTACTGGTTTTCCGCGCCCTCGCCGCTGAAGACCTACCTCGACCACTGGAGCGCCTGGCTACGCATACCCGGCCTCAATTTCAAGGAAGGCATGGCCGGCAAGCGCCTGTGGGTCATCGCCACCAGTGGCAACCGCGAAAAGGCGCAACCGATGCTCGACAGCTACCGCCTGTGCGCCGAATTCCTCGGCATGCAGTGGCAGGAACCGCTCTGGGGCAAGGGAGGCGCGCCGGACGCCGTATTGGCTGACGAAGCCGCGCTCGCTGCCGCCGGCACCTTCTTCCAGGCCACCTGAACCCATGATCATCGGCACCGCCGGCCACATCGACCATGGCAAGACCACGCTGGTCAAGGCGCTGACCGGTGTCGACTGCGACCGGCTCAAGGAAGAGAAGGCTCGCGGCATCACGCTCGACCTTGGCTATGCCTACACCCCGTTGCCGACGGGTGGCACGCTCGGCTTTATCGACGTTCCCGGCCATGAAAAGCTGATCCACAACATGCTCGCCGGCGCCACCGGCATCGATTACGCACTGCTCGTCATCGCCGCCGACGACGGCCCCATGCCGCAGACCCGCGAGCACCTCGACATCATCGAGCTGCTCGGTATCCGCCGGGGTGCGGTGGCCCTGACCAAGATCGACGGCGTGTCGCCCGAACGCCAGGCGCAGGCCATGGCCGAAATTGCCGACCTGCTCGCCGGCACGACGCTGGCCGAAGCACCGCTCTTCCCGGTCGCCGCCGTCACCGGCCAGGGGATCGCAGCGCTACGCGGCCATCTTGACGAGGTGGCCGCGGAAATCGGAGAACGCACCCGGCAAGGCGGCTTCCGCCTCGCCATCGACCGCTGTTTCACGCTCTCCGGCGCCGGCACCGTCGTCACCGGCACCGCCTTTTCCGGCGCGGTAAAAGTTGGCGATCAACTGCTGCTCTCACCACCGGGCAAGGCGGCTCGCGTCCGCAGCCTGCGCGTTCAGGACGCGCCCGCCGAATCGGGCCACGCCGGTCAACGCATAGCGCTGGCCCTGGCCGGCATCGAAAAGGCCGAGGTCGAACGCGGCATGTGGCTGCTCGCGCCTCAACTGCATGCGCCGATCCACCGTCTCGACGCGACGATCCGCATCCTCCCCGGTCAGCCGCCGCTCAAGCATTGGACGCAAGTCCACTTCCATCTCGGCGCCGAAGACGTACCTGCTCGTATCGCCCTGCTTGGCGCTGACGAGATTCGGCCCGGAAGCGAACACTGGGCGCAAATCACGCTGGAGCGCGACATCGGCGCGCTGTCCGGCGACCGCTTCATCCTGCGCGACGCCTCCGCCCGCCACACCATCGGTGGCGGCTGCGTTCTCGACATCTTCCCGCCCCATCGCAAGAAACGCAGCCCGGAACGCCTGGCCATGCTTGCCGCACTGGCCGACGACAATCCGGCGACCGCCCTGCAATTGGCCACCAGCCAGCAAGCAGCCGGCGTCGAACTCTCGGCCTACGCACAGAACCGCAATCTCGACGCGGCCGCGTTGCATATTCTGGCCGATGATTTGGGTCTCCGCCTGGTCGGCAACACCGCCTTCTCGGCAAGCAACTGGCAAGCCCTGGAGGAGCGCCTGCTGGCCGCCCTCGCCACCGAGCACGAGCGCGCTCCCGACATGCCCGGTGTCGAGCGCGACCGCCTGCGCCGCCTGACCTTGCCCACCCTCGGCCGTCCGGCCTTCGATGCACTGCTCGCCGCTCCGCTGGCCGAAGCGCGTATCGCCCAGACGAACGCCTGGCTGCACCTTCCGGAGCACCGCGTCCAGATGGCCGCCACCGACCGCGACCTGTGGCAAACGCTCAAGCCGCTCCTCGATGCCACCCCCTATGGCCCGCCGCGCGTACGCGACGTGGCCAAGGCCACCGGCGTGCCGGAAGACACCGTACGCGCCCTGTTCAAGCGCGTCGCCCGCATCGGCGAGGCTTACCCGGTAGCGCACGATCACTATTTCACCGCAACCGCGGTCGCCGACTTGGCGAAACGGGTCGCCGCCATCAATGCCCGGGACGGAATGGCCCGCGCCGCTCCCTTGCGCGACGAAATCGGCGGCGGCCGAAAAGTCGCCATCCACATCCTCGAGTTTTTCGATCGTATCGGCTACACTCGCCGGGTCCGCGATACCCACGTATTGCGCGGCAATCCGCAGCAATTCGGCGCATGAACAACGGAAGAGATCGTTCCCCGGTGGGGCGGCCGGTCTTCAAAACCGGCAGGACCTGTCAAACAGGTTTGGGTAGGTTCGACTCCTGCTCTCTTCCGCCAAATCCCATTCAGCACCATCCAACAACGCCCAATAAACCACGTAACCGCGCGGCTTAACGACGGGATTTGATCCAACAAAATCCAACTTAGTCCATTTGCATCCGGGGGCACATGGGGGCACAATTGGGGGCATAGCCCCACTCCCCCACCGGAGATGCCCCCATGCTCACCGCCACCGCTTGCAACAACGCCAAACCCAAGGAAAAGCCCTACAAGCTTTCCGACGAAAAAGGCATGTATCTGGAGATCATGCCTAACGGCTCCAAGTACTGGCGGCTGAAGTACCGGATAGGCGGGAAGGAAAAGCGCCTTGCCCTAGGGGTCTATCCAGAGGTTTCATTGGCGGAAGCCCGCGACAAGCGCGATACAGCAAGGAAACAGGTCAGCGAAGGCACAGACCCCGGCGTAGCCAAACAAGAGGCCAAGCGCATAGCCAAGATAGCCACGGCAAACAGCTTTGAAGCAATTGCCCGAGAATGGCTAGACCACATGAAGCACAAATGGTCTGAAGGTCACCACACCTACACCAAGCGCCGTTTTGAGGCATACGTATTCCCGGAAATCGGAAATGCCCCCATTGCCCAGATAAATGCCCCCACCCTACTTTCCGTTGCTCGCAAAATCGAGAGCAAGGGCACAATCGAAACGGCCCACAAGGTAATGAACACTTGCGGACAAGTTTTCCGCTATGCGGTGGCATCTGGGCGCTGCGAACGTGATCCGGTGGGCGACCTGAAGGGAGCAATCAAACCCCGCCCCGCCCCCAAGCACATGAATGCGCTATCCGAGAAGGATTTGCCAGCCCTACTTCGCAAGATGGACACCTACGCCACAGAGCAAGGCGGCGAATTGCAGACCCAATACGCGCTGCAACTGTTGGCCCTCACCTTTGTGCGTACAGGCGAACTACGCGAAGCAACATGGGATGAGCTTGATCTCGATAAAGCGGAATGGCGCATTCCTGCCGAGCGCATGAAGATGAAGGCTCCGCATGTCGTACCGCTTTCCCAGCAGGCATTGGATGTATTTCGCTCCCTGAAGGAAATCAACGGCGCCTATAGCTGGATATTTCCCGGCGTTCGCCCCTCCGCTGCCATGAGCAAAAACACTGCCTTGTTCGCTCTCTATCGCATGGGCTACAGGGGGCGGATGACCGGGCACGGCTTCCGCGCAGTGGCATCCACCATTCTCAACGAAATGGGGTTTGACGCCGATGTGATCGAGCGCCAACTAGCTCACTCTGAACGCAACAAGGTACGAGCCGCCTACCATCGCACCGAATACCTGCCGGAGCGCCGAAAGATGATGCAGGAATGGGCGGATTACCTGGATAGCAAGAAAGCGGGCGCAGAAGTAATCCCGTTACGGAGCAGCAACGCATGACGATGCCAGGTGACTGGACTTAAGTCACGAAAAAAGCAGATCGGGGGTTCGAGTCCCCCTGTGATTTGCCGGGCGCTGGTAGCAGTATTGAAAGGGCCACGCTGCTTTAGTCCGAGAGGCGACTGACTTATAATCTCGGGTTAAACA
>CALJZP010000212.1 GCA_937983545.1 uncultured Azonexus sp.
GCGAGGTCAGCGAACTGCTGCGCTCGTCAGCCGGCTTTCACGTCGTCAAGCTGATTGGCAAGCGGGGCGGCAGCATGCAGGCCTCGGTCCAGCAGAGCAAGGCCCGCCATATCCTGATCCGCGTGAACGAAGTGGTGTCCGAGGCCGAGGCGCGGCGCAAGCTGGAAACCGTGCGCGAACGTATCGCGAACGGAGGAGATTTTGCCGAGCAGGCACGCCTCTATTCGCAGGACGGTTCGGCTGCCAAGGGGGGAGACCTGGGCTGGCTCAATCCCGGCGATACGGTGCCGGAATTCGAACGGGCCATGGATGCCTTGAAAATCAACGAGGTCAGCCCCGTGGTTCAGTCGCCGTTCGGCATGCACCTGATCCAGGTCCAGGAGCGCCGCGAGCGCGACGTTTCGGCCGAGCGTCAACGTGCCGTCGCGCGTCAGGCGCTCCGCGAACGCAAGATGGATGAAGCCTATCAGGACTGGCTGCGCCAATTGCGCGACCGGACCTACGTCGAAAATCGTCTCGACGAGAAGTGATGCTTCCGCGCATAGCCGTCACCAGTGGCGAGCCGGCCGGCATCGGCCCGGAATTGTGCCTGCAACTGGTCAATTGGTCCGGCGAGGCGCATCCGGTCGTACTGGGTGATCGCGGGCTGCTTGAAGCGCGGGCCGCACAGTTCGGGCTGGCCGTTGCCATGCGGGATTACGTAGTCGGGAATGTGCCGCAGCCCGGCGTGCTGGATGTGCTGCATCTGCCGCTGGCGGTGCCCGCCGTTGCCGGCCGACTCGATGTGGCCAACGGTCGCTATGTCCTCGATCTGCTCGACCGGGCGTTGGCCGGCTGCCTGTCCGGCGAATTCGCTGCGATGGCGACGGCCCCCGTGCACAAGGGCGTCATCAACCATGCGGGCGTTCATTTCACCGGTCATACCGAATACCTCGCCGACAGCACCGGCACGCCGCTGGTCGTGATGATGCTGGCCGGCGGCACGGAACGGGGCCCGCTGCGCGTGGCGCTGGTCACCACCCATTTGCCGCTCAAGGATGTTTCATCCGCCATCACGCCACCCGTCCTGGAGGCGACGCTGCGCATCCTGCATGCCGATCTGTGCCGCAAGTACGGGCTGGCACAGCCCCGCATCCTGGTGGCCGGTCTCAATCCCCATGCCGGCGAGGGGGGGTACCTCGGCATGGAGGAAATCGAAGTCATCACGCCGGTACTCGACAAACTGCGTGCCGAAGGCATGCTGCTCAGCGGTCCGCACCCCGCCGACACGATGTTCACGCCGCCGGTCCTTGCCCAGGGCGACGCCGTGTTGGCGATGTATCACGACCAGGGGCTGACGGCGCTCAAATATGCGACTTTCGGCCACGGCATCAACGTGACGCTGGGCTTGCCGATCATCCGGACCTCGGTCGATCACGGCACTGCGCTGGAACTGGCCGGTACCGGCAAGGCCGATCACGGCAGCCTGTTCGAGTCCGTGGCCGAAGCGGCGCGTATGGCGCGTGCCGCGGTCCGCGCCTAGCCAGAATACGGATACGGCGTTTCCATTTGCAGCACGCCGATTCCCAGCAAAAGACAGAAGGAAAGCAACATGAAAGGCCACGTCGCCCGCAAACGCTTCGGTCAGAACTTCCTGGTCGACAGCGGCATCATTTCCGCCATCGTATCGGCCATCAATCCGCAACGTGGCGACACCGTCGTCGAGATCGGCCCCGGCCTGGGGGCGATTACCGAGCCTTTGCTGGCACGCGTCGATCACCTGCATGTCGTCGAAATCGACCGCGACCTGATCGCCCGCCTGAAGAAACAGTACAGCCCCGAGCGGATGACCATTCACGAGGGCGACGCGCTCGCCTTCGATTTCGCCCGTATCGGCTCCAATCTGCATCTGGTTGGCAATCTCCCCTACAACATCTCGACCCCGCTGCTTTTCCATCTCGCCGACTATGCCGAGAACGTCTACGACATGCATTTCATGTTGCAGAAAGAAGTCGTCGAGCGCATGGTGGCCGAGCCGGGCGATGCCGATTTCGGTCGTCTTTCAGTGATGTTGCAGTACCGCTTCTACATGGAATGGCTGATCGACGTCCCGCCGGAATGCTTCGACCCGGCGCCCAAGGTCGATTCCGCCGTCGTGCGGCTGATTCCGAAGCAGCCGGCGGAACTCAATGCCAAGAATCTGGACAAGCTGTCGCAGGTTGTGCTGGCCGCCTTCTCGCAGCGTCGCAAGATGCTGCGCAATACCCTGAAGGGCTTGCTGGACGATGCGGGTTTTGCCGCCCTGGGAATTACGCCGACCCTGCGGGCGGAGGATGTCTCCGTTGAGGATTACGTGCGCATTGCCAATTCACTCTCCTGATCCGGCTGGCGATGTACGCCAGATTGTGGGGTGTCGGAATATTTGACACGGAATGTTGAGAGGTTTTTGTTTTTCAATGAAATCAATGTGATGCTTGTTTGGCGTGAGTTTTGCTAAGCCTTTGTGACCTAAACTCACTTGGGGGAAACTCATGAAAAAGCTACTTGCTGCAGCACTGGTTTGTATGTCGTCGCTTAGCCACGCGGCGCTGATCTCTTCCAGCGCCAACCCGGCACTGGCTGGCGGCAGCACCATCGATTTCACCGGCGTGGCGACTGGCAATGCAACCAGCTATACCATTGGTGACGTTACTTTCTCGACATCGACAGGTACCTTGCGTATTGCACCTTACGGCGAAGGCGGTAGCGGCTGGTTGGGCGGCGGTCAGACGCTGACCACCCGCGATACGACCGGCACGAGTGCTTTTTCGATACTTTTTGCTAACCCCGTGTCGGCCTTTGGTATGGACTGGGGCGCAGCCAATCCCAGTTGGAACGTCTCGCTCTTCGATGCCTCGAACAATTTGCTGGAAACGGTGGTTTTCGTCGGGGGCAATGCCGGTGCCACCTTCTCCGAATTCTACGGAGCGCAGCATGCCGGGATTTCGCGTGTTGAGTTGACTTCGTCGAGTGGTTACGACTGGGTGATTATTGACGATTTAAAGTATGTCGCAGGCAACAGTAACAATGTTCCCGAACCGGGCTCCCTGGCCCTGATGGCCTTGGCTGTTGCAGGTTTGGGTGCTACGCGCCGCCGCAAATAATAGCGAGATCGTCAAAGTAAAAACCCGCGGATTCCGCGGGTTTTTTTCTGGCCGGATGGCGTATCACTTCTTGCTCGGGCAGGTGTTCAGGCCGAGCAGCGGGTAGATCGGGCACCAGCCCATCAAACCGGTGGCCAGGGGTACGATGCCGATGTAGCCCCAAGCCGGCAGGAGGCCGGCCACGGTGGCACCGATCAGGCCGGCGCCGACCACGATACGCAGGGTTTTGTCGATTCCGCCAACATTTGCCATGGTGTTTTCTCCGTCAGGTGGTGATTGGACGGTGCTACTTTATCGTTGCGACAAAACCTCGTATGTAACCGCAGTCACACAGCAGCGATTTTCTGCAGGCCGGGACGATCGATGATGCTCAGTTGTTCGCGGCCGAGTGTGACAAGTCCCTGTGCCGCGAAGCCCTTGAGCAAGCGGCTGATGATTTCGCGTACGCTGCCCAGTTCGTCGGCAAGCTGCTGGTGGGTGACGTTCAGCGCATTTTCGTTGCGGGCCAGGAGCGACTTGGCCAGCCGCTGGTCGAGACGGGCGAAGGCAACCTCCTCGACCAGTTGCATCAATTCGGCGATGCGATCGGTGAACAGGTGGAAGACGAAATCGCGGAACGCCGCCTGTTCGACCAGCAGGCGGGAAAACTCGCCGACCGGCAAGACGAGCAAGGTCAGCGGTGTTTCAGCGATGCCGCGCGCGTTGTAGTCGGTGTGGGCCAGCAGGCAACTCGAACTGATGATGCAGGAGCCGCCAGGCGAGACGCGGTAGAGCATCAATTCGCGCCCGCTGGTGGCCAGCTTGATGACTTTGATGTTGCCTTCGAGCAACAGCGGGAATCCCTGGCAAGGCTGGTGTTCGGCAAAGACCTGGCTGCCTGCCGGCAAGTGGATGACGGCCTGGGGTTGCGTCAGCGCGGCAAGGCGGTCAGCCGGCAGTCCCGAGAGGGCCGGATAAAGGTTGAGCAGGCGGTCGGCGGCAGCGGTCGGTGGCATGGGCATCAATCGACGGTTGCCCAGACGGGCGCGTGATCGGAAGGGCGCTCCAGCTTGCGTGGAGCCCGGTCGATACCGGCGGCCGAGCATTTCGCGGCGAGCGGCGCCGAGAGCAGGATGTGGTCGATGCGCAGGCCGAGGTTTTTCTGGAAGCCGAGCATGCGGTAGTCCCACCAGGAGAAGGTTTTTTCCGGCTGCTCGAACAGCCGGAAGCTGTCGCTCAGGCCGAGGCCGATCAGGCGCTGAAAAGCCGTGCGCTCGGGCTCGGAGCACAGAATTTCGCCGGCCCAGCGCTGCGGGTCGTGCACATCGCGATCATCGGGGGCGATGTTGTAGTCGCCACACAGGGCCAGCTTCGGATATTTGACGATTTCCTCGCCCAGCCAGACGGCCAGGGCGTCCAGCCAGCGCAGCTTGTAGTCGTACTTGTCGCTGCCGACGGCCTGGCCGTTGGGCATGTAGGCGCAGACGACGCGTACGCCACCGACGGTGCCGCTGATCAGGCGTTTCTGTTCGTCCGGGAAATGGGGATTGCCGCAGACGATGTCGTGAATCGGTTCGCGTGCCAGCAGCGCCACGCCGTTGTAGGTTTTCTGGCCGGAGAAGGCGACATGGTAGCCGGCGGCCTCGATCTCGGCTTTCGGGAAATTGTGGTCTTCGAGCTTCAGTTCCTGCAGGCAAAGCACATCCGGGGTAGCGGCGGCGAGCCAGTCGAGCAGATGCGGCAGGCGGACTTTCAGCGAATTGACGTTCCAGGCGGCGATCTTCACTTGCTTAGACCGCCGGAGGGTTTGCTGCCATAGGGTGCAGTTTTCGGATAGCCGGCGAGGTCGAGCAGGTTGTTGTAGGCACCCGCTTCGATGCCGCGGAATTTTTGATTGCCGACCTTGAGTGACGGTACGAAGAGATCGCCGACCAGCTGCTTCAACTCTTCAGCCTCTTCGGGTTTCTGGATCATTTTTTCGGTGAACGGGACGCCCCGGGCATTCAGCAGATCGCGCGCCTGCTTGCATTCACTGAGACAGTCGGCGGTGGTGAACAGGATGACCGGGAACGCTTCCATGGCCTTCTTGACGGCGAACGGCAGGTTGTCGCCCGGCTCGCTCGTGGTGCCGGCCTTGGTGACCGCCGTGGCCCTGCCCGGGGGCGGCGTGTCGGAAATGACGGTCCTGCCGCCTTCGGTCCATTTGTAGGTTTCGGCCATGGCCGCCGGGCCTGCGAGAAGCAGGCAAAGTGTCAGCAGGTAACGCATTATCCTTGTCTCCCTTGAACCGCTCAGGCCGCAATCATACCGCTATGGCGCAGCAGCGCGTCGGGGCTCGGTTCGCGACCGCGGAACGCCCTGAAGTTTTCCAGGGCGGGACGGGAGCCGCCCTGGGACAGGATTTCGTCGAGGTAGCGCTTGCCGACGGTGGCGTCGAACGGGTCGCCGGCTTCCTCGAAGGCCGCATAGCAATCGGCCGACAACACTTCGGCCCATTTGTAGCTGTAGTAACCGGCTGCGTAGCCGCCGCCGAAGATGTGCGAAAAGCTGTTCGGGAAGCGATGCCATTCGGGCGGGAAGAGGACGGCGACTTCCTGGCGGACTTCGTTAATCAGGTCCATGACCGACTTCGATCCCTGCGGATCAAACTCGGCATGCAGGCGCATGTCGAAGATCGAGAATTCGAGCTGGCGCACGGTCATCATGCCGCTCTGGAAGTTCTTGGCGGCCAGCATCTTGTCGTACAGCGCGCGTGGCAGCGATTCGCCGTTGTCGACGTGGGCCGTCATGCCCTGCAGCACTTCCCATTCCCAGCAGTAGTTCTCCATGAACTGCGACGGCAGTTCGACGGCATCCCATTCGACGCCGTGGATGCCTGAAACGCCCAGCTCTTCGCCGCGTGTCAGCAGGTGGTGCAGGCCGTGGCCGGCTTCGTGGAACAGGGTGATGACTTCGTCGTGCGTGAAGGTGGCCGGCTTGCCGCCGACCGGGCGGGCGAAGTTGCAGTTCAGGTAGGCGATCGGCTTCTGGATGCCGTGGGCGGTGCGCTTGCGCGAGCGCGCTTCGTCCATCCAGGCGCCGCCGCGCTTGGTTTCGCGGGCGTAGAGGTCCATGTAGAACTGGCCGACCAGATCGCCGGCCGGCGTTTCGATGCGGTAGAAACGCACGTCCTCGTGCCACACCGGCGCCTTGTCCTCACGGACCTTGACGGTGAACAGGCTCTCGATGACCTTGAACAGGCCGGCGACGACCTTGGGCTCGGTGAAGTACTGCTTCACTTCCTGTGCCGAAAAGGCGTAGCGGGCCTGTTGCAGCTTTTCGGACACGAAGGCGGCGTCCCAGGGCTGGAAATCGGCGATGCCGAGTTCATCCCTGGCGAAGGCCAGCAATTCGGCCATGTCCTGCTCGGCAAAGGGTTTGGCCTTCTTCGCCATGTCGCGCAGGAAGGCGAGCACCTGTTCCGGCGTGTCGGCCATCTTGGGCAGCAACGAAACCTCGGCAAAGTTCCCGAACCCGAGCATCCGGGCGTCTTCCTCGCGCAGTTCGAGGATGCGCTTCATCAGCGGGCCGTTGTCCCATTCGGGCTTCGAGTAGCCGTTGTCGATCTCCGCGGCGCGGGTGGCGTAGGCGCGGTACATGCGCTGGCGCAGGTCGCGATTCTCGGCGTACTGCATGAGCGGGCCGTAGGAGGGCGCGTGCAGCGTGAATTTCCAGCCGTCGACACCGGCTTTCTCGGCAACTTCGCGGGCTGCATCCCTGGCGTAGTCGGGCAGGCCGGTCAACAGCGCTTCGTCGGTGACCACCTCGCTGAAGGCGTTGGTCGCATCCAGCAGGTTTTCGGAGAACTTGGCGGCGAGTTGCGACAGCTCTTCCATGATCGCCTGGTAGCGCGGCTTCTGTTCTTCCGGCAGTTCGGCGCCGCTGAGGCGGAAATCGCGGATCTCGTTATCGACGATCTTCCGGCGTTCGGCGCTCAGCGCGGCGTATTCCGGGCTGGCCCTGAGGGCGCGGTACTTGTCGAACAGCTTCAGGTTCTGGCCGAGTTCTGTGTAGAAGCGCGACACCTCGGGCAGCATCTCGTTGTAAGCCTCGCGCCACGCCGGGACGTCATTGACCGAATGCAGGTGGCCGACCACGCCCCAGGCGCGGCCGAAGCCTTCCAGTCCGTCGGACAGCGCGCCGGCGAAGTCCGTCCAGGTGGCCGGGGTTGCATCGTCGGTCAGGCGTTCGATCAGGGCGCGGCCGTCGGCGAGCAGGGATTCGATGGCCGGTTTGACGTGTTCCGGCTGGATCAGGTCGAAGCGAGGCACATCGGAGAAATCGAGCAGCGGATTATGGGCTTGGGTCATGGTCGTCGGGGGAAGCAATAAAAACGGGCGGTCTGCGCCGCCCGTGGATGAGCGTTCAAAAGGCTATTCTACAAGGTCGCGATAGGCATGCCACGTGGCATGGCCGAGAATCGGCATGATCACCACCAGGCCGAAGAGCAGGGTGGCGAAACCGATCAGGGTCAGGGCCACCAGCAAGGCAGCCCAGAGCAGCAACGGCCCTGTGTTGAGCAGGAAAGCGCGCAGGCTCGTTACCGTGGCGGTCGGCATGTCGGCATCGTGGTCGAGCATCATCGGCACCGTGACGACCGAGACCATGAAGACACACAGGGCAAGCACGCCGCCCAGTGCGAACCACGTGCCGATGAAGGCATTGTGTTCGCCACTGAGCACCAGGCTGACGATGAAATTGCGGGCATCGATGCCGGTTGAACTGCCGAGCAGCGCGAAGGCGATGGCCGAAAAACGCTCCCACATCAGGCCGATCAGCGCCAGTAGCAAGCCGTAGAAGGAGAACGATTCGAGGTTGCGGCGGAAGCACTGGATGGACTCGATGAAAAGGAGCTTCTTTCCCTGCTCGTGCTGCCGGCTCAATTCATTCAACCCCGCAGCGAGCAGCGGAGCAACGAGGAAAAATCCGGAAACCGAAACCGTCAGCAGATGAGGGCGATTAAGCGTGGCCAGGATGATCAGGTCGCCGCACAAGGCGAAGAGCAGGCCATAAGCCAGTGACGGCAGGGGATTGGCCTGAACATCGCGCCACCCGGCCATGAGCCACGCAAAAGGACGGTCGGCGCCAATGTGCCGGATGCCGGGCAGCGGCAGCCCGGTCGTATGAAAATCGGAAACGTGTTTCATCACAGCCTCCTCGGTCGGGGTCACTGCGGTTTGACCGGGGAGTGGCGGCGGGGTTCAGTTGGGTGGTTGAGATCGGCCACGAGCGGCCATCGTAGTGGCTTGCACAAGGCAGATATTCAAAGCCTGGGTTATGCTAACGTGCTTCAGTGCCTCTTTTCATGCTTTTCTCTCGACACTCATGAGTACTGTCCGCCTGACCGAAGAACGACTCCGAACTTGGGCTCTGGCTCAGGAGGAGCGTGAGCGCATGTGTCTTGGGATTCTTTCCCTTGACCCGAGGTATTCAAACGTTAAGCCACGTCGCCCCAAAGGTGGCCCTGACGGCGGGCGTGATATCGAAGCAGTTTTCTCTGATCGTATTCTCGTTTGGGGCGGTGTCGGCTTTCGGAATAACGCTGTTGACTCAGCCGAGGACAAACGCTGGGCTCGGGAGAAGTTTGAGTCAGATGTCTCAACCGCTCGCTTGGAAGCCCCCGATTTGTTGGGATTTGTTTTCTTTACAAACGTTGATCTAACTCCTGGTGAAGTGTCAGATTTAGAGGCCATAGCCAGATCAAACGGGTTCCAACACATCGAGGTTTTTTACCGCGAACGACTAAGAATCACCCTTGATTCGCCGCGCGGCCTGGCATTGAGATTTCAGCATCTCGGAGTCTCCCTTTCAGAAGCTGAGCAGACCGCCTTCTTTGCTGAGTATGGTGCGCAATTAGAAGCCAGTCTGCATCGGGGATTTTCTCAAGTCGACGAAAGACTCAAGCGGCTCGAGTTCTTTCACGACTCCTCGCTTCGGCTCGACAGCATTGAACTGTTTGTCGAGCTTAAGAAGGATTTTTCTCCATCGGAACTCGGCCACTTTCGAGTTCTTGCGGAATTCATTGACCTGCACGAACCCGAACCACACCCAACTCTATGGCTTGCTTGCAGAGATGCCTACTCCACGTATGTGTCGAATGGAACAGAGATACCGCTAATTGGTACGCAAAGTTTGTCTTGGTCTAGGCATCCTGATGAGAACTTGCAAGCCACCGTCTTCAGTGCAAGCCAGTTGACTACTGGCTCCCTGAACGCAGGAGTTGGTATACATAGACGTGGCCCGTTCCATACACTTGCCGACTTAGATCGAAAAAGCCTCTCTATTTACGTTACCGAGAATTTGCTAGACAAGGTCGCTGCCATCTATATCTCGGCAAACGAATATTGGCTGGCTGGTGCGCCATCCGAGATGTTTGTCCCGCTAGATGCTCCGCCGCTTGCCGCGTGGCCAGAACCGCTTTCAGACTCGGAGGTGAATCAACAATGGAAGTCTATCTTGGTGAAGATGGAGAATCCGCCCCAATGGATTCCCGCCGAACTTGCACGCGAAGGCTGGGGGATTGACTTTAGGGGCGCTATGCCAATCAAGAAAGAAACCCCTAGGTGAGCTGCTGCTTTTTCGGAAGAAGAATTAAGCTGCTCCGGGAACTCCATGAGGGGCAACGTCAGGTGATGGCCGGTCGTGTGAGGTCGCCAACGACCGCTTTGTGGCAGTCCGCTTCGAAAAATCTGGCTTTGGCTGACTGGCCGCTATCTGGTATCTGCTACAGCAACTTTGGGTCGATTGCAGCCGGATTCACAAAACAAAACGCCCGCATTCAGCGGGCGTTTTTGTTGAAGCGGCTTTTGCTTACAGCGTCTTGCCGGTCAGGCGCTCGTAGGCCTCGATGTACTTGGCGCTGGTGCGGGCGATGACGTCGGCCGGGAGCTTGGGGCCGGGGGCGACCTTGCCCCAGTCCAGGGTTTCCAGGTAGTCGCGGACGTATTGCTTGTCGTAGGACGGCGGGTTCTGGCCTTCGACGTACTGGTCGGCCGGCCAGAAGCGGGAGGAGTCCGGGGTCAGCGCTTCGTCGATCAGGTGCAGGGTGCCGGCCTTGTCGATGCCGAATTCGAACTTGGTGTCGGCGATGATGATGCCGCGGCCCTTGGCGTAGGCGGAGGCTTCCTCGTACAGGCGCAGGGCGGCGATGCGCGCTTCGTCGGCCAGCCCGGCGCCGTTCTTGCCGGTGCCGGCGAGCGCGTCGGCGAGGTCGGCGGCGCAGTTGGCCTGGGCGGTGGCGAAGGAGACGTTTTCGTCATGGTCGCCGACGGCGGCCTTGGTGGCCGGGGTGAAGATCGGCGACGGCAGCTTGGCGGCCATCTTGAGGCCGGCCGGCAGCGCGATGCCGCAGATGGCGCCGGTCTGCTGGTAGTCCTTCCAGCCGGAACCGATGACGTAACCGCGAACCACAGCCTCGATCGGCAGCGGGCGCAGGCGCTTGACGACGACGGCGCGGCCACGGACCTGATCGCGCTCGTTCGGCGCGACGACAGTTTCCGGATCGATGCCGGTCAGTTGATTCGGGACGATGTGGCCCAGCTTGTCGAACCAGAAATTGGCCACCGCCTGCAGCACTTCGCCCTTGCGCGGGATCGGGTCGGGCAGGACGACGTCGAAGGCGGAGAGACGGTCGCTGGTGACGATGAGCAGCTTTTCGTCGTCGATGGCGTAGATGTCGCGGACCTTGCCCTTGTTGATGAGGGGGAGGCTGGTGATGGTGGATTCGAAGAGCGGAGCGGTCACGATCGGGTTCCCGAAATGAGCAAAGGGGGGATTATAAATTATTGCTGGGGGTTGGTTTCGTGCTTGGCGTCTTGGGCGTTTCTTTGGGCGTTGTTTTCCGCCCTTGCGGGGCGGGCGTACTTTCTTTTGGCGAAGCAAAAGAAAGTGAGACGCCCCGCAAGGGCGGAAACAACTGCCTGAAGGAGCGACAAAGCAGCCCTCAGGCAGCCCCTTCTTCCTTCGCCAGCTTCCTCCGCATCCGCCGCGTCCCCCACGCCACCAATCCGGCAATCACGGGAATCGAAATCGCCGTGATCACATCGGTGTTCAGATGGTGCAATTCCTTCGTGCCCTTGGCGATGTACTGCACCAGCTGCGATCCGTAGTAGGTGAGGACGACGACCGATAGGCCCTCGACCGCTTCCTGCAGGTGCAATTGCAGTTTGGCGCGGCGGTTCATCTGGGCGAGCAGTTCCTGGTTCTGGCGCTCGAGTTCGATGTCGACGCGGGTGCGCAGCAGTTGCGAGTTGCGGGCGACGCGGGCGGAGAGTTCTTCCTGGCGGCGGGCGATGGCTTCGCAGGTGTTCATGCCGGGCAGCAGGCGGCGCTGCATGAACTCGGTGAAGGTCGGCAGGCCGGATATGCGCTGCTCGCGCAGTTCCTCGATGCGTTGCATGACCAGCCCGTGGTAGGCACGGGAGGCGCCGAAGCGGAAGGTGGTGCGGGCGACGGAGTGCTCGACCTCGGCGGCGAGCCGGGACAGCGAGGCGAGGATGTTGCGCTCGTCGTCGGCGCTCCGGGCCTGGCCGATGTGGTCCATCATTTCGGCGAGTTCCTTCTCGCCCTTGTACAGCCACTTGCCGACTTCCTTGGCGACGGGCAGGCCGAGCAGGGCCATCATGCGGTAGGTCTCGATCTCGACCAGGCGCTGCACGGTGCGGCCGGTCTGGCGCTGGGTCATGCTGGCGTTGAGCACGAGGAAGCGCGAGAAGCCGTTGTCGATCTTGAAGTCGGTGAAAATCCAGGCCGTTTCGTCGGCGACGCGCGCCGCCACCATGGTGCGGCCGTTCGGCGTCAGGCTGGCGAGCACGGAGTCGGGGCTGATCTCGTCGGTGGAGCGCAGTTCGACGTGGGTGGCGACGATCAGCTTGCCGGGGATGCCGGCGATCCACTCGGGATGCACCGCGTCGAAGGCGGTGACGTCCGGGTGCAGTTCCTCGCCGGTCGTCAGCGGCCGGAAGAAGGTGTAGCTGGAGAATTCGGTGTGCAGCTCCCAGCGCATCCGGAAGGCGCCGGTGTCGACCATCATGTGCGAGTCGGAACTGTCGATCGAATTGCAGACGTGGCCCTGGCACAGCTTGCCCAGGTTGTCGCGCGCGGCCGGCGCTTTCTCGGTGCTGTGCTTGAAGACCAGGTGCGAGACGAGCACCGGGCCGACCAGCGGCACCGGCGGCCGGGCGTGAAACTCGTTGTTCAGGCGCTGGCGGAGCGGGTGTTCGGTCAGTTCGGATAGCGCGAGGCGGGGATGCATGATCGGCGTCGAAGAGGTCATGTTGCGGTGCACCAGATTGTAGCCCAACACAATCAGCTTGCTGTGCGAGGAATCACGTAGCGCCCGAATTCGTGTTCGAGGGCGACGGCCGACTGTTCTAGCAGGTACTGGCGGAAGCGCTGGCCGGCCGGCAGCAGGCGTTTGGCATTCATGTTGACCACGTACCAGGTGCGTTCGATGGGCGTGCCGATCACGTCGAGAATGCTCACCTCGGCCGTCTTCAATTCCAGCGGCAGGGTGTGCAGCGACATCAGCGCCACGCCCATACCGGCCATCACGGCCTGCTTGATCGTCTCGTTGCTGCCCATGCTGATCGTGCGCGGCGGGGTGAACAGGTGGTTCTTGAACATTTCCTCGGCAACGCGGCGCGAACCGGAGCCTTCCTCGCGCAGCAGGAAGGTTTCGTGGCGCAGCTCGTGCATGTCGAAGCGGCGGGCGTCGCGCAGCGGGTGCTCGGCCGGGCCGATCAGGACATAGGGGTGGCTGGCCATCGGCTCGGCGTGGGCGTCGATTTCGGTCGGGATGCGGCCCATCACGGCGAGGTCGATGGCGTTGTCCTGCAGCTTCTGGAGCAGGCTTTCGCGATTGCCGACCGAGAACTGCACCTCGATGCCCGGGTGTTCCTGCGAGAACTTGGCGAGCAGGCGCGGCATGAAGTACTTGGCCGTGCTGACCAGGCCGACCGATAGCTGGCCGACTTCCGCGCCGAGCAGCGCCTGCAGGTTGGATTCGGCGTCCTTGATCTCGCCGAGGACGCGCAGGGCGTGATGCACCAGCATGTCGCCCGCGTCGGTCAGCGCCACGCCGCGCCCCATGCGCTCGAACAGCGGCAGGCCGACATTGTCCTCGAGCTGCTTGAGCTGCATCGACACGGCCGGCGGGGTCAGGTGCAGTTCCTCGGCGGCGCGGGCGTAGCTCAGATGGCGGGCGGCGACGACGAAGATTTGCAGCTGGCGCAGGGTCAGGGAGCGGACAAAGTTCATGGAAGATTGAATGTCGGTCGGTATGGGTTCAGTGATGGCTGACTTTAGAAGCCCGGCTGCTCGGCGTCAATCAGCGTGTCAGGTTCAGGTAGGCCATCGGCAGTTGCTCCGGCAGGTTTTCGATGCGGTCGAGTACCCGCCAGCGGTTTCCGAAAATACGCCCGATATAGCGCTCGGCATTCGGGTCCAGGCTCAGGCAGAAAGTGGAAATGCCCTCGGCGGCGAGCGTTTCGACGGCCTGGCGGGTGTCGGCGATCAGGTAGTCCGGATCGGTGACATCGATGTCGGCCGGTTCGCCGTCGGTGAGCAGGAGCAGGATGCGCTTTTCGCTGTGCCGCCCGGAGAGGGCGTGGCCGGCGTGGCGAACGGCCGCGCCCATGCGCGTCGAGTAGCCGGCTTCGACGGCTGCCAGACGCGCCTTGACGGTGTCGTCCCAGGCCTCGGAAAAGCCCTTGATGTGGTGGTAGCGCACTTCGTGCCGGGTATTGGAGTGAAAACCGGCGATGGCGCAGGCGTCGCCCAGCTCGCCGATGGCCCAGCCCAGCAGGGCGACCGCTTCGCGCGCGGTGTCGAGGATGCGCTGCTCGCTGCCGGGCAGGCGGGCGGCGAGCGATTGCGAGAGGTCGATGAGCAGCAGCACGCTGATGTCGCGGCCGTTGGTGCGATGGCTGACGTTGATGCGGGGGTCGGGCAAGCGGCCGCTCCGCCAGTCGGTCCAGGCGCGCACCGCAACGTCGAGGTCGAGTTCGCTGCCGTCCTCCTGGTAGCGCAGGCGAACCCTGTCCTGCGGCTTGAGCAGATCGAGCAGGCGCTTGAGGCGGCGGGCGAGCAGGGCGTGACGCTCGAGCAGGCGGTCGATGTCGGCCGGGTTGCCGGCCGGATGCAGGGCTTCGTAGACGGCGGCCCAGTCAGGGCGGAAGCTTTGCGTCGCGCCATCCCATTCCGGGTAATGACGCGGCGGCAGTCCGGCACGCTCCGGCTTGGCCAGCGTAGGCGGCGGGTCGAAACTGTCTTCCTCGTCGCCTGCTTCGATGAAGGTCCACAGGTGGCGGTTGTCGTCGCGGTAGTCGATCTCGGTGTCGGCGAAATGCACGTTGGCGTATTGGTCGCTCGGCACCCGGGTGCGCGCTGCCCAGGCCAGCGCCAGTTCGGCAACGGCACGGGTGGAGGCTTCGCCGTCGGCGAGCAGCGCGTGCAGGCCAGCGGCGAATTCCCGGGTCGCGACGGCGGTGTAGGGGTGATCGGCATCGAGGCAGGCGCGCGACAGGCAGGTCAGCCGATGGCGCAGGGAGTTGATCCGCTCGGGGTCGCAGGCGTCTTCGGCCGGTTGCGGGTGCAGCGCCAGCAGTACCGGGCGCAGGCCGGGGAAGCGGCGCAGCAGGAGCACGTCGATGCGGGCATCTTCGAAGGTCTCTACCGCCAGGCGTTGCAGGGGGCTCCAGTTGTCGGCGACGAGCGGCCGGCTCCACTGGCGGTGGGCGGCCAGGTGGGCGAGCATGGCGCGATAGCGCTGCAGCCCGTCGATGCCGGATAACGTACCCAGCGCGTCGGGCAGGCGCATGCCGTCGGCCGCCAGATAGGGACGCAGGCCGGGCGCGGCGAAGGCGGTCGAATAGGGAACGAGCGGGCTGTCGTCGGTCCACAGGGCGGCGAGGCCGAGGCCGAGCCGGCGCTCGACATCGGCAAACAGCGTTCCCTCCCGTTCGCGCTGGAGCAGGGCCCGGCTTTCCGGCGAGGCGAGGGCGAAATAGGCGCGTTGCTGCTCGGGGTGGGGGGAAGTCAGGCGGATGCCGCTGTCGATCCAGCGCCGCATGCCGGCCAGCGACAACAGGCCGAGCAGGCGCGGGGCCTGGCGCAGGAAATTGGGCAGCGCGGGGCTGGGGTGCGTTGTCTGGCGGCCATGGATGGAGCCGGCGGTGCGCTCGGCGAGGTCGAGCGCCAGCGTCTGGTAGTCGGCCAGCGCATCGGCGCTGCGCAGGCGTTCGGCGACCGCGCCCAGGGTTTGCAGCAACGGGGTGACGGCCGGTGCGTTGGGCGACTTCTGCAGGCGCCGGATGCTGTCCATCAGCGTCGGCAGGATGGCCGATTGCGGCAGGGCCAGCGTGGCGACGACGCGCGGCCAGCCTTCGAGAAAGGCGAGCAGGGGTTCGGCGCCGCGACCGAGCTTGCCGATGGTGCGTGCGGCATCGAGGAAGGCCGGACGTTCGGCGGGGGCGATGTGCTGCCGGGCGGCCGCCCAGCATTCGTCGAAGACGTCGGCGACAGCCGCGAAGCCGCAGTCGAGCGCAGTCCAGGCGGCCTGTGATTCGGCCGTGGCCATCAGCCGCTGGCGGGCGTCGGCAACGTTGCGGATGCCGGGAACCGCCATGGTTCAGTCAAAGATGGCCGCGATGGCGTGGTTCAGAGCGTCGATCACGTCGGCATCGTCGGTGATCGGGCGGACCATGGCCATGCGGCAGGCATCGGCCGGGGGAATGCCGTGGACGATCAGGGTGGCGGCATAGACGATCAGCCGCGTCGAGATGCCCTCGTCCAGCACGTGTCCCTTGAGTCGGCGGCCGGCCTGGGCGACGCTGACCAGCTGTTCCGCGAGCGCGGCGGCAATCCCGGTTTCGGCGGCAACGATCTGCCCCTCCAGCGCGGCGGGCGGATAGTCGAACGAGAAGGCGGTGAAGCGCTGCTTGGTCGATTGCTTGAGGTCTTTCACCAGGCTCTGGTAGCCGGGGTTGTAGGAAATGACCAGCTGGAAATCCGGGTGCGCGGCCAGTTGCTCGCCTTTCTTGTCGAGCGGCAGGGCGCGCCGGTGGTCGGTCAGCGGGTGGATGACCACCAGCGTGTCCTGGCGGGCCTCGACGATTTCGTCGAGATAGCAGATGGCGCCGATGCGTGCCGCCAGGGTCAGCGGGCCGTCCTGCCAGCGGGTGCCGCCGGCGTCGAGCAGGTAGCGGCCGACCAGGTCGGCGGCTGTCATGTCCTCGTTGCAGGCCACGCTGACCAGCGGCTTGCCGAGCTTCCAGGCCATGTATTCGACGAAGCGCGACTTGCCGCAGCCGGTCGGCCCTTTGAGCATGACCGGCAGTCGGGCGGCGTAGGCCGCTTCGTAAAGGTCGACTTCGTTGCCCTGCGGCTGGTAGAACGGCTGCTTGCGGATACGGTAGGCGTCGGGGCTGGTCATGGCGGCTTCTCCGTGACGGCGTCGGGGCCGGCTTACTTGTGCACGCCCAGCTTTTCGCGCCAGCCGGGGTAGAGCTTGTCGGCGTCGCCGGGGAAGGAGGCGAAGGCGCGGGCGAACTCGGGGTGTTCGCGGGCCCATTCGATGGGGTCGGCCTTGGCCTTCCAGCATTCGTAGGCCTGGCGCAGCGATTTGGCACCGGCCGCCGGGCTGTCGATGTGGCCGTAGGAACCGCCGCCGGCGGTATTGATGACGTTGCCGTGGCCGAGGTTCTCGAAGAAGCCGGGCAGGCGCAGCGCGTTCATGCCGCCGGAGATGATCGGCGTCGTCGGCTTCATGCCGTACCACTCCTGGTGATAGGCCGGGCCGGTATAACTGTCGCGCTCGATGATGTAGGCGATGGCGCGGTCGTCCTTCTCGCCTTCCATCTTGCCGTAGCCCATGGTGCCGACGTGGATGCCGGAGGCGCCCTGCAGGCGGCTCATCTTGGCCAGCACGTAGGCGGTGTAGCCGCGCTTGGACTGCGGGCTGGTGACGGCGCCGTGGCCGGCGCGGTGATAGTGCAGGTACTGGCCGGGGAAGCTGCGGCGGGCGGTGGTGATCATGCCCGGGCCGCCGACATAGCCGTCGACCAGGAAGGCCACCTTGTCGGCGTCCGGCCCGAAGGCTTCGAGGATGTAGTGGCCGCGGGCGAGCATTTCGTAGTGGTCGTCGGCGGTGATGTTGGCCGAGAAGATCTTGGGCTGGCCGGTCTCGTCCATCGCCCGGCGCATGGCGTCCACCACCAGCGGGATCACCTGCTTCATCGGGGCGAAGGTCTGGTTGCCCTGCGGTTCGTCGTTCTTGATGAAATCGCCGCCCAGCCAGAACTCGTAGGCGGCGCGGGCGAAGGGTTCGGGGCGCAGACCGAGCTTAGGCTTGATGATGGTGCCGGCGATGTAGCCGCCATCCTGCTGCGGCCGGCCGAGAATGCGCCAGAGATCGGAAATGTCCTTGGCCGGACCGTCGAACAGCTGGATGGCGCGCGGCGGAACGAAAAAATCGTACATCTTGGCGTATTCGATGTCGCCCATGCCCTGGTTGTTGCCGATGGTCAGGGTCAGGAAGGAGACGATCATCATGCGACCGTCGGTGATGTTGCGGTCGAAGAGGTCGATCGGGTAGGCGATGCGCATTTCCTCGGCGGCTTCGTCGATCTGATAGACCAGCGCATCGACGCCCTTGGTGAATTCGTCGGTGGTGCTGACCTCGACATTGGTGCCGGTCGAGGATTCGGCAGCGAAGTGCGCGGCTGCCTCGAGGTAGCCATAGCCGGCCTTGGGCTTCATTTTGTAGGCGCACAGGATGTGTCCGCCGCCGGCGATGAGGTCCTCCTCGCGCAGGCTGAGGTCGGCGTAGCGGTTCGATTGGTCCATCGTTCGTCTCCTTGGGTTTGTTCGTCAGGACAACTGATGGACTGAATGCTAGGGGGGACTATTGATAAATAACAGTCACGTGTTTTTATCTAATTGATCAGTAATTATTTACGTATCTGTCGCCGGATGAGCGAGGGCTGTGCGCCCGGCTCGGCAAGGTTATGACCAGCGCGCGGCGAAATCCCGTGCGTCGGCAAACCACCACGCAAAGTCTTCGGCGAAGCCGGCGGGGTCGGCACCGAAGGCCTGTTCGCCGCCGGACAGCGGATTGGGTTGGCGGGCGCGTCGCCCCATGCGCTGCAGCACATCGGCGATGCCGGCCAGGTCGGCATAGCTGCGCAGCCAGTTTTCGTCGGCCATCAGCCGCATGGCGGTGTGCGCCTGCTCGGGCAGTTCGGCGAGCCGGGCGTCGATGTGACGATAAACGTCGATGCAGAACAGATCGAGCGCCATCGGCCGGAATCGGACCCAGTCGCGGGCCAGCAGATGGTCGTAGAAAATGTCGACGAGCACGCCGGCGTAGCGGCGGCGGTCGGCCGCGATGCGGTTGCGGCTGCGCTGGAAGGCCGGATGCGTCTCGGCATGGCTGTCGATGGCCCGGTGCAGGGCGACGCCGCGCGCCAGGTCGGGCGGCAGGGCGCCGGGGAGCGGTCCCTTGATCCAGTCGCCGACCACCCCGCCGACGATGAGCGCCGGGTCGTCACCGGCCAGCACGGCGTGGGCGAGGAAGTTCATGGCGGCTACTGCCGTTCGCTGTAGGTCGGCAGGGTGATGCGGAAGGCCATGGCCAGCAGCCGGGCGCCGAGAACGATGGCCATGCCGGCCCAGGCGGCGATCACCGGCGAGATGTCCAGCGCCTGCAGGCCGATCAGCGTCAGGGCGCCGGCCCAGGCCGCCGAGGCATAGAGTTCGCCGCGCTGGAAGATGAGCGGCACCTCGTTGCACAACACGTCGCGCAGCACGCCGCCGACCACCCCGGTGATGACGCCGAGCAGGCTGGCGACCAGCCACGGGGCCTGCCATTCGAGGGCGACCTGGGTGCCGGTGATGGTGAATAGCGCGAGGCCGATGGCATCCGGGATGAGGAACAGGCGGGGCGGCAGTTTCATGCCGCGCACGGCGAAGAAGATGACGAGGGTGGTGGCGATGGCGACCAGAAGATAGGTCTGGTCGGCGATCCAGAATACCTTGCGATCGAGCAGCACGTCGCGCACCGTGCCGCCGCCCAGCGCCGTGGCCGTGCCGACCATCACCGCGCCGACGAGGTCCATCTGCTTGCGGCCGGCATCGAGCACGCCGGTCAGGGCATTGACGCCGACGGCGACAAGGGCGGTCCAGTAGAGCAGGTTTTCCATCGGGCTCGGGTCCTAGCGGGAGGGCGCGCAGGTCGCCGGGTCGCTGAAATAGGCGCCGACCCCCATCGCGCGCAGACGCCGCAGGTAGCAGTCATGCTGCGCCACCCAGCCATAGCCGCGGTCGTCGGCGAGGAGGCCGGGCAGGTTGGTCAGGTCGAGTTCGGCGATGCGCAGGTCGTGGTTGCCGGTGGCCTGCATCAAGCCTTCGACCAGCAGCAGGTCGGAGATCAGGTAGGCGGCATGCTTGCGTTCGCTGCCCAGGCGGTTGGCCATTTCATCCAGGCCGAGGCTGGCGTTCACTTCCAGCGTGGCGCGCAGCAGGGTGGGCGACAAGCTGTCCAGGCCGGCCGGACGGTTGAACAGGTGGGCTACGGCGGGTGCCACGCCGCGCGTGACCGGGCGGCTGATGGCGGTCATCCGGGCGCCGCCCGGCAAGTCGCGGGCGATGCCTTGCAGGCGACTGCGCAGCAACTGGCGGGCACTGTCGAGTTCGGCCGGGGTCAGCGGCTGCAGCGCGCAGGGTAGTTCGGCGCTGTGGCGCAGGGCTTTGCACAGTTCGCGGTGCCAGAGTTTTTGACCGAATTGGGCGCCGAAGGAGTGGTTTTCGCCGGCGATCTGCAGGCTGCCGCCGCCGATGTCGAGAATGTGGCTGGTGGTCAGCCGGTCGCCGAGCAGCCGGCGGGCGCCGAGGTAACCGTAGGCGCCCTCCTGGCGCTGCGGAATGACCAGCACGGCAACGCCGCTGCGGTTGCGGATGGCTTCGAGATCGCCGGCCAGCTTGCGGCGGTCTTCCTGTGCCGCCATGCGCCAGGCGGAAAAACCGCCGCCCAGCCGGGTGCAGCCCGGGTCGAAGCCGCCTTGCGCCGGCAGGTCGCGCAGCGCGGCGACGGTCGCCGGCAGCGTGTCGGCCAGTCCGCGTCCGGCCGATAGCGGGGTGAGGTAGTCGATATCTGCCCGTAGCACTTCCGGACGGCCGGATTGGCCGGCGCGGATGCCGGATGAGCCCATGTCGAAGGCGACACGGCACGGCTCGCCAGCCGCGGCGACGGCGGCTAGCAGGCAGCCGGCCAGCCCGGCGAGCAGGGTGCGGCGGAGCGGCATGCCGTTCAGAGGTGCAGGTAGCCCATGACGCCGGCCGCGACCCCGAGGACCGAGGCTCCGTAAACGCCGACCAGCATCCAGCGCTTGCGGGTGAGCAGCGTGATGGCTGACAGCGCGATGGCGATCTGGATCAGCGTGGTGGCCAGCGCCCAGCGCTCGTGTACGTGCATTTCCTGGTTGCTGCGCTCGTCCGAGGCCTTGGCTTCGGCTTCCAGCTTGTCGGCCTCGGCCTTGATCTCTTCCTTTTCCTTCTTGTAGCGCTCGACGGCGGCCTTGAACTTCTCCTGCGCCTCGCCGGTGGTCAGCGTCACCGACAGTTCGGCCAGGTTCTGCTTGTTGCTCTTGGCCTGGTAGTAATTCCACTGGTTCGAAGCGGCCGTCTTCTGGATGGCGGCATCGTTCTTGAAGAGCAGCGCGGCGTTCTGCGAATGGCCGCCCATGTAGCCGAAGATGGCGCCTACCGTCGACAGGATGGCGGTGAGAACGGCGATGCGCGACGTGAAATTGTCGCCGCCATGCTGGGCGACGTGCTCGACCTCGTGATCGTGCGGGCCATGAACGTGAAAACCGTGACCGGACATTGGGGTTCCTTTTTTGACTCGGTGGCGAAGGAGACGGATTTTATATTGGGATCTGGTGCCTATTGGTCAATCTGCAATTTTGATGGCCACAGCCACGCCAGGGAACTGGCAAATAGACGTTCTTTAGACGCCTGGCGATCAGGGGGGATTAACTGCCAGGAGAAGTGCAGTTGGTTGTACGCAAGTCCCTGCCTCGGTCTATCTCGCTGCGGTCGCGATAGAAACAGGCTTCTTGAACATATTTCCCATTTTGTAATACATGAATATTGACGCTTTCTCCGTTGTAGGACGAAATCCCTTCAACGATTACTTGGCCATCGCGCTTTGCGAGCGGCATCACATCAAAGCGATTGGCATTTACCGCTAATGCGAGATCGTGAGGCTTGTTTTTGTGAGAAAGAAGAACAAACACTTCCCAAGTGTAGTTGTGAGAGAAGCCAGAACAATAATCGCCTCGAATGATGTAATCGGGGATGTTGTCGCCGTTTATATCGGCTTGGAAGGAGAACAGGTGCTTTCCGACGAAGCCCTTCCAGTAACCGCCTTTAACCCCGCATTCGCTATCGTAAGCTTCTTCGATGTGGCATTTTGCTGCGGCCGGGTTGTCTCTGGCTGCGCAAGCTTTGATCTCAGTTGAGGAGCCAGGGGTTTGCATTTCCAGAGTGCTGAGTAATCGATTTGCTATTTTTTCAGACGGATGCGTTGGCCATGGCTCTTCCCCATGGTCAATCAGTGGTGTTAATCCAATGATTCGCTTGTGGTCAGCTCCAATGGCTTCGCTTTCCGAGTTCGAACAGCCTGCGAAGAGCGAAATCGATAATCCAATGGCTGCACACACAAATATCTTCGAGTAGAAGCCATGACTAGCGGCAGCGGCTAAATGAGTCGCTACTGAGGAGCTAATAAAAGCTGATGGGGTGGCTTGCTTGGCACCCCGGTCTGGGTGCTTGGCCATTTTGACCATGATTAAAGATGTTCCAGAGCAGGAACTCTCGATTGTAAATGGCAATGGAATATATGGGCTGTCGGGGTCAATTAATTTGCTCTGTTAACAGCCAATCGTTGTGCGCCATGCCGCGTCGCTTGGTCTTCATTTCTCAATGTTTGGGTGGCAAAGCAGGCATTGGAGGGAGCAATCACTCAAATCCTCGACCACCGCTACTGCCCTCAAGAAATCCTGCCCCTGCGTGTATTCCCCGACCGTAACCGCGCAGCGCAGCCCGGCACCCAGGGCGGCGCGCAGGCCGTTTTCGGAATCCTCGATGGCCAGGCAGGCGCCGGGAGGCAGGGCAAGGCGTTCGAGCACCCAGCGATAGATGTCGGGGGCGGGTTTCTTGGCGGCGACGACATCGCCGGCGCCGATGACCTCGAACCAGTCGCTCGAGCCGGGGGCGAGGCTGGCGTCGAGCAGGGCGCTCACGTTTTCCGGTGAGGTGGTGGTGGCGATGGCGAGCCGGATGCCGGCGGCGCGTGCCTCGGCAATCAGCTCGGCAACGCCGGGGCGCAGGACGAGCCGCCCTTCGCCGACCAGGCGGACGTAATGCGCCGTCTTGGCGGCATGCAGCCGCTTGATCAACGTATCGAGATCGGGGCGGGCGGCGATGTCGGGATCGTAGCGCTGTGCATAGTGCCGCATGCGCTCCTTGCCGCCGGTGATGGCGAGCAACTCGCCGTACCGGGCTTCATCCCAGTGCCAGTCGAGTCCGAGTTCGGCAAAGGCGGCGTTGAAGGCGGGGCGATGGCCGTCGCGCTCGGTTTCGGCAAGCGTGCCATCGACATCGAAGATCAGGGCTTGGATTCCATGCATGCACCCACCTTAGCGTTTGGCCGGCTCCCCGGCCAGTCAGGGTTCTTGAAGTCGCCGGTAAGGCATCGTTTAGTAAGTTATTGCTGAATTGGTGCTTAAGAAAATCTGACTGTTACTTAATTGTTGCGTCACTTATCGTGGTTGCCAATGCGGTACCACCAGAATGATTGGAGACGCCATGCAATTCGGTCGCACAACCCTCTCGAAGTTCGTCATCGAACATACCCGCGCCAGCCACGGCGAACTGGGCGCCCTGCTCATCGACGTGGCGGCCGCCGTCAAGACCATCTCGGCCATGGTCGCCAAGGGAGCGCTCGGCGGCAGCCTCGGCGCGCTGGACAGCACCAACGTCCAGGGCGAGGTGCAGAAGAAGCTCGATGTGCTGACCAACGAAGCCATCCTGCGTCACTGCGAGTGGGGTGGCCAGCTGGCCGGCATGGCCTCCGAGGAGATGGACGACCCGTATGCTATCCCGGCCGAATATCCGCGTGGTCGTTACCTGCTGGTGTTCGATCCGCTCGACGGCTCGTCGAACAGCGACGTCAATGTCTCGGTCGGCACCATCTTCTCGATTTTCACTCGCGCCAGCGCCGGCGATGCCGAGCCGGGCGATTACCTGCGCCCGGGTTGCGAGCAGGTCGCAGCCGGTTACGCCATCTACGGCCCATCGACCATGATGGTGCTGACGCTGGGCAACGGCACGCACGGCTTCACGCTGGATCGCGAGAGCGGCAACTTCATCCTCACCCACGCCAATATCCGGGTGCCGGAAGACACCCGCGAATTCGCCATCAACACCTCCAACGAGCGTTTCTGGGAGCCGCCGGTGCAGCGCTACGTGGCCGAGTGCAAGGCCGGCAAGTCCGGGGTGCGCGGCGAGGACTTCAACACCCGCTGGATCGCCTCGATGGTGGCCGAAGTGCACCGCATCCTGATCCGTGGCGGCATTTTCATGTATCCCAAGGACAACAAGGACCCGAAAAAGCCCGGTCGCCTGCGCCTGCTCTACGAAGCCAACCCGATGGCCATGCTGATCGAGCAGGCCGGCGGGGCAGCGAGCACCGGTCGCCAGCGCATCCTCGATGTGCAGCCGGACAGCCTGCACCAGCGCGTGCCGGTCATCCTCGGTTCGAAGAACGAGGTCGAGCGGGTCGAGCGCTACCACCAGGAATACGACACCGGCGCCGACCGCCCCTTCGTGTCGCCGCTGTTCTCGGAACGCTCCCTGTTCCGCGACACGGCCTGAAGCGCCGGGCACAGCATTCATATCCGCAGGAGACATCCATGTCCGTCAAACATCCCATCATCGCCATCACCGGCTCGTCCGGCGCCGGCACCAGCACGGTGATGCAGAGCTTCCAGCACATCTTCCGGCGCGAGAAGCTCAATGCCCAGATCGTCGAGGGCGATTCCTTCCACCGCTACGACCGGCTCAGCATGCGCGCCGAGATGAAAGCCCAGGAGGCGCTCGGCAACCTGAATTTCAGCCATTTCGGCCCGGAGGCCAACCTGTTGGGCGAACTGGAGCAACTGTTCGTCGACTACGGCCGTAGCGGCAGCGGCAAGGTCCGCAAGTACCTGCACGACGCCGGCGAAGCCGAGCCGTGGCAGCAGGAGCCGGGCACTTTCACGCCGTGGCAGGACATTCCCGAGGGCACCGACCTGATGTTCTACGAGGGCTTGCACGGCGCCTGGGCCGGCAACGGGATCGACATCGCGGCACAGGTCGATCTCTGCGTCGGCGTTGTGCCCATCATCAACCTGGAGTGGATACAGAAGTTGCACCGCGACCAGAAGATGCGCGGCTACTCGCAGGAGGCCGTCACCGATACCATCCTGCGCCGCATGCCGGATTATGTCAGTCACCTGTGCCCGCAGTTTGGCCGTACCCACGTCAATTTCCAGCGCGTGCCCATCGTCGATACCTCCAATCCCTTTATCGCCCGCGACATCCCGACGGCCGACGAAAGCATGGTCGTCATCCGCTTTGCCAACCCCAAGGGCATCGACTTTCAGTACCTGCTTTCCATCCTGCACGGTTCCATGCTCACCCGCCCGAACACGCTGGTCGTCCCCGGCGGCAAGATGGGCCTGGCCATGCAGATGATCTTCACCCCCATGGTCCTCCGCCTGATGGACCTGAAGCGTCGCGCCTGAGGAGAAACCCATGGAAAGAAACCACACCGAAATTGCTTTCCGCCGCGAGCTGGCGAATGCCGTCCGCTTCCTCGCCATCGACGCCGTCGAGAAAGCCAGGTCAGGCCACCCCGGCGCGCCCATGGGCATGGCCGACATTGCCGAAGTGCTCTGGCGTGACCACCTGAAGCACAACCCGACCAACCCGCAATGGCCGGACCGCGACCGCTTCGTGCTGTCCAACGGCCACGGCTCGATGCTGCTCTACGCGCTGCTTCACCTCACCGGCTACGACCTGCCGCTGGAACAGCTGCAGTCCTTTCGCCAACTCGGCAGCAAGACGGCGGGACATCCGGAAGTCGGCCATACCCCGGGCGTCGAGACGACCACCGGGCCGCTCGGCCAGGGGCTGACCAACGCCGTCGGCATGGCACTGGCCGAGAAGCTGCTGGCCGAGCGCTACAACCAGCCGGAATGCAGCATCGTCGATCACCGTACCTGGGTCTTCCTCGGCGACGGCTGCCTGATGGAAGGCATCAGCCACGAAGCCTGTTCGCTGGCCGGGGTCTGGGGCCTCGACAAGCTGGTTGCCTTCTACGACGACAACGGCATCTCCATCGACGGCCATGTCGAGGGCTGGTTCCGCGACGACACGCCGGCCCGCTTCCGCGCCTACGGCTGGCATGTTGTCGGCCCGGTTGACGGGCACGATGCGGCTGCGGTCGGTGCGGCCATCGCCGAAGCCAAGGCGGCGGGCAAGCCGACGCTGATCGTCTGTCGCACGCAGATCGGCTGGGGCTCGCCGAACAAGGTCGGCAGCCACGATGTGCACGGCGCGCCGCTCGGTGCCGAAGAAGTGGCCGCCACCCGCGCCGCCCTGAACTGGCCGCACGCGCCTTTCGAGGTGCCGGCCGCCTTGCGCGAGGCCTGGGATGCCCGCCTGTCCGGCGCTGCCGCCGAAGCCGAGTGGCAGGTCCGTTTCGTTGCCTACCGCAAGCAATACCCTGAACTGGCGGCCGAATTCGAGCGCACCCAGGCCGGCGGCCTGCCGGAAAAATGGCCGGAAATCCGCAAGGCACTGCTCGCCACGGCCGCTGCCAAGGAGGGTGCCATCGCCACCCGCAAGTCGTCGCAGAACAGCCTCGACTACCTGGTCGACCGCGTCCCGGAACTGCTGGGCGGTTCGGCCGACCTGACCGGCTCCAACCTGACCGCCGGCAAGGGCAGCCGCGCCTTGCACGCGACCGCCTACGGCGAAGTGTCCAATTACATTTCCTACGGCGTGCGCGAATTCGGCATGACGGCGATCATGAACGGCGTCGCGCTGCACGGCGGGCTGATTCCCTACGGCGGCACCTTCGCCGTGTTCTCCGACTACGCCCGCAACGCCATCCGGATGAGCGCGCTGATGAAGCAGCGCGTCGTCCATGTCCTGACCCACGACTCCATCGGCCTCGGCGAGGATGGGCCGACCCACCAGCCGATCGAACATGCGGCGAGCCTGCGCGTCATCCCCGGACTCGATGTCTGGCGCCCCTGCGACGAGCTGGAAACGGCCGTTGCCTGGAGCGAAGCGCTGGAACGCCGCGACGGACCTTCCGCCCTGCTCCTGTCGCGCCAGAACCTCCCTCAGTACGGTGGCGAACCCGGCCGGGCGGAAGGTGCCAGCCGGGGCGGTTACGTGCTGTCGGAGTCTGACGGCCCGGCGCAGGCGCTGATCATCGCCACCGGTTCGGAAGTGTCACTGGCCATGCAGGCCCAGGCCGCGCTCAAGGCCCAGGGCGTTCCGGTGCGCGTGGTGTCCATGCCCTGTACGCGCCGCTTCGACCGTCAGCCGGCGAGCTGGAAGAATGCCGTGCTGCCGCCGGATATCGCCCGCGTGGCGGTCGAGGCCGGGCAGACCGACATCTGGCGCAAATACGTCGGGCTGGACGGCGAAGTGCTCGGCATCGACGAGTTCGGTGAGTCCGGCCCGGCACCCGCCCTGTATCAGCACTTCGGCCTGACCGCCGCGAACCTGGTGCAGACGGTGTTGCGCGCCGTCGTCCGTGCCGGCGGTGCCGATGGCGACTTCTAGACGCTGACCTGAGTCCCGGCCCGGTTCGCCGGGCTCCGAATCCTCAAGCCCTCGCGCCCGACTTCCGGGTGTGCGGGGGCGGCTTTGCCCAGAATTCATATCATCAAGGAGACACACCATGCCCATTCGGGTTGCCATCAACGGCTTCGGCCGCATCGGGCGCATGGCCTTGCGGGCCATCGCCGAACAGGCGGAGTTCGCCGATCTCGAAGTGGTCGCCATCAACGACCTGCTCGAACCGGACTACCTCGCCTACCTGCTCAAGCACGACTCGGTGCACGGCAAGTTCGCCGGCGACATCGCGGTCGACGGCGACAAGCTGATCGTCAACGGCCGCAGCATCCGCCTCAGTGCGGTCAAGAATCCGGCCGAACTGAACTGGGGCGGCGTTCGCGCCGATGTCGTCATCGAGGCGACCGGCCTGTTTCTCACCGATCAGAGCTGCCGCCAGCACCTCGAGGCCGGCGCGCAGAA